>DJBQ01000145.1:26771-33768 GCA_002430125.1 Rhodobacterales bacterium UBA5972
TTAGTCGGTTAGTCGGTTAGTCGAATAATCCGCGAATCAACAAGGCGAAGGCAAGGCAGTGAAATGTGGCAGTTTGCACATAATTTCTGCCCCTTGCGATCAATGGGTCCAGCAACGCCCTACTGTTTCCAAAATGAATTGGAATGTGCGGAAATCAAGCCACTAAGGTGCTGAATATTGGTCACTTTGTGACAAATGTTTGACATGGTCGCAGGACTAAGGCACATCTTTTTGCGAGAAAAGAACATCAATCGCTGACCGATCCCACTAAGAATTGGGGACTTATCCGAGGTCGTCAGCGAAGTATCGGAGTTTACTATGCTGCCTTCTAAACAAACGCTTCCCAAGGGGCTGGCGATTGCTGCGCAAAGCGCTGAATTCTGGCGCCGTATGGCCCCTGAACTGACAATATCGGACGCCCAACCGCGCAGTACGATTTCACGTCAATCAGATCTGGCGCACAAAGAAATGATGGCGCTTGTCAATGACGGGTTCCTGCATCTTGAACAGCCGGGCATGGAAGCCGATTTCGCTTTGCTCGCCACAGTCGTGCAGCGGATCGTGTCGGCCGGTCTGCCGCCCGCTTTTATTGGGGTCTACGACGAAGCCTGGGCCTTAGCCGGGCAACTCAGCGAGGTTCTGAACGTCTTGTTTGGCGGCAAGGCCATGATGGTGCCAAATTTCAGCGCGAGTTTCAGCACCCATGGCGATCAGGGCGTACCGGCCCATCGCCGCCGCCCGCGTCAGGGGGTTTTTGCTGATGGGCGGCCAAAATCGGTGACCGTATGGATGCCGCTGACCCGTGCAACCGCCCGAAACGGCTGCGTCTATGCGGTACCGGCAAGTCAGGATCGCAACTATGGCAAACCTGATCCGGCTAGGGCGGATTCAAGCCTTCTGGCCATTCGCGCATTGCCTGCTGAACCCGGCGATGTCCTGATCTGGACCGGCGAGACATATCACTGGCAAGCGCGCACAGCCCGTCACCATGATGACGGCCCCCTGACCAGCCTGACCTGGGAATTCCAGAGCCGCGACATCGCCCCGCTGGAGGGGGTGTTGGTGGACAGCTATCCCTATGTGCCGTTTGAAACCCGGCTGGGGATTCTGGCCCGCCAAATGCCACAACATACGGCGGAAATGACCGGCAACCCGGTTTGGCGCGCGGTGCAGATGACACTGGCCAACCGCTATCCGCTAAAGTCGGGCGGACTGCGCGCTTAAAGTCCTTTTATCTCCTGCGGGAATTGCGGTAGAAGGCCGAGTCCTAAACCAACCCCTCAGGAGACTTCAAATGGGTTACAAAGTCGTCGTCGCGGGTGCCACAGGTAATGTGGGTCGCGAAATGCTGAACATTCTGGCGGAACGCCTGTTCCCGGTGGATGAACTAGCAGTCCTTGCCAGCCGCAAATCCCTTGGCACCGAATGCAGCTTTGGCGAAAAAACCGTGAAGACCCAGGACTTGGACACCTTCGACTTTACCGGTTGGGATATCGCGCTGTTTGCTGTTGGCTCCGAGGCGACCAAAAAATATGCGCCCAGAGCGGCCAAAGCCGGTTGTATCGTTATCGATAACAGCTCGCATTACCGCTATGACCCCGACGTACCGCTGATCGTACCCGAAGTGAACGCCGACGCGATCTTTGGCTATTCCAAGAAGAATATCATCGCCAATCCCAACTGTTCGACCGCTCAGATGCTGGTCGCGCTGAAACCGCTGCATGACCGCGCCACGATCAAGCGCGTGGTGGTTTCGACCTATCAATCCGTGTCGGGTGCCGGCAAAGAAGGCATGGACGAGTTGTGGAACCAGACCAAAGGCATCTATGTGCCCGGTCAGGAGCGCGCACCGAAAAAATTCACCAAGCAGATCGCTTTCAACGTGATCCCGCATATCGACACGTTCATGGAAGACGGCCAAACCAAAGAAGAATGGAAAATGGTCGCCGAAACCAAGAAGATTCTGGACCCCAAGATCAAAGTCACCGCGACCTGCGTGCGGGTTCCGGTCTTTGTCGGCCATTCCGAAGCGATCAATATCGAGTTCGAGGAACATCTGGACGAGGAAGAAGCCCGCGACATCCTGCGCGAAGCCCCCGGCATCATGGTGATCGATAAACGCGAAGACGGCGGATACATCACCCCGGTCGAATGCGTCGGCGACTTTGCCACCTATATCAGCCGCATCCGTCAGGACCCGACGATTGATAACGGCATCAACCTGTGGTGCGTGTCCGACAACCTGCGCAAGGGTGCAGCATTGAACGCCGTGCAGATCGCCGAACTGTTGGGCCAAAAGGTGCTGAAAAAGGGCTAAGGCCTCGCGTCACAGTTGATTATTCCCCCCATTAGGGCCAGTCTTGGAATCATATTGATTTCAAAGGCTGGCCCGATGCGTTTTATGCCAGTTTTGGCATTGGCACTAAGTTTGACCACACCACTTACTACAGGCGAATACGTGGTGCGCAGCAAGATCACCTCGGCGGTGATCAGCCCCGATGGCGCAAGAATTACCCGCAGTGCGGATATCAACGTACCGGCGGGCAAGCATGTGATCGTGCTGGCGGATTTGCTGGAAGGCACGGGCGTTATGAACGGGCCGCAAATCTCGTTCGATCATCCCGGCGTTCAGATCATCGCCTACGATGCGCGTCCCAGCGGGTTGTATCCCGTACCGAAAGTCGAATCCGATGCCGCTAAAGAAGCCAAGGCCGCGCCCAGTACGATCTTAAGCTGGATCAGAAAGGCGCAAAGGGCAAGATTTCCATCGACCGCAGCGCGGCTGTCGTAATCTTTTCCGGCTCCGAAGCATGGCAAAGCGTTGATGTCACCTTGTCGTCAGCCCAGATCGCCTTTCTGATCGCCAAGCTGAAAAACACCTCGGGCGGGCCATTGCTGCCCGGATCGATCCAGATTTTCCGCGATGGGGTCTATATCGGCCAAGGCAACATGCCCGCCATCGGCATTGGCGAGGAAATCGAACTGTCCTTAGGTGAATATGACGGCATCGAAATGCGCCGTGATGTGGCTGAAAAGATTGACGGCGATGTCGGGATCATTTCTTCGTCTAACCGCCAGGTGTTGCGGCATCGCACGACGATCGCCAGCCACTTGACCTTTGATCTGCCAGTGCGTGTCCTGGACAGTATTCCGGTTTCCGAACAGGAAGACCTGAAAATCAACATACAAGCGCAACCCAAGCCAACGGAAATCGACGTTGACGGCAACAGGGGCGTAATGGCGTGGCAGTTTGCGCTGCCCGCCGGTCAGTCGCGGCAAATCGAGTTTGGCTATGAAGCCTTGTGGCCGTCTGACAAAGATCTGGTTGTCGGCCGTTAACCGCGGCCAACTACTGCCGTTATGAACCAGCCTTGCTGATGGTCTTTTTCAGATCGCGATATTCTTCGCAATTGCCGCAAAGCTTGGACAGTTGTGCCAGGTTCGCTTTGGCCTTAGCCATCGCACCAGTTTCAACGAAAAGCTCGCCCTGATATTCCAGCGCGCCAAGATGCTTGGGGTTCAGTTTCAACGCCACATCGTAATATTTCGCAGCATCCTTGAACCGCGACAGTTTGCGGCTCGAATACCCCAAAAGGTTCCATGCATCAGCGTTTTTCTTGTCGGCTTTGACCACTTTCAGCAACAAAGTGATCGCCTTTTGGTACTTTTGCGCGTCAACAGCGGTTTTCGCAGCAGGATATTCAGAGCTTGCCGCGGGAGTTTGGGTTTCAGTACCAACAGCCCAAACTGACGGTACAGCAGCAAGTGATAATGCCGCTGATATAGCAAAAGCAATTCTGAAATTACGGATCATGGTCATTCCTTTCGCGGTACGGCTGCGCAAAGAATAGACTTAATCACGCCCCACCGGTCTCACGTTTGTGTGAAGCTGAGGCGTTCAAATCTCGACAAACCGCTGTGTCGCGCCATCAAACGATTCAAGCGCACCACTGGCAATATCGTTCCACAGGCCATGCAGGGTCAACGATTCCTCGGCAACGCCCTTTTGAATAAACGGAAACGTCATCAGGTTTTCCAGCGAGATCATAACGCCTTGCCGTTCCAGCGCACTGATCTGCGTCGCGCTGTCAGGCAGGTCTTTCACACGCTCAAAACCGGGGCGCAGAATGTCCATCCACCGCCCGACAAAGCTGGTTTCCAGCTCAAGCTCGGGCGCGTGGCCGGTACACATGGCATGACAGCCGTTGACCCCACCGCAATTGGAATGCCCCATCACCATGATATTTGCGACCTTCAGCGACACAACCGCAAACTCGATTGCCGCAGACGTGCCGTGATGATCGCCGTTCGGTTCATAGGGCGGCACCAGATTGGCGATATTGCGGTGGATGAAAAACTCGCCGGTTTCCGCCCCGAAAATCGACGTGACATGCACCCGGCTGTCGCAACAGGAAATCACCATCACACGCGGATGCTGACCGTCCTCGGCCAAGCGGCGATACCACGCCTTGTTGTCATTATACTGGGTCGCCCGCCAGCCGTGATACCGATTAACCAGATAAGAAGGGAGGGGTCGCACGTAATCCATCAGACAGCCTTTTTTGTTTGCGGAACATTAAAAAGAATTTTCGGAAATTGCGAGCCAAAATCACACCACAGGCAGCGGCAAAATAACCACCCGTTCAGGAATTGACCCGTATGGTTCGACTGGGTTGGGCATTGGAAAGGGAAGCGGATGAGTCTTGTTTCGCATTTGAAGATTTCCGAAAAAGTTTCCGTACATGCGGAATCATTTCGGCTGTTACAAAACAGTTTGGGCGATGCTGCCTCGCAGGACGTGATCGAACGCGCCATCGTTGAGGTTGCTGAACGAATTGGCAGTATTGAACAATCGCTGCTGCTGTCAGATCTTGAACACCTGCGAAAAACCGCCCGTGGATTGGCAGCGATCAGCCAGCAATTGGGATTGCTCGCGCTTGCCCGGGTGGCCCAAGACGCGGTCAGTTGCGTCGACAAGCCGGACATCAACGCACTGCATGCAGTAACGCATCGGCTGGTCAGGGTTGGCGATGCATCACTGGCGGCGGCGATTGACGGGGCGGCGCTGCCGATGTGACGGCTCTTGCCAGCATCGGTATTTGGGCTAGTCTGCGATCTAACTCAGCAGGAGGCCGACAATGTCCACCAAATTCGCAGACCCCGGTATTTCGTCAATTCCGGTACATGTGCTGGAAAAATCTGGCCTTGACGACTGGCTGAATGGCCAGACAAGTGTTGTGCAAAACTGGGTTAGTGCGGCAAAGTTTACGGCATCTTTGGGGTCGTGTTTGACAGTTCCTGGCGCTGACGGCGGCGTTTCAACTGTGTTATTCGGTTGGGGCGATGCAAAGGCCCGGGCGCGTGGCCGGTTTCACTTTGCCAAAGCCGCAGAATGCCTGCCAGATGGTACCTTTCACATAGAAAGCAACCTTGCCGGGACCGACCTGACCGAAGCCGCCTATGCGTGGCTTTTGGCGGGCTATCGCTTTGATCGCTACAAGGGCGCAAAACCGTCTGCCGTGCGCCTGAAGGCACCGAAAGGCATCGACTCAAAACGCCTTGAAACAATGATCGAGGGCGAGTTTCTGGCCCGCGATCTGATTAACACACCCGCCAGTGACATGGGGCCGGAACAGCTTGAAAAGGCTTTTCTGCAATTGGCCAAACAGCACAAGGCTAAAACCAGGATCTTGCGCGGCGATGAATTGCTGAAACATAACTTCCCGATGATCCATGCTGTCGGGCGGGCCTCGGACCAACAGCCAAGATTGCTCGACATGACCTGGGGTAAGAATAGCGATCCCAAGGTCACGCTGGTCGGCAAAGGCGTGTGTTTTGACACTGGCGGCCTGAACCTGAAACCGGGTGCTACAATGGGACTGATGAAAAAGGATATGGGCGGGGCGGCGACCGTCATGGGACTGGCGCATATCATCATGGCACTTGGGCTAAAAGTGCGCCTCAGGGTACTGGTGCCAGCGGTCGAAAATTCGGTGTCCGCCGGTGCGATCCGCCCCGGCGATGTGCTGACATCGCGCAAAGGCCTGACCGTTGAAATCAACAATACCGATGCCGAAGGACGCTTGGTTCTGGCCGACGCACTGGCTCTGGCTGACGAGGAAAAACCGGATTATCTGTTCTGTATGGCAACTCTGACCGGGGCTGCACGCGTGGCATTAGGCCCGGACGTGGCCCCGTATTATACCGACGATGACCATCTTTCCCATGCATTGGTGCGGGCGGGCCGCAAAGTTGGCGATCCTCTGTGGCGCATGCCGTTTCATGCGCCCTATGAAAAGATGATCGAACCTGACATTGCCGATCTCGACAACGCACCGTCAGGCGGATTTGCCGGATCAATCACCGCCGCGCTGTTTCTGCGCCGCTTTGTCGAAAACACCACCAGTTTCGCACATTTTGATATATTCGGCTGGATGCCAACGGCGGCCCCGGGTCGCCCCAAAGGCGGTGCATTTCTGGGTGGCCGCGCCATTCTCGAAGCTTTGTGTCAGAAACTGGACCTGTAATGCATCCGCGACTGACACCCGGCAACCGAAAGGTCGCCTTGGCCGCCCTCAAAGGCGTAATTGCCGCCGATCGCTATGTAGACGGAGAACTATGCGCTGTCGCGTCCCCTGTGGCTGATCTTTTGCGCTCAGCTGATGGCGGGCTTGATTGCCAACTTCTGCGTGGTGCCGGGCTTCTGGTGATCGAGCGGCAAAACGATTTCGCCTTTGGCCAAACCACCGCAGACGGCTATTGCGGCTATGTCCGCCTTGACCATCTGACCGCCCCCGAACCCATGACCCATAAAGTCGCCGCTCTTGCCAGCCACGCCTATAAATTGCCCGATATCAAAAGTCGGGCAATCGCCGCGCTTTCCTTTGGCTCGAAACTGGCCGTCGCCGCCCAGACCGGAAACTTTGCCAAACTGACCGATGGCCATTTCGTACCGCTGCAACATCTCAAGCCAATAACCCATCGCCACCCAGATTTC
>DJBQ01000145.1:33917-47657 GCA_002430125.1 Rhodobacterales bacterium UBA5972
TGGATTGTTCAGGGGCAGTTCAACTTGCACTGAATGCCGCCGGTATCAAATGCCCCCGCGACACTGACATGCAGATCACAGAACTTGGCGACACCCTGCCACCAGACGCGCCTTTGCAGCGCGGAGATTTGATTTTCTGGCAAGGCCATGTCGGTGTGATGACCGACCCCAAAACGCTGATCCACGCCAACGCGCATCATATGGCAGTGGCGATCGAACCCTTGGCCAACGCGGTTGCGCGCATTCAAGCCGCCAGCGGTGGTGATATCACGGCTCTAAAGCGGCTTTAATCAACCGCGCGGATAAGTTTCTTTTCCAGCACCCGCAGCACGTTCTTCAAATCATTGCCGCGCCGCAGAATCCGCCCGTCCATACCAACGACGCTGTATTGCCCTTGTTTGCCCGCCAGTTTGGGCCGTTTTTCAATGCGGTACATCGGATGTTCAGCCGTGCGGCGAAACACCGAAAAGATCGCAACCTCGCGCAAACTGGAAATCCCGTAATCCCGCCATTCCCCGGCGGCGACCATCCGACCATAGACCGAAAGAATCGGTGCCAGCTCGGTTCGGTGAAAACTCACCTGATCGGGGATTCGGGTGCCAAAGGGCATGGTGACAAGATTTTCAGCGCTCATTCGCACAGTTTGTCGATGACATTCCGGCAAATCAAGTGGCGACCACACCAAAGCCTCGACAATGCCCTGAAATCACTGTTTTGCTGACCTTTTTCCGCCGCGATTGACCGTCATACCATTCCTTGTAGCGAGCGAAGGCTCACCCCGGTGTTTCGGTTAATCAGCCCCCACCCAGATCCGCGACACCGGGGACAACAAACAGCAAAACTGCCCTCGCAAGTACGGGGGCTTTTTTGTTTTCCCGTTGTCGTCCGATGTTTACCACTTAGCAACAAACCGCCCTGAAATGGTCCCATTCTTTCCCAATCCTCGCCCGCTTTGCCAGTGATAAGGGTCTTGTAGCTGGTATAGCTTCCCTCGGTGTCACGGTTAATCAGCCCCCACCCAGATACGTGACACCGAGGTTCACATCCCACAATTGCTGTTGGCTTCCCCAAGTTAGGGCGATAGCTTGTCCGCAGTTTTCTAATCGGGATGAGTAATCAAACATGCGTGACTTTCAACTTCCTGGCCGCTCGCCGGTCTATGCCAGCAATGGTATGTGTGCGACATCGCATCCGTTGGCCGCAAAGGTTGCCATCCAAACATTAGAATCAGGCGGAAATGCCGTCGATGCCGCGATTGCCGCCGCCGTTTTGCTTGGGATTTGCGAACCGCAAATGACCGGCATTGGTGGCGACTGCTTTGTTTTGCTAAAACCAGCCGGTGAACAGCGTGTTATAGCCCTGAACGGGTCCGGTCGTGCGCCTGCGGCCCTGAATGCCGAAACCCTGCGAGCAGCCGGCAATGCGACGATGCCGCTTTATGGCGCGCAACCGGTGACCATACCGGGCGCAATCGACGCCCTTTGTCGTTTGTCAGATGACTGGGGAAAACTGGGGATGGAGGCGCTTTTGGCCCCGGCTATTCATTACGCCGAGGCCGGTGTCCCGGTCGCCCCCCGAACCGCGTTTGACTGGGAAAGATCCGTGCCATCCCTGCAAGGGGTAGCCCGGGATTATTACATGCTGGATGGTAAATCCCCGCAACCCGGCCAGGTATTCCGCCATCCGCAACAAGCCAAAGTGCTGCGTAAAATTGCCACTCA
Source organism: Rhodobacterales bacterium UBA5972 (assembly GCA_002430125.1). Taxonomy (GTDB): domain Bacteria; phylum Pseudomonadota; class Alphaproteobacteria; order Rhodobacterales; family Rhodobacteraceae; genus UBA5972. Next base: position 35,639 of record DJBQ01000145.1, read on the forward strand.
GGGCCGTGCAGGTTTTTATGAGGGCGAAGTGGCCGAAGATATGGTCGCCTCGCTTAACGCGCTGGGTGGGGTCCACACGCTCGCTGATTTCGCAAGCAACACATGCGATTATACCGAACCGGTTGCCGGCAATTACAAAGGCATTGATCTGGTCGAGCATCCGCCAAACGGCCAGGGCGCCACGGCGATCTTGATGAACAACATCCTTGCACATTTCGACCTGCCCTCGATGGATCCGTTCGGTGCAATGCGCGCCCATCTTGAAGCCGAGGCTGCCAAACTGGCCTATGACGCCCGCAACCGTTTCATCGCCGACCCAAGTCGCACGAAGCGTCTGGAACACATGCTGTCTGCCGAAACCGCGAAAAATCTGGCCGCACTGATCCGTACGGATAAGGTGATGGACAGTGCCCATAAGCTGTCGGAATCAGTACACAAAGATACGATTTATCTGTGCGTCGTTGACAAAGACCAGATGGTCGTTTCGCTGATATATTCGATCTATCACGGCTTTGGCTCGGGCGTTGCTTCCAACAAATTCGGCATCAACTTCCAAAATCGCGGCGCGGGTTTCGTGTTGACCGAAGGCCATCCGAACGAGGCTGAAGGCGGGCGTCGTCCGATGCACACCATCATCCCCGGTATGCTGAAAAAAGACGGCCGGGTGATCATGCCGTTTGGTGTGATGGGTGGCGCATATCAACCGGTTGGCCATTCCCGGGTTGTCACCAATATCGTTGACTACGGCATGGCGCCGCAGGACGCGCTGGATGCCCCGCGCAGCTTTTCTTTCGAAGGCACCATGGAAGTCGAACGCGGTTATTCCGACGCCGTCCGTCAGGAACTGACCGATCTGGGTCATAAGGTAACGATCCCTGATGTGGCGCTTGGCGGCGGGCAGGCCATTCTGATCGATCACGAAAACGGCGTTTTGCAAGGGGCGTCTGACCCGCGCAAAGATGGCTGTGCCATTGGTTATTAGAACGTTTCGGGAAAAACCTGATAAACAAAGTATCGGAAAAAGCCTGAGAGCACGAAGTGCGGTAAGGTTTTTCCGATACAAGTTAAACCCAAAACGCTTTAGGGGGCCGTCATGCCAATAAAATCCGTCAAAAGTCTGGTCGATGCAGCTCGTACAGAAATCACCATCATCCCTACAAAACAAGTAATTGCGATGATGAACGATCCTGATGTGATGTTGGTCGATATTCGCGACATCCGCGAACTTGATCGTGATGGCCGCATTCCGGGGGCTTTTCACGCACCGCGCGGAATGCTTGAGTTTTGGGTGGACCCGCAAAGCCCCTATCACAAACCGGCTTTGTCCACAGGCAAGAAGATGATCTTCTTTTGCGCCTCGGCCTGGCGATCAGCCCTGACGGTCAAGACTTTGCAGGATATGGGCGTTACGAATATTTTTGATCTTGAAGGCGGCTTCACTGCATGGCGTGCAGCAGGTGGGCCGATTGACAATCCTGAACCGCGTGGCTGAAGGTTAGTGCAGCGGCGCTTCCATCTGGTAAACGCCGTTGTTCAGAATGCCAAACATTGCCGACACTTCCGGGTGATCGACCGGCTCACCGGTTTCATCTGCCAAAAGGTTCTGTTCAGACACATAAGCAACGTAATACGAATTCTCGTTTTCCGCCAGCAAATGGTAAAACGGCTGGTCTTTGCGCGGGCGGGTGTCTTCGGGGATATTGTCCCACCATTCGTCGGTATTCGCGAAAACCGCATCAATGTCGAAAACCACTCCACGGAATGGGAATTTCCGGTGGCGGACAACTTGGCCGATCGAATATTTTGCTTCGCTGCGTAACATAGCTGACATTGCCCCCTGTGTTCGTTAGTAAACCCTCATCAATTGCCTGTCCATAAGGCTAAGCGGCCAAAAGCCGATTTCTTAGGAAACAATCTGTGTCCATAATCCTTGAAGTCTTACAAATCGTCGCGCCTGTTTTCATTCTGGCCGCCATCGGTTTCATCTGGGTAAAACTGGGCGGCGAGTATCGGGTGCAGTTTGTAACCCGCCTTGCAATGACCCTCAGCGTGCCCTGTCTGATCTTTGTATCCTTGATGAAAACCAGCATTGATCCGGCGGCCCTGTCCGAACTGGTCGTCGCCTCTGTTGTCAGTTACGCATTACTGACGCTTGTGGTTTTTGCCATTGTCAAACTGGCCGGCCTTGAGGTCCGAACCTTTCTGGCACCGCTGATTTTTGGCAATACCGGAAACCTTGGTATGCCCTTGGCCTTGTTTGCTTTCGGTGAAACGGGGTTAGGTTATGCCGTTGTAATCTTTGCAGTAATGGCGGTGATCTCGTTCACATTCGGGATTTGGCTGGTCTCAGGCGGTGGTGGCTTCGCAAAGACCGCCAAGGAACCGATGGTCGGGGCCACGCTGCTTGGCATCCTGTTTTTGTATATGGATTGGACAACACCGGTCTGGGTTACAAACACCCTTGAATTGATCGGCCAAATGGCGATTCCACTGATGTTGATTACCCTTGGCGTCGCCGTTGCCCGCCTTCATCCGGCTGGGTTTATCCGCCCGCTTGTGTTGTCCGTCGTGAAAATCGCCGTGGCAATAGGCATCGCTGTGCCGGTCGGTGTGTGGTTCGAACTGGCGGCGATTCCCTTTGCTGTTCTAGTGTTACAATTATCCACTCCGGTTGCGGTTACATCGTACCTTTTGGCGGAAAAATATAAGGCAGACGCTGAAGCTGTCGCCGGTTTGGTCGTGATGTCGACCTTGATTTCGGTACTTACGCTGCCAGTCACATTGGCGTTTCTTCTTTAGCCGGACACCGGATTTCCCTTTGGGAGCAAGGCAAAATCGGTTATACTACGAGAAACAAGAAAATGACCGAGGCAGTCTGGGGCATCATGAAACGTATTATCAGTCTAGGGCTGTGCATAATGCTGGCCGCTTGCGGTGGATCTGTGCCACCGCCGCCGCGTAACCTTAATGATGCCTGCGCGATCAAATCCGAACGCCCGCGCTGGCACAAGGATTTACTGTCGGTCGAACGCAGATGGGGCGTGCCCGAGCATGTTTTGCTGGCAACCATCTATCAGGAAAGCAAATTCGTCGGCCAGGCCCGCACCCCCTTAAGTTTTGCGCTGGGTGTAATACCTATGGGGCGCGATTCGTCGGCCTATGGATATGCTCAGGCGATTGACAGCACCTGGGAATGGTACCGCCGCGAAACTGGTAACCGCCGGGCCAAACGCGACAATTTTCGCGACGCCGTTGATTTCATGGGTTGGTATATGAACGAGTCAAACGAAAGGCTGGCAATTTCCAAGGCGGATACACGCAGTCAATATTTGGCTTATCATGACGGCCATACGGGTTATGCGCGCCGGACCTATCAACGCAAGGCGTGGCTTTTGCGGATATCGTCCGAAGTTGCGGCTCGGGCCGAGATGTATCAGGAACAGCTGAAAACCTGCCGGCGATAAACCCGTAATTACCGGCTGATTATTGGTCGCTCAGCGGCTCTGCTTTGTTTTCAGCATTTCCGCTGGTACGCTGAACAACCCGCTGCTCAATTCGATACCGGTTTCCAAATCTTCCAGAATAACCGTTGTCTGACTGCCACTCTCGTCAGTAACCACCCATTTTCGCAAGGCAACCGGGTCCGACGTAAAGATCAGTTCAATATACCCGACATCCGGGTTTTCCGGATCCTGCGCCGTGATCGTTGTCACCGTGCCATCGCTGTGATGTGAGGTGATCATTTTGGCTTGGTTAAGGTTCACATCCCTTTTCAGAATGACCGAAAGCGGTGTGCGATTCAGCGGAAACTGCTGTGGCGGTTCGTTTGACTTTCGATCAAAAATCGCCACCGTTCCGCCGCCTGCCATAACAAGCGCTGCACTTGGCGGCGCATATTCAAGCCGCATCCGTCCGGGCCGCTTGATGTAAAGCGTCCCCTTTGAAATCGTGCCGTCAGGGTTGATCTGCGAAAACGCGGTTTTGGCGGTGGTCATCTTGTTAAGATAGGCCGAAATATCATCCAGCGGAATAATTCCAGCGGCATGTAACGGGCCAATCAGCCCGAACATAAGCAACGGCACAATAAAAAGAGTTCGTCGGTTCATAGCATCTATATAGGTGGCTTTTACGCCGCCAAAACCCTTTTCTCGATCACAATAACGAAGGTCAGCGGATTACTGCGACTCAGGCACAAGAATCTCACGTTTCCCCACATGATTTGACTGGCTGACAAGCCCGGCGTCTTCCATTTGTTCAACCAGACGCGCGGCCTTGTTATACCCAATCGCCAGTTTGCGCTGAATATAGCTGGTCGAACATTTGCGGTCCTTCAGCACAATCGCCACGGCCATATCATAAAGCGCATCATCACCATTACCGCTGCCGCCCAGACCCAGCACCAGATCAATCGCGCTTTCGCTGTCTTCATCCGGGCCTTCCACGACACTGGAAACATATTCCGGCGCGCCAAAGCTTTTCAGATGGTTCACGACTTCCTCGACCTCTTCATCCGACACAAACGGGCCGTGCACGCGGGTGATTTTGCCGCCACCAGCCATATACAGCATGTCGCCAGCCCCCAGCAGTTGTTCCGCCCCCATTTCACCCAGAATAGTCCGGCTGTCGATTTTACTGGTCACCTGAAACGAAATCCGGGTTGGAAAGTTGGCCTTGATTGTACCGGTGATCACATCAACCGACGGGCGCTGTGTGGCCATGATCAGGTGAATACCCGACGCCCGCGCCATCTGCGCAAGCCGTTGAATACAAGCCTCAATCTCCTTGCCTGCGACCATCATCAGGTCGGCCATTTCGTCGACAATCACCACGATAAACGGCATCGAAACTGGCTTGAATTCGTCTGTCTCAAATACCGGATCGCCGGTTTCGTCGTCAAATCCGGTTTGCACCGTGCGGCTGAAGTTTTCGCCTTTCGCCAGCGTGTCCTTCACCCGGCTATTATAGCCTTCGATGTTACGCACGCCCATTTTGGACATCTTGCGGTAACGCTCTTCCATTTCGCCGACAACCCATTTCAGGGCAACAACCGCCTTTTTCGGATCGGTCACAACGGGCGACAACAAGTGCGGAATGCCGTCATAAACCGACAGTTCCAACATTTTCGGATCGATCATGATCATCCGGCATTCTTCGGGCGACAGTTTGTAAAGCAGGCTTAAGATCATCGTGTTGATCGCAACCGACTTACCCGAACCCGTGGTCCCCGCAATCAGCAAATGCGGCATCTTGGCAAGGTTCGCCACCACCGGATCACCGGCGATATTCTTGCCCAGCGCCAGCGGTAGTTTCTGCATCGAATCGCCAAAATCCTTAGAGGCAAGAATCTCTCGCAGCAGGACTTTTTCACGATGCACATTCGGCAGTTCGATCCCGATGACCGACCGCCCCGGCACCGTGGATACCCGCGCTGAAAGGGCGGACATTGACCGCGCGATATCGTCGGCCAAGCCAATCACCCGGCTGGCCTTCAGGCCCGGCGCCGGTTCCAGTTCGTACATCGTTACAACCGGCCCCGGCGAAACCGCACCGATTTCACCTTTGACGCCATAATCATCCAGCACGCTTTCCAACATCCGCGCGTTTTCTTCCAAAGCTTCATCCGACAGGTAATGCCGCTCGATGCTGACGGGGCTGGCCAACAGGTTCAGTGGTGGAAATTCGAAATCCGACGTGGGATCCTCGAATTTCAGCGTTGGCTGCGCTTCGCGTTCGGCCTTTTTGCTGGTTTTCACGTTTCGACTGGTTCGATGCTGCACCACAGCCCGACTTTCCGGAGTCGGTGGAACGTAAGGTGTTTTCGGGATAATCAACGGTTCCGGCGCAAGCGAATACGCAGCGTCGTCCACGTCGTCGTCTACATCAATCAAAATTGGTTCTGCGCGACGGGCAACCAGTTCCGATCTTGGCTTTGATTTACGATTTCGGATCACATCAGCAATGCGCGTGCGCACACGTTCTTCTGGCGGCGCCGAGATATTAAGGTTGGGAGCGCGCGGTGATACCAATTCAGGTTCAAGTGCCGTCACAACCGGTTGGCGACGCACAAACTCGGTTTTTGACGCGCCAAAAGCCGGGCGGTTTCGATCAGCTTTGGCTGGCGTTGCAACTTGCGGTTCGTGGTGATGATCAGGTTCGTCATATTCTTCTTTGCGTTCCTGACGACGATTATACGCAGCCTGCGCCGTGCGCGCCGCAGTCCCACCGGCGAAACCCAAAATGCGAACAATCGACGCATAGGTCAGGATGACACCAACCAACAAAAACCGCGCGATTTTCGCCAGTTCCGCGCGATCTGTGCCCAGTACAAATGCGCCCAGAGCAACCATTGCGGCGCCTGACAACAGGCTGATCAGTTTGATCCCAAAGACAAGATCAATCGGGATCAGCTCCAGAATCGCGGCAATCGCCGTATCGCCGAAAATGCCGCCCAGCCCAAAGCTAAGTCCCCAGTCAATCGCGGGCGCATGGGTCGAGGCAAAAATCGCAGCAATCGCAATTGCGATCGGCGAAAAAATCATCCGGCTGACAAATCGGTCCTCGCCGTAATGCCCCATAAACCGCACACCCCAGACCAACCCGACCAGCGAAATGCCCCACGAGGCCCAGCCGATTGTCACGAATAGCGGACTGGCCAATGACGCACCGGTTTTACCCAGTATGTTTCTCACTGGCGCGTCTGTTTCACTTAACCAACTTGGATCATCCGGCGTGAACGAGGCGATCAGCAGCAGCGCCAGCAGCCCGATAACAAGCATCACCAATCCCAAAAGCTCTTTGCCGCGGCGTTGGATCGCCTCCTGCATATGGCTTTCCAACAATGGATTTCGTTGTCTAGTCTGATACGCCATGCGTCCCGTCCTCGTTAGTAGATGCAGTCGCGGATCGCTTGTAATCCGCGCTGCACTTCTTGTTTGGGGGCCACCATGGCGACCCTGATATAACCCTGTCCGGGATTAACCCCGTCAACTTCGCGGCTGAGATATGCACCCGGCAAAACCTTAACCCCAGTTTCCCGCCACAGCTTAATCGTCGCTGCCTCGCCGTCATCGACCGGCAACCACAGAAAAAACCCGGCTTCAGGTGCCATATAGCCCTGCACATCTTTGAAAATCTCGTCGGCGATCCGGTACTTTTCCTGATACAGCTTGCGGCTTGCAACCACATGCGCTTCGTCCTGCCAAACGGCGGTCGCGGCGCGTTGCAATGGCAGCGGCAGCGGTGCCCCGGAATAAGCCCGCAAGCGTTTCAGCTCGGCAATCGCCTTTGGCCCGCTTGTGGCAAAACCTGAACGCAGACCGGCCAGATTGGATCGCTTTGACAGGGAATGAAACGCAACCACCCGTTCAGGGTCAACGCCGATTTCTTTAGCAACCTCAAGCGCACCCGGAGGTGGGCTGTTACGGTAAATCTCGCAGTAACACTCATCCGCAAAAATCCGGAAATCGTGCTTTTCCGCCAGATGCAACAAGTCAGCCCAATACTCCCGCGACGCAACCGCACCCTGTGGATTGGACGGCGAGCAGACAAATGCAATGGCCGTCTGATCAAGAACTTCGGCAGACAACCGACTGAAATTAGGCAAAAATCCATCAGCCGCAGGGCAAGGAATGAAAACCGGTTCAGCATTAATCGCCGCCGCCCCGACCGCATAGACCTGATAAAACGGGTTCGGGATCAGAATTTTCGCCCGCTTACCGTTCTTTTCTTCCGGACACAGCGCAATGGCTGCATTGAACAGCCCCTCACGGGTGCCGTTCAGCGTGATGATTTCGCTCAACGGATTTTTGACAACGCCATAGCGCAGCTTGATCCAGTCAGCGATCGCCGCCAGCAATTCCGGCGCGCCGTCATTCGGCGGATACTGCCCGAATTCATGCGCATGTGCGGCGATAACTTCTGGTACAAACGCCGGAAACGCGTGTTTTGGGTCGCCAATTGTCATAGCGATTTCAGGCCCTCCCGCAGGAAGGTCAGCCAAAAGCGCACGCAGGCGCGGAAACGCGTATTCAGGCAGGTCCGAAAACCGCTGGGGAAACTGCATTAGTGCCTCAATTCACAGGGTCTAAACGCCCTATTTTCCATGACATTAACGCGAACCCGTCTTTCGGTCCAGCCTTGAGTTTACCTAATTAAAGCGGCAATTCGGTTGTGTCTTTTATGTCTTTCAGAAAACTCCGGCCAAAAGCCAGCGCAACCAGACCTTCAGGAACAGCCCGAACCAAACCTTTTTACGCTTTTGCCTGATCCTATTCGGCCAACGCCGCCTCGACTCCGGCACCGACGCGCAACAGTCGGCTGTCCTGACCAGCCGCCCCACACAGCATAATGCCACAAGACGGCACGCCGGTTGGCAGGGTCATCGCCGTAAGCCCCATCAGATTGCCAATGCGGGTATTTCTGAGGGTCCGCAGGTTTTCCGACACGTAATAATCATGATCACTCGCCAGCCGTTCCACATTCGGGGGCAGTATCGGCGAAGACGGCATGATCACCGCATCATAGCCAGCGGTCTTGGCAGCATATCCCGCCCGCAACTCACGCAGCCGCTTCCAGCCTTTCACATAGTCCAGCCCGGAAAAAACCGCGCCGCTGCGAAACCGATCCAGAATCTCTTTAAACATCAGGTCCGGCTGCTTTTCGATCACATCCTGCCAATGCGCATAGGCATCAACCGTGAACAGGCAGGCGGCAATCGGCATCGCATCAGCAACCTCGCTGACCTCGCCTTCGGTCACGATCCCACCAGCGGCTTTGATCATTTCAACCGCGTTCTGAAAACCCTCTGCGGGCTCTTCGCTCAGATCGTCCATGGCGATTGTGTTCAGGATCATGAACCTGTGCCCCTTGACGCTTGCAGCGGTCAGATCAGCGGCCTTTTTGCCGGACATCGCAGCCGTCATATAGGCCGCATCCTCGACCGAACGGCACAGCGGACCGACCGTATCAAATGTTTCACTCAGCGGCACGACACCTTCCAGCGACAGTGCATTATGGGTTGGTTTGAACCCGACCAGATCATTCCACGCCGATGGTATCCGCACCGACCCACCGGTATCCGACCCAATCCCACACGCCGCCAGCCCAAACGCAACCGACGTTGCCGCCCCCGAAGAAGACCCACCGGGCGCGCCTTCGGGATCATTCACATTGGGCGGTGTGGCAGTGATCGGGTTATAGCCAAGCCCGGAAAATGCCAGTTCCGACATATGCGTTTTGCCCAGACAGACCAATCCGGCCTTTGTGGCGTTCGCCAAAACCACCGCATCTTTTGTCGGCACACGGCCTTTCAGATAGGCCGTGCCAGCCTCGGTTTTCGTACCTGCCGAATCAAACAGATCTTTCCACGAAATCGGCACGCCATCCAAAAGCCCAAGCCGCTGCCCGGCGACTGCTCGATCCGAGGCCGCCTTGGCTTCAGCCAACGCGCGATCATGGGTGACCGCTGAATAAATCCGGTCACGATATTCATGACCATCAATCGCCTCGAGATAAATTTCCGTCAGGCGCAACGGGTCAATTTCACCCTGCCCAATGCCGCGCCCCAATTCACATGCACTCTCAAACAACCATTCCTGTGACATCACGTCCTCCGTCAATGCTTTGTCGCAACGGTAGCGGCGCAAAGTCCAATGGACAATCCCGATTGCGGTGCGATACTTGGACCTATGAAATCTGACACTGATATTCTGATCGTAGGCGGCGGTTTGAACGGCCCGGCCTTGGCGATTGCTTTAGCGCAGAATGGCCTGCGCGTAACGCTGGTTGATGCCTTACCGCTGTCTGTGCGCGCCGACCCCGGCTTTGACGGGCGCGCCTATGCACTGGCGCGGGCGACGACGCAAATGTTGCGGGCAATCGGTATCTGGGACGCGGTCGCCACCCACGCTCAGCCGATCCTGGATATTATCGCCAGCGATGGACGCCCCGGCCAAGGGGCTGCACCGTGGTTTTTGCATTTCGACCATACCGAGATTGAAGAAGGCCCAATGGGCTTCATGCTGGAAGACCGCTATCTGCGCCGCGCCCTGCTGGCCGCTGTCGGCAAGACCAAAAACATCACACAAGTTGCAGGTCGCGTGGTGGCGCAGAAGACCGGCCAAACAGGCGCCGAAGTCACGCTTGATAACGGCGAACGCTTAACTGCCCGTCTGTTGGTTGGTTGCGACGGGCGCGACAGTGGCGTCGCCCTGCGCGCCGGGATCGCACGCACTGGTTGGGGATACGAGCAAACCGCCTTGGTCTGCGCGATTGCCCACGAGAAACCCCATAATGGCGCTGCGCATCAATTTTTCACCCCCTCCGGTCCCTTGGGAATTCTGCCGTTACCCGGCAATCGCTGCTCGATCGTCTGGGCGGAAACCACGGAACGCGCCGCATGCATCACCCAACTTTCTGATGCGGATTATCTGGCCGAACTGCGCCCGGTTTTCGGCGAGTTTCTTGGCAAGATTGCACTGGAAGGCGACCGGTTTTCCTATCCGTTGAAACTGACAATCGCCAACAGTTTTATCGCCACGCGCCTCGTGCTTGTGGGCGATGCCGCCCACGGTATGCACCCTTTGGCGGGGCAAGGTCTGAACATGGGGCTGCGGGATGTCGCCGCCTTGGCCGAAGTCCTGACGCTGGCCAATCGCCGTGGCGAGGATTTCGCAAACGATCTGGTTTTAGCGCGATATCAACAATGGCGTCGGTTTGATACGGCCACAATGGCCGCCGCAACTGATGGCATTAACCGGTTGTTTTCCAACGAAAACCCGATCCTTCGCGCTGGTCGCGACCTTGGGCTTGGGATCGTGAACGCCGTGCCAGAATTGCGGCGCGGCCTGATCCGCCAAGCGGCTGGTCTGACCGGTGACTTGCCGAAACTGATGCAGGGCAAAGCGATCTGATTTCACGCGCGCCGTAAGCCTAAAAAGGAACCGCAGATGCCAACTCCCGTCAAACCCCGCGCCCGCGATCTTGGTCTGCCGTTTCCCGGAACACCCGGTCCGTTTAATGCAATCACCGATGTGCCTGGCGTCAGTGTCGGCTTTACGACCCTGACCGATCCCGCCCGCAACATCCGCACCGGTGTTACCGCCATTCTGCCGCATGAACCACAATCGACCCCACGACCGGTCTGGGCCGGTCAATATGCCCTGAATGGGAATGGCGAGATGACCGGCACCCATTGGATCAACGACGCGGGCTATTTCATCGGCCCGATTTGCATCACCAACACCCACTCGGTCGGCATGGTGCATCATGGTGCGACGCGCTGGATGATCGACACCTATGCGGATTATTTCCGCACCGAACACGCTTGGGCAATGCCCGTGGTAGCCGAAACCTATGACGGTGTGCTGAACGATATTAACGGCCAGCACGTGACCACCGAACACACAATTGCCGCCCTGAACAGCGCCACAACCGGCCCTGTGGCCGAAGGATCAACCGGCGGCGGCAATGGCATGATCGCCTATGAATTCAAAGGCGGCACCGGCACCGCATCGCGCCGCGTGACGATAGGCGGAGAAACCTACACCGTTGGCGCCTTGGTGCAGGCCAATCACGGCATCCGCCCTTGGCTGACGATCTTGGGCAAACCGATCGGCCAGATGATGCCCGAGGGGCGCCTGCGCGAACAGGAATCAGGCTCCATCATCGTGATCCTCGCCACCGACGCGCCCTTATCCTGCCTGTCTTTGCGCCAAACCGCCAAGCGCGCCGCAATCGGCATCGGGCGCGGCGGCACTCCCGGCGGCAACAGTTCCGGCGATATTTTCCTCGCATTTTCCGTGGCAAACCCGCAGAAAATGCCGGAAAACGACGCAGCGCTGACCACAAGGACCGAGCTTAACACCGACATGATCGACCCGCTTTACCTTGCCGCCGTTGAATGCGTTGAAGAGGCAGTGGTGAACGCAATCGTCGCCGGTGAAGACGCGCCAACCGTCAAACCTGCCGGGAATGTCTGCAAAGCCATCGACACCGAAAAACTGCGGCAGGTGTTCGCGGA
>DJBQ01000145.1:47841-51495 GCA_002430125.1 Rhodobacterales bacterium UBA5972
CCCGCGCCTCGTCCACCAACATAACCGGAATGCCATTGCGTATCGGAAACGCCAGCCGGGCGTTCTTTGAAACCAGTTCCAGCGCCTCGGCATCGTAATCCAGCGGGCCGTTGGTCACCGGGCAAACCAGCGCTTCCAGCATCTTGCGATCCGCCTTTGGGTCCGTCGTCACTGCAACACCCCCAGATCACTCGCCCCGCCCGCCGCCAGCGCAAATTCAATCAGCGTCACCAGCGTTTCACGGCGATCCGTCAGGGTCGGCGCTTCCAGCAACGCTTGTTTGTCTTCGATATCAAACGGGCACAGCATCGACAGCGAGTTTATCAGCATCTCGTCATCAGCCTTTTCAAGACTGCTCCAATCGGAGTTAAGCCCGGTCGAGCGAAAAAATCGCCGCAGCAATTCCAGAAACTTCGGCCGGTCAAATGACGCGTCCACCTCGGCCTTACCAAGATCGCGCGCAAAACTGGCCCAGTCAGTTTCAGCCCTCAGATACGGTGTAAAACCACCCGTCAGTTCCGACATCCGAAACCGCGACACCCCGCCCAGCGTGATCCGGTACTGCCCGTCTTCGGTTTCCGCAAACGTCACCACCCGCCCGGCGCATCCGATCCGGTGCAACCGCGGGTTGCCGCTGTTTCCGGGTTCCGCCAAAGGCTGCACCATGCCGATCAGCCGATGCTTGGTTTTCAGCGTGTCTTCCAGCATCGCCAGATAACGCGGCTCGAATATCTTCAGCGGCAAACGCGCACGCGGCAACAGCAATGCCCCCGGCAAAGGGAACACCGGAATCGTATCAGGAAGGTCGGCCAGATTAATCATCATACCCAGACTAACCGAAAAAGTAATTCAGGCAAAGATCATCGACGACAGTTTACGCCGCCCGTTCAACACAATCGGATCCTGCGGTTTTAACGCATCAAAGATCGTGAACAACTGTGCCTTCGCGGCCCCGTCGTTCCATTCACGGTCGCGGCGAAACAGCTCCAGCAATTGCGCAACCGCACCTTCGGCATCATCCGCGGCCAGCAAAGCAACTGCCAGATCAAACCGCGCCTGGAAATTCGCGGGATCAGCCTCGACCGCTTGCTGTAACTCGGCCACCGGCCCCGCATCCGCCGTGGCCAGCGCCAATTCAAGCTGCGCTTTGGCCGCCGCGATTTCCACACTGTTGGCCATTGCGGCTGGGGCTGCTGTCAGCAACTCACTTGCCTGCGCCGTTTCCCCAAGCGCCAGATGCGCGCGCACCAAACCGCCATAAGCTGCCGCAATGCTTGGGTCTTCGTCCAGAATGGCAGCAAACGTCTGCGCTGCATCCGTGGCTTCCCCATCCGTCAACATCTGTTCGGCTATTTCCAGAGCTTCGCTCAGACCACCATCACCCGCCAAAGCCGCCAGTTTACCAACAAACTCGGTGATTTTCGCAGGTGTCTGGTTGCCGGTAAATCCGTCCACCGGCTTGCCGTCAAAAAACGCATAGACCGCCGGGATCGACTGAATGCGCATCTGGGCCGAAATCTGCTGGTTCTCGTCAACATTGATCTTGACCATCCGAACCTTACCGCCTGCCTTGGTCACCGCCGCCTCAAGTGCTGGTCCCAGCGTTTTGCACGGCCCACACCACGGCGCCCAGAAATCAACGATCACCGGCACCTCTTTGCTGGCCTCGATCACATCATCCATAAAGGTCGCTTCCGACCCGTCAATCACCAGATCCGCAGCGGGCGCTGCCGGAGCAGCCTTACCAAATTCAAGCATCTCAAATTCTCCAGTTTCGGCACCAAAGCCGTTTCCGCCTATATGCGCCATCAGAGGCGGGTTTTAAAGGGTGGATGGTTTGGGAAAAGCGCCTAAGCGGTGCTGTCAGGTTCATCAGGTCCGAAAAGATAATCCAGAACCGGATTGATCCAACCCATCCTTTCAGGGAACCGTCGGGACAATCGCTTGAAATGGCCGCGATTGCGTCGCATCACATCAAAAGTCCAGCCGCCGCCTTAAATGCCTTGTCTGCTTTACTCATCAACCGCCCTCCCTATACCACCAAAATGGCGCGCCGAACGGCGGCTTACAAGCCCCGGCTGTTCACAGATCAAACGTTGCAAACACCGGTGCGTGGTCTGATGGTTTCTCCCAGCCCCGCACGTCGCGCAAAACCCGGCTTGAATGGCCCGCGCTGGCGATATCGCTGGTTGCCCAGACGTGGTCCAGCCGGCGGCCCTTATCAGCTGTGTCCCATTCCGCAGACCGGTACGACCACCACGAATAAAGCGGCCCGTCGGGAATGTCGGCGCGGGTGACATCCACCCAATCGCCCGCTTCCTGTGCCGCCGCCAGATGGTCAACTTCGATCGGCGTGTGGCTGACGATCTTCAGCAATTGCTTGTGCGACCAGACATCATCCTCGCGCGGGGCAATGTTCAGATCCCCCACAAGGATCGATTTCTGCGGCCTGTTTGCATGAAAATAGTCCCGCATTTCGGTCAGATAATCCAGCTTCTGCCCGAACTTGATGTTCTTGTCGCGATCCGGTTCATCCCCGCCCGCTGGAACATAAAAATTCTCGATCGTCACGCCGTTTTCCAGCCGCCCGGAAACGTGCCGCGCATGGCCCAAATTCACGAAATCATGCTGCGCCACCTCGGTGATCGGCAGCCTGGAAATAATCGCCACCCCGTTATAGCCCTTCTGACCACTGGCAATCATATGCCCATAGCCCAGCGCCTTGAACCCGTCCGTCGGGATCAGTTCAACCGGCGATTTGCATTCCTGCAGGCACAGGATATCCGGTGATTCCTCGGCCAAAAGCTTCAGCACCAAAGCCTCGCGCAGACGCACCGAGTTGATGTTCCAGGTGGCAATCGTAAACGGCATGAAATCCCCCAAAGTTTCCGAACCGAACTCTAGACCGCCCAACGACAGCCCGCAACCAGCGGTTCTTATCCGCGCAAAAACCCTCGCCAAAGGCCAAAAGCTTTTCTCGCGAGCCAAAAAAGACCCGGCGCAAGGCCGGGCCAGTCCATCAGGGAGAATTCCACGTCATTGCCCCGGCGTGAAGAGGGGTCTTATTGTTCGGAACCGGGAGACAATCCCGAACAACTCAACCTATAGTCGCCAAATCTGGCGAAATTAAGGCCACACAGCAACTCGCTGTGTCTTTTACGCCACCAACCGATAGCCACCGCTTTCCGTCACCAGCAACCGCGCATTCGACGGATCCGGCTCGATCTTTTGACGCAGACGGTAAATATGAGTTTCCAGCGTATGCGTGGTCACCCCGGCGTTATATCCCCAAACCTCGTGCAGCAGCACATCGCGGGCGACAACGCCGTCCGTCGCGCGGTACAGATATTTCAGGATATTCGTCTCTTTTTCCGTCAGGCGGATTTTCTTTTCATCCTCGGTAATCAGCATCTTATTGGCCGGCTTGAACGTATATGGCCCCAGTTGAAACACCGCATCTTCGGATTGTTCGTGCTGTCGCAACTGCGCCCGGATACGCGCCAGAAGCACCGGAAATTTGAACGGTTTTGACACATAATCATTCGCACCGGCATCAAGCCCAAGGATCGTGTCGGCGTCCGTATCATGCCCTGTCAGCATCACAATCGGGCATTTCACCCCTTGCTTGCGCATCAAACGGCACAATTCGCGGCC
>DJBQ01000133.1:0-172 GCA_002430125.1 Rhodobacterales bacterium UBA5972
CCGTGTGGCGCGGGTTCATCGCGGTGTCGGCCATCTGATAGATCATCTGAATACGGCGCAATTGATCTTTGCTGCGGCCTTCAAGTTTTGGCGGCAAAGCCTCGCCGTTAAACAAAACCTGCCCGGCGACTGGTGGCAACAGGCCGGTGATAACCCGCGCAGTCGTCGATTT
>DJBQ01000133.1:472-27771 GCA_002430125.1 Rhodobacterales bacterium UBA5972
GATTTTCCCGAGCCGCTTTCGCCAACGATTGCCACAGTGCGCCCGCGTGGCACCGAAATATTGACGTTGTGCAAGACGTTCATACCTTTGCCGTAAGCTGCATCAACGCCTTGAATTTCAAGGATATGATCGTCTGACGTTTCAGGTTCCTTATAGATCGAGCGCACAGACCAAAGCGATTTGGTGTAGGGGTTTTCAGGCGCTGTCAGCATTTTGTTGGTTTCGGCCTCTTCCATCTCGACGCCGTAACGCAACACTTTGATCCGGTCAGCCATCTGCGCCACCACAGCCAGATCGTGGGTGATATAGATTGCGGCGGTGTTAAACCGTTCAACCGCATCACGCATCGCCGCCAGCACTTCGACCTGGGTTGTTACGTCAAGGGCTGTTGTCGGCTCGTCAAAGATAATCAGATCAGGGCGGCTGGCCATCGCCATCGCTGTCATGGCACGCTGTAACTGTCCGCCGGAAACCTGATGCGGATAGCGAAAGCCGATTTTCTCGGGGTCTGGCAATTGCATGGCCCGATAAAGTTCAATCGCATCCGCTTGTGCGTCTTTCACCGAGAACATGCCCTTGCGCAGGCTGGCTTCGATGGTCTGATCAATCAGCTTATGCGCTGGATTGAAGGCTGCCGCTGCGGATTGTGCGACGTAAGCGATCCGGGTGCCCCAGATTTTTTGTTTGTCCACCTCGGGCATGGTTCTTAGTTCCATGCCGTCAAACAGGATTGAGCCACTGGTCAAACGGCAACCGGGCCGCGCGAAACCCATCGCGGCCAGTCCCAGCGTGGATTTCCCGGCACCAGATTCACCGATCAGCCCCAGCACTTCGCCGCGCTTTAGCGACAGATCAACGCCTTTGATGATCTCGTGCCAGCGCTCGTCGGAAAAGCCGTCGATCACGACGTCCTTCATTTCCAGCAGGATGTCACCTTTTTCGCCGCGGTCCCGATCGTTCATTCTTTTAATCCCGATGTCTTGTGCAGGAACCAGTCAACAACAAAGTTCACTGAAATGGTTAGCAGCGCGATGGCACCAGCGGCCAAAAGCGGAGGTGAGGCAAGTTTGATGTCTTCACCCAAACGGCCCCAATTGGCCCCAAACGCATCTCCGGTTACCCATGGGCGAACGAACTGGATAAGTGACGCATTATCACGCACCATTGATCCCCAGTCGGCGGTCGGGGGTTGAATGCCGACGCCCAGAAAGCTGAGGGCCGCAATGGTCAGAAACACGAACGAGAACCTGAGGCCGAATTCAGCCACCAGTGGCGGCATGATATTGGGCAGGATTTCGCGGCGCATGATCCAGCCAAGCTTTTCGCCGCGCAATTTGGCGGCCTCAACATAGTCCATCACCACGACGGTCAGGGATACAGCACGGGTCAGACGGAAAACCCGGGTTGAATCAAGAACCGCAATGATCAGGATCAGGCCAATAGTTGACGACCCAAAGATCGACAACAACATCAATGCAAAGATCAATCCGGGTATCGCCATCAAAACGTCAACCAGACGGCTGATAAGCTGATCAAGCCATGCTTGGTTGATCGCTGCGATCAAACCAAGACTGCCGCCGATTGCGAAGCTTAGCAAAGTGGTAACCAGCGCGATGCCGATGGTGTTTCGCGCGCCAAAAATCAGGCGCGAAAAAATATCGCGCCCGATCTGATCGGTACCAAAAATATGCCCGTCACCCCAGGGCTGAAACGAGGAAAACGAACTGTCCGCTTCGCCAAATGGCGCAAGCCATGGTGCGAAAATCGCCACAAACCCGTAAATGATGATCATTATCAGACCGAACCACGCCGTAGGTGGCGCCTTTTTCAGTTCGATCCATGAACGTTTAAACCGCGACCGTTGCAGCTTGATTTGGCCGACTTCGGCGGCGGCGGAATATGTTTGATCGTCGCTCATCTTGGGTGCAAGAGCCTTGGATTAGAGATAATGCCGATGATGTCGGCAATCAGGTTCAGCATGATATACGTGCCAGCGAAAATAACGGTGCAGGCCTGAACAACCGGCACATCGCGGGTTCGAACCGCATCAACCATCAACTGACCAATGCCGGGATAGGTGAACACCACCTCGACCACGACGACCCCAACCACCAGATAGGCAAGGTTAAACGCGATCACCGTGGCAATTGGTGCCCAAGCGTTAGGCAAGGCGTGGCGAACAATGATCCGGCTGGAGGATATCCCTTTCAGCCGCGCCATTTCGATATAGGGACTGGCCAACAGATTGATGATCGCCGCCCGGGTCATCCGCATCATATGCGCCACAATCACCAGCGTCAGCGTCAGCGACGGCAGGGTCGAGACATAGATTTTATCCCAAAAGGTCATATCAGCGCGAATGCCTGAAAGGCTGGGGAAGACATTGTAAAGCGATGACAGCAGCAGCATCAGAATATAGGCGACAAAGAATTCCGGCGTAGCGATAGTCGTCAACGTCGTCGCATTGATGACCCGGTCATAGATCGAATTGCGGTAAAGCGCGGCAGTGATCCCCAGAAACAGCGCCAGCGGCACGGCGATAACGGCTGTCATTGTCGCCAGAAACAGGGTGTTTTTCAGGCGCGGCCCGATCAGTTCGATAACCGAGCGCGAGCGATCCTGACCGGACGACGCGCGCCCCGAAAAGCTTTGCCCGAAATCGCCCTGCACCACGCCGACAACCCAATCGAAATACCGCTGGTAAGCGGGCAGATCCAGGCCAAGTTCGCGCCGAAACGCCGCGACCGTTTCCTTTGTTGCAGCCTGCCCCAAAACCGCTTCGCCAAAATCACCTGGCAGAAACTCGATTGAACTGAAGATGATGAGTGACACCAGAAAAAGCGTAAACAGGCCTAACAAGAGGCGCTGGATTATCGTGCGGACAATGGGATGCAAGAACCCCTCCTTAGTTTGACGCGCGCGATTGCGCATAACGTGGGTAAGCGGGATGCCACAGGACGTGCTCCGACTTCGCCTCTCCCTGAGCAGCCCGATTCTGTGTCGGGTCCGCATGCGAATTGCCCTCAGGCTAGCTTAACAACCCGTCATGTAAAGGAAATACTTTTGGCGCGGTTCATAGGCAGGGTTTTTCGGTGCCATTGGTGGCCAGTGAATTACCACTAACCTTGACCGTTTTATCGCGCCAGACGAAAAGACCTTTGAAAATCATTCATTTGTCAGACAATTGCCAGGCATCAATCCGCAATCCGTTCACTGAACTTCTGCAATTCAGAAATTTCAGAATAGAAATTTGGACCCGCCATTTTCGCCGATTGCGGTTGAATCGCTATCTCACACGAAACTTTGCTCGGTTTTTTCTTGCAAAGAACCGACGTTATCGCCCAAACTTGCTGCGTGCGCGAAAACTGCTTTCGTGCTGCAAGTTTCGAAAACCCACTAGCGGGGTCGAAATCTAAACAATGAACAGGGAGTTCAATATGAAAACCATCGACCAATTGTCGAAACTATATAGTCAAGGTCGCGTCAGCCGCCGTACCTTTATGCAAGGCGCTGTCGCCATGGGCCTGACCATTTCAGCTGCCTCAGTGCTGGCCGTGCGCGCCGAAGCTGCGACGCCAACTATGGGCGGTCATATGCGTATCGGTATGGGCCACGGCTCGACCACTGACTCGCTTGACCCGGGAACCTTTGAAAACGGTTACTCAACGCTGGTCGGCATGACTTTTGCAAACAACCTGACCGAAGTCGGCCCAGACGGCAATGTGCGCCCTGAATTGGCTGAAAGCTATGAAGCCAGCGCAGATGCTGCCACATGGCGCTTCAAGCTGCGTTCGGGTGTGACGTTCCACAATGGCAAATCGCTGACTGCGCAAGACGTAATTGACTCGATCAATCATCACCGCGGCGAAGATTCAAAATCAGCAGCCAAGGGCCTGCTGAGCTCGGTGACGGATATTACTGCTGATGGCAACACAGTCGTATTCACCCTTAGCAGTGGCAATGCAGACTTCCCGGTTATTATGACCGATTATCACCTGCAGGTTCGCCCCTCTAACGGCGATGGAACCATAGACTGGGCATCAGGAAACGGCACCGGCGGCTATGAGTTGAAAAGCTTTGAGCCGGGCGTGCGCGCCGAGTTAACCCGTAACGCAAACTACTTCAAAGACACCTATATTCAGGACGTCACAGTTATGTCGATCGTTGACGTAACTGCACGCCAGAACGCTTTGATGAATGGCGACGTGGATGTCATTGACCGGGTTGACCCAAAGACGGTTCACCTGCTCAAGCGGGCGCAGAACATCGAAATTCAGGAAAACACCGGGTACTTGCATTATACCTTCCCGATGCGTCTGAATGTGGAGCCATTTGGCAATTACGATCTGCGCATGGCGCTGAAATTGTCGATCAAACGCCAAGAACTGGTAGATAAAATTCTGCTGGGTCACGGTAAGATTGGCAACGATCACCCGATCTCGACTGCTGTACCTTACCATAATGCCGAGATGCCACAGCGCCAGTTTGATGCTGACAAAGCTGCATTCCATTATAAGAAGTCCGGCCATTCGGGTGCGGTCCAATTGTCGTCTGCTGACGCGGCCTTTGCAGGTGCGGTTGATGCAGCACAATTGATCAAAGCCTCGGCTGCCGAAGCTGGGATCGAAATCGAAGTCGTGCGTGAACCAAATGATGGTTATTGGTCCAACGTCTGGAACAAAAAGGGCTGGGCAGCATGTTATTGGGGCGGTCGTCCGACCCAGGACTGGATGTACTCTGCAGCTTATACTGATGACACGGAATGGAATGATACGGCCTGGGTTGGCACGGATTCGTCCAAGAAGTTCAACGGTTTGGTCAAAGCTGCGCGTACCGAACTTGACGAGACCAAGCGTCGGGCAATGTATTATGAATGTCAGACCCTTATCAGCGATGATGGTGGTTCGATTGTTCCGATGTTTGCGAACTATATCTCAGCCATTTCCAAAAAGGTCGGCCAGCCAGAAGTTACGGCTGCCAACTGGGATCTGGATGGTGCAAAATGCGCCGAGCGTTGGTGGATGATGAGCTAAACCTGACACTTCAGGTCACGCAATAAACGCGGCGGCAGGGCGACCTGCCGCCGTTTTCCGTTGTGGGTCAAGTTGCAAGCAAAAGTTACACAACAGCCGCACAAACGTCCGATATTTTCTACAGATCAAGAATTGCGCGCGCTTGCGCAGGCGTGGCGACGGGGCGATCAAATTGCGCGCAAATCGCAGCAGTTCGCAGCACAAGGGCGGCGTTTGATGGGGCGAGTTCCGCCTTGTTCAAACGCATATTATCTTCAAGCCCGGTGCGGCAATGCCCACCTGCGGCGATGCACCATTCATTCACCGCAATCTGCCCTGCGCCAATCCCCGCCGCGCACCAATCCGCATCCGGCGACAAACGCGCCAGTGTTGCCACGTAAAAATCAAAAACCGCTTTGTCCACCGGCATCGCGTTTTTGACCCCCATCACGAATTGCACATAAATCCTGCCAGTCAAGCGACCATCGGCCTGCATTTTCGCTGCCTGAAAAATATGGCTGAGATCAAATGCTTCAATTTCAGGTTTGATGTTATATTGGCGCATTTCGGACGCCAACCAGTCAACCAAGTCCGGCGAATTCTCGTATACGCGGGTCGGAAAATTGTTTGACCCGACCGTCAATGACGCCATGTCAGGCCGCAAAGATAACATCCCGCCCCGCTCGCGCCCTGCCCCTGACCGGCCGCCGGTTGAAAATTGGATAATCATGTCCGGGCAATACTGGCGAAGACCTTCCTGCAAGCGCTGAAAGCGTTCGGGGTCGGATGTTGGCGTGCCGTCCTCCAATCTGACATGGCAATGGGCGATACTTGCGCCTGCCTCGAAGGCCGCATGGGTGCTTTCGATTTGTTCTGTGACAGTGATCGGCACCGCCGGATTGTCAGCCTTGTTTGGCACCGAGCCGGTGATGGCAACGCAGATAATACAGGGTTTGGTCATCGGAATTCCTTGAGTTTACTTAATGACAATATGACAAGCCCCTTGGGGGCTGGCCATAACAAATATCAGATCACGCAGGTCATTTCATGAATGGTTCAGGTCAATAATTGACTGAACTGCAAATGCAGCTAAAATGGCTGACGGCAGCTGAAACCCATCACCCGCCACCGAAACTCAATAAGGATACGTTGATGAATGACGGTCGTTTCCTGCAGCCCTGTGACTGGACATTCCCGGTTCCAATCTTCTACGGCCCAGGCCGCATCCGCGAAGTCGCCAAACTGTGCAAGGCAAGGGGTCTGCGAAATCCATTGATCGTAACCGACCGGGCCAGCCGGGATTTAGGGTTTGTGGATCAAATCCTTCAAACCCTTGATGACCATGAACTGAACGGCGGGGTATTTTGCGACGTGTCCCCCAACCCAACCGATCAGGATATTGCCAAAGGGCGTGATGTTTTCAGGCAGGGTGACCATGACAGCGTGATTGCTTTGGGTGGCGGCAGTGGTATGGATGCAGGCAAAGCGATCTCGCTTGTGGCGCGCACCGACCACAGCTTGTGGGCATTTGATTACGATGGCCCGGACATCCCCGATCTGAGAGCTGCGGATTTTCCGCCGGTAATGTGCATACCGACCACCGCGGGCACTGGTGCTGAAACCGAAAGCACCGCCATGGTGACTGACACTGCAGCCCTAACTAAGCGCTGCGTCTGGCATCCGGCGCAAAAGCCCTTTGCAGTTATCCTCGACCCAAGTCTAACCATTGGCTTGCCCAAAAACCTGACAGCCTGGACCGGATGTGACGCCCTCGTGCATGCTATTGAGGCTTATACCGTGGACGCCTTGCACCCGATGTGCGACGGCGCTGCGCTTGAAGGTTTATCACTGATTAGTCAGCATTTACCACGCGTCCTTGTCAAACCCGACGATATCGCGGCGCGCGGTGCTATGTTGATCGGCTCGTGTCTAGCCGGGGTTGGTTTTTTGAAGGGGCTTGGTCTGGTCCATTCAATCAGCCATATGATTGGTGCCGAATATAACAGCCATCACGGGCTGACCAATGCAGTTCTGCTGCCGGTCGTGTTGCGGTTCAATCAATCCCGTATCGCCGCAAAAATCGCACCTATGGCGCAGGCGATGGGATTGGACAGACACGATTTCGACAGCTTTATGACAGCGATAAACGCCATTTTGGATTTATGCGAAATCCCAGAGGGCCTGTCGAGCCTTGGCGTCCAGCCTTCGGCAATTCCTCGGCTTGCGTCCAAGGCATTTGGCGATGCTGCCACGTCGACGAATCCAAGATCAGCCACAGTTAACGAAATTGCCCACCTGATAGAACAGGCAATGGAAAATAGCAGGGCCTGAACCTGAACGCCAATGGGCTATGGCTTTGCGGGCATATTGTCTCTTATTAGCGGGCAGGTTTTGCCTTTTTAGGCTGCAACAAGACGATCCCGGCCAGCATCAGGGCGAACGCCACCCAAACCCATGCGGAATAGGTTTCGCCAAGTAAAAGCATCGACCATAACACGCCGGAACCCGTGACCAGATAGGCCGCTTGCGACGCGAAAACCGGCCCGCCACGCGTGACCAGCATGAAGAAACCTCCATACGCAAAAGCATGCAGTACCGAGGTGGCAAGGATCGCCCATTCGACACGGCTCCAGGGGATCAATAGATCGACGAACTGGTTTGACAGTATGGCGCTGGGGACAACGGCGAGAAAGGCGGCCATTGATGACCCAAACAATATCTGCACCGGATCAAGATCAGCACCGCCATGCCATGTCAGAAAATTACCCTGAACCGCGTAACACATTGCGCTGATCAGGGTCAGTACGACGAAAATCGACCTTACATCAGATGGAAGGCTTGCCTCCGGTCCAAACATAACGGCAATTGCCAATGCACCAAGGGCGACGCCCAAAACCCGGCGAATTTCAAATTTATCAAAGCCAAGCAGTACGGCAACCGGCATCGCGAAAACCGGTGTTAGCCCCAAAAGGATCGAGAATATTCCGGCTGGCAGATGAGCTGCCGACAAGTAAAGCAGATAGTCCGGGATCAGGGTACCAAAGCAAGCAATTCCAATGAACAGGCCAATTGTATCGCGACGAAACGGAAACCGGCGGTGGGTCAGAAATGTTAAGGCGCCGCTGAAAACCAGAATAACCGTCAACTGCCAAAACATCACGCCAAGCGGCATGTACCCCGAGGAAACAGCGATTTTCGCCAGCGGATTGGTCAAGCCCCAGGACGTCGCCACAAAAAGCAACACCAGATAAAGCGACCAGTTTTTTTTCAATTCAAAACCTATTACGCAAAAGAAAACAGGCCCCGCGTTCGGGGCCTGTCAGAACCGTGTGGTCGGTTGATTAATTCAACCAAGCCTTCCAGATCGCTTCATTCTTGGCCAACCAGTCATCAACGACATCATCAATATCTTTGCCGTCAACGTCAATCGCCAGGATCATACTGGCCTGCTGATTGTTGGTCAGACGGGCGTTGGCAATGACTTTGGCAGCATCTGCATGCTTGGTCAGCATTTCCGGATTGCCCATGTTAAAGGTCACATCCTCGGCCCAACCGGTGGCTGGCCATTTTGCTTCGTCATAGGCAGGCAATGTCAGCGGCACCAAATCAAGGGCTGCGTGAATCCAATGCGGTTCCCAGGCATAGGCAACGAATGGTTCGCCGCGCTTAAAAGCCGCTTGCATTTCCGCCCAATGCGCGGTTTCCGAACCTAATTCAACCGCCACGAAATCCACGCCCAACGCATCAAGCCGGGGTTGGTCGTCACAGGCCCACGCGGCAACAGGGCAGCCAAGGATGCGGCCCTTGCCACCGGTTTCAAGGGTTTTGAACAGGTCGTTGTATTTCGAAAGGTCCTGAAAAGTCTTAAGATCTGGTGCTTTGGCATCAGGTCCTTCGACCAGATAACGCGGCACGTAGTAGTTGCTGACGCCAATAATTCCGGCATCCCCCAACTTGACGATCGACTCGTCGCCACCCCACTCCTTAATGTAGTTGGATTTGATTGGGTTGTAGGATGGCCATGTTTCGCAGGAAAAATCAAAGTCGCCCGACCGGATGCCCTCAAACACGGCGGGTCCGCCGGGGATGGTTACCAGTTTGAATTTATATCCCAGATTATCCTTGAGGATTGACTGGATGATATGGCATGTGACCATCCCGCCTGTCCAGTCAGCCTCGGGCACGGTCAGAATGCCAGCGGCACTGGCAGGTGCCAATGGCGCCATAATACCGGCGGCAGCAAGTGCAGCCGCGGCGACAGGTGTGGTCAGTTTTTTCAATAAACTCATCTTATTCTCCCGGTTTGATCGCCACTTTTGCGGCTTGATTGTTTGTTGGGTTTCCGATTTGCGGAACGGCTAAAGGCTAACGCTAATTGCGTGCCTTGTCTAAAGGTAATTCCACTGCTTTTGTCAAAGGCCCAGTGCCTGCCGTTGATTGCGGGTCCAGGCCTGGGTCAGCCGGTCAAGCACAATGGCCAGCAGAACAATGCCGATCCCGGCCACCAGACCTTTTCCGGTATTGGCCAGATTCATCGCGTGAAACACTTCTTTGCCAAGGCCAAGACCGCCAACCAGCGGCGTGATCACCTGCATTGCAAGCGCCATGACCACCGCCTGATTGACCCCAAGAATGATCGAGGGCGAGGCCATTGGCAGCTTGACCTTGATCAGCGACTGCAATCCGGTCGACCCGAAGGCGTTGGCAACTTCGTTGATCTCGGGCGGCAATTGGCGCAAGCCAAGGGTTGTCATCCTGATCATCGGCGGCACCGCATAAATCACCGTGGCGATAATAGCTGTCACCGGATTGCCGCCGAAGAACATCAAAGCGGGGATCAGGTAAACGAAAGTCGGCATGGTTTGCATCGTGTCCAAGATCGGTCGCAGGATCGCATCAAGCGGCCGGTTATAGGCGGCAGCAACCCCCAGCGGCAGACCGATCATGATACACACGACCACAGCGGCGATGGTCGAGGCCATGGTATACATCGTGATCGCCCAAAGGCCGGAAAGTGCTGTGAAAGTCAGGGCGGCCACGGTCGTTACCGCAAAGGCCAAACCGGCCGAGCGCCAGACGATCAAAAACATCATCGCCATGACATAGAACCACGGCAGACCGACTAAAAATTTGTCGAGCGGGTTGAGCACGTAAAGGTAAATGAAGGCCCGTATCCCTTTGGTTATCCCGATGAAGGTCGGGCTCACGGTCAGCCAATCCACTGCATCGTCAACCGGACCCCGCAGCGTGAAATGCCAGGCGCGCGGGAAGCTTCCGATCGGCGATACCCACGCGTCCCATAGATATACCGCAAGAATAATCGTAGCACCGGTTACAAATGTCCGGTGATTACGCATCCATTCGATCAGGTTTTCCGCAGTCCCTTTATGGACCACCCCCAGGAAAGCCCCGACCGGAAGCGCAATCGCGTCAACCAAAAGGCGGGCGGCGGCGGCAACCGAGTTCCAGACTAATTCAACGCCATCCTCAACCCAAATTGCTGGTTTTGAGTGGACCCATGCTTGTGGTAACAGCCTGAAAGTCCGGGTCTTGTTGGCCATCGCCATACCACTTGAGGCGGGTTTGCTCATCGCAAGGGTCACGCGGTCAAAAATGATCGCCATGAAGACGATGCACAATCCGGCCTCAAGCGACCAGCCGACTTTTAGTTTCCGGATAGCTTTCCAGACTTCTTCGCCTAAACCACCCGCACCGATGAACACAGCCAATACGGCCAACCCCAGCGCCATCATGATCGTCTGGTTGACCCCCAGCATGATCGACGGCATCGCTTGGGGTAACTGTACTTTGAAAAGCATTTGCCAGCGTGTGGACCCAAACGCCCGTGCCGCCTCGATTGTCGAGGCAGGCACTTGCCGGATACCCAGATTGGTCAGCCTGACGGCCGGCGGTACGGCGTAAATAATCACCGCCATTGCCGCTGACGGCGCACTCGCACCAAAGAAAAATATCGCCGGGATCAGGTAAACAAAGGCCGGCATGGTCTGCATTGTATCAAGCACCGGACGCAGGATCGCCTCGAACCGGTCACTTTGTGCACTGGCAACCCCAAGGGCGATCCCCAAAACAACCGATATCGCCACTGAAACCACCATAAGCGCCAATGTGGACATCGCCGGATCCCACATCTGCATGAAACCCCAGAACATGCTGCCGCACAGGGTGAACAGCGCCAGTCGCAACCCGCCATAGGCAAGGGCTGGCAATGTGATTGCCAAGATCACGATGGGCCAGGGTTTGAACCACAGAAACTCTTCCAACGCCTCAAGCACCGTCCCGACCGCTGCGGAAACCGCGCGGGTATAGCCTTTTATGTGTATTTCAAGCCAGCTTTCAGCCTGATTGATCCCCTCGGCCAGATAAAACCGGTCAGAAATTTGGGTTGGAAAAGGGAACTGATCCCGCGTCTGCCCCCAAACAATCAGCGACAAAACAAAGCCGATTAGAATTGTTGCCATCAAACTGTAATCCGAGCCACCAAAGGTAAGCGTCGTTTGATAGCGCCGGAAAATCGATTGCGTCGTCATGCACCCTGCCCCTTTCGCCGTAGTTTTGAAGATAACTCTGCTCAGGTAAAGCCTTTTTGCCAAAAATCGCTTGCTTCATGACATATGATTGGAAACACTGTTCATCACGGCCGAAAAATGAAGGATATTGGATGACCGGACTTCCAAAAATCGTGTGTAACAATATTTGGAAGATTTTCGGCCCTCATCCCGAACGAACTCTGGAGACGATGGACCGAACCATGTCGCGCAGCGAGGTTCAGGACCAAACTGGTCACGTGGTCGCGGTCAAAGACGTGTCATTTCAGGTCGAGTTGGGCGAATGTTTCGTTGTAATGGGGCTGTCAGGGTCGGGGAAATCGACGCTGGTGCGGTGCCTGTCGCGGTTGATCGAACCAACCAGCGGCGAAGTGCTGATTGATGGTCAGGATGTAACAAAAATGGGTCGAAGCGACCTGTTGGATTTGCGCCGCCGCAAAATGGCAATGGTGTTCCAGCATTTCGGTCTGTTTCCGCATCGCAAGGTGATCGACAACATTTCCTATGGGTTAGAAGTGCGCGGTATCAACAAAGCCGAACGCACCGCCAAAGCGATGGAAGTTCTGGAGCTTGTCGGCCTTAGCGGCTGGGATCAACATTACCCGCGCGAGCTGTCCGGCGGCATGCAACAACGGGTTGGGCTGGCGCGTGCAATGGCGGTTGATCCGGAAATCCTGATATTCGACGAACCATTTTCAGCCCTTGATCCGTTGATTCGCCGTGAAATGCAGGACGAGTTGATCAGCCTGCAAAGCAAGCTCAAAAAAACCATGGTTTTCATCACGCATGATTTTCTTGAGGCGATTAAGATGGGCGATCACATTGCCATCATGAAGGATGGTGAAATCAGCCAGATTGGCACCGCCGAGGAAATCGTGGCAAATCCTGCAAACAAATATGTGCGCGAATTCACGGAAGATGTGCCGCGCTACAAGGTACTGTCGGCCGGCAAAGTCATGCGCCCGGCAAGTGACGCGGCTTTCAAAACAGGCGAGCAGGTTAATTCACACGCCAAAATCGAAACGCTAATTGATCGCGTTGCTGACAGTGACACAGCCCTTGCCGTTGTTAACAATGCTGGAAAAGTTGTTGGCGAAATCGACCGGTCAATTATTTTGCACGCAATGAAATCAAAGAGTTGAGGCGGCTTACATGACACCTCGCGTGGCCTTGATTACCGGCGGCCTGACAGGGATCGGTCTGGCCTCGGCCAAGGCTTTGGCGTCTGCCGGGCATTCGGTCGCCATATGTTCGCGCCGTGGGGACGAAGATGAATTGGCGGCCAGCGCACTTGCGGCCCTAAACGGCGCGTGTTTGATCGGGGCTGTCGACGTGGCCAGCCAAACGTCGATTAACGCGTTTGTCACAGAGGTTAAGCAACAATTCGGACCGCCCCAAATACTGGTCAATGCTGCCGGAAATTACCGCGAAGCATTCTTGTCCGACCCGGATGACGCCGCGTGGTTTGACCAGATCGATATCAATCTGAACGGCTGTTACCGCACGATCCGCGCGACGTTTGCCGGGATGCAGGCGCTGGGTTGGGGGCGGATTGTCAACATCGCCTCGACCGCTGGAACCAAAGGGGCGGCCGGATATTCCGGGTATTGCGCGGCCAAAGCAGGGGTGATCGGGTTAAGCAAAGCGGTCGCCGTTGAAGGCGCTCCTTACGGCATCAACGCGATTTCGATCAGCCCCACTTGGGTTGAAACGCCGATGATGGACAACGCGCTGTTGCGGCACGCGGCAGCGACCGGTGGCGACATCTCGGCGGCCAAAGCAGCGCTGATGCGCTCAAACCCGCAGGGCAGGCTGGTTCAACCCGGTGAAATCGGATCCGTCGTCGGCTTTTTCTGCTCGGATCAATCGCAAGGCCTGACCAATGTGGATATCCAGATCAATGCCGGAGCGGATTGGTAACAAACGCAATGCCGTTCAAGACATTCCAGATTTCCGACGGCGTTTCACTGATCCAGGAAACTGGAGTCGCCAATTTCATGCGCTGCAATATCTGGCACATCAAAGGCCGCGATTTTGATCTGGTGGTCGATACCGGCATGGGATTAAGCCCGCTGAAGGCGCATATTGTGGCGGCGACTGAAAAACCGCTTAAGGCATTGGTAACCCACTGCCATTTCGATCATTCCGGCGGTTTACATGAATTTGACTGCCGGCTTGGTCACCGGGCCGAGGCGGATATTCTGGCCAATCCTGCCAACGAGGCTGTTGTCTATGGCGGTGGCTGGACCAAAATCGAAATCGTTGACCCAAAAGCACATCCTGAATACCGCCCGGAAACCTATAGCATCACCCCTGCCCCGCTGACCGGGCATCTGGATGAAGGCGACCTGATCGATTTGGGCGACCGGGCGTTTCAGGTCTTGCACCTTCCCGGCCATTCACCGGGATCAATTGGTTTGTGGGACGTAAAGTCCAAAACCCTGTTCAGTGGTGATGCAGTTTACGATGGCGAACTTTTGGACGGGCTTTACCATTCGGATAAGGCGATTTACGCCCACACCTTATCCCGCATCCGCAACCTTGGGGCCGAGGTGTTTCACGCCGGGCATTATCCGTCGTTCGGGCAGGCGCAAATGACCACGTTGATCGACACATATATGGCCGGAAACAACACGCTTTCCGATCCGGTTGCGTGGTTTAATGACGAAAAAGAAAAATCCACCGATATGTTCGCCGATCAGGATTGGAGCGGTGCCGCGCATGGCTAAGCCGGTGTCTGACCGCGCCGCAAGTCTGGCCTTGTTCACCGCCGCCGCGTTTTGGGGGCTTTACTGGTGGCCAGTACGCGAAATTGGAGCCGCAGGGTTTTCGCCGTCTTTCAGCGTTGCATTTTTCAATTCCGCGCCACTGGTGATCCTGTTGCCGCTGGTGATCTGGCACCGCAAAACCCAGTTTGCACATTTTCGCCAAACGCTGTTGATCGGCTGCCTGATGGGCGTCGGGTTGGGGTTTTATGCCACCGGACTGGCGGTCTCGTCGGTGATCCGGGTGACGATGTTGTTCTACCTCACTCCGGTTTGGTCGACGATCATCGGGGTTTTCTGGCTGCGCGAGCCCCTGACACGACCGCGTATTGCGGCGATTGTTCTGGGCTTTGCCGGGCTGTGGCTGATGCTTTCAAGCGGCGACGGTTTCAGCCAGCCTTTAAACTTTGGCGACTTTTTTGCGCTGGCGTCGGGCGTGTTTTGGGGATTTGGCGCAGCCTCGATCAAACGCTGGCCAGAAACTCCGACGACGATGACGACACTTATCCAGTTCATTTTCGTTATCCTTTTCTGCACATTTGTAGGCAGAGTGTTTTTTGACGATCCACTGCCCGCGATGACCGCGTTGCGCAACGCCCTGCCGACCGCGGTTTTGACGTCGGTTTTGATCCTGCTGCCGACAAGCTTTGTAATGTTCGTCGCCGCCAAACAACTGTTCCCCGGGCGTGTCGGCATCCTTATGATGTCCGAAGTGCTGGTGGCGATAATTAGTGCCAGTATCCTTTTGCCTGACGAAACACTGTCTGTTTGGCAATGGTTTGGGTGCGCCACAATCCTAAGCGCATGCCTGATCGAAGTTTCCGGCCGGAGTGCGTAAGGGGCTGTCATGTCTTTGGCATGTTCAAACCCTGAACCTGCCGACTTTGAAACATCGCGCGAACCGACACTAATACTGTCGCCGAAACACCGTTTAAGTCAAAGATCGGCCAGACCTGCGAAACCCAGACACCGAAACCGCAAATTTTGCGAAACGACATTCCGACACGCGGTATTGGCACGGCAATATTTCCTGACTAAGCTTCCTGAAACAGGAGTCGCATCTGGCCTGCCAGCTTGGCAGTGAACTTTCAGGGCGGCTGATCCGGGGGGATTAGAATTTGGGCCAACATTCAGCACCTGCAACCAACCTTAAACACGCTGTCAACACGTGAGTGCGTTAACCTTTGAGCAAGCAGCCCAGCACGTCATCAGCACCCAACCGATTTTCGAGGTGACAACCGCGATGATTCGTGACGTGGAATATAAAGTGTTCAAAAACGTCCCGCCGAACATCCCGGCATTGCTGGAAACCAGCCGTACTGCCCAAATGGATGGGGCCGCCGATTATCTGGTCTATGAAGACGAGCGCTGGACCTACGACGAGTTTTGCGCCGATGTGAACCGAATGGCGCATGTTCTAAGCCGCGATTTGGCCGTCAAAGCAGGCGATCCTGTGGCAATTGCCATGCGAAACTATCCGGAGTTGTTAATCCTTTGTATGGCCATCGCCTCGGTCGGGGCAGTCACCGTATTCGTGAACGCTTGGTGGACAACCGAAGAACTGGATTATGCGCTGAAAGACAGCGGCGCCAAAACGGTGTTTGCGGACGGCGAAAGAATAACGCGCCTGCTGCCATTGGTTGACGGTCTGGGCCTGCGCCTGATCGGCGTGCGCGACGGCGAAGCGATGGCTGCCGCGTCATATTCCAAGCTGCGCGGTGCAATGCCCGACACGTCATGGCCGCATGTGGAAATTCACCCCGAGGACGATTTTGCGGTGATGTATTCCTCCGGCACGACAGGCCATCCAAAAGGCGTGGTTCAAACTCATCGCGGCGCGATCAACGCGGTTTATACTTGGTTGATGCAAGCGGCCATCGCCCCGCTGGTCACGCCACCTGATCCTGATGCGCCGCCTGCCCCGCGCCCGTCGATCCTTGTGGTGACGCCGCTGTTTCACGTCACTGCAACCCATCCGATGTTTCTGCTGAGTTTGCCTGCCGGTGCCAAGCTGGCAATGCTGCACAAATGGGATGCCGACCAAGCAGTGAGGGTGATTGATCGCGAGCAAATCACTCGGTTTCTGGGCGTGCCAACCCAATCTGCTGACCTTATGGCGGCTGTTAGGCGGCTAGGCATCCCCTTGCCTTCGCTCGATTTTCTGGGTTCAGGTGGGGCCAAGCGTCCGGCTTCACAAGTCGGTCAATTGGCTGAAATCTTTCCAAACGCCAATATCGCGACCGGTTGGGGGATGACCGAAACCAACGCCAATGGCATCGGCATGGCAGGCCCTGATTACGTAAACCGCCCCGGAAGTGCCGGGCGGCTCTATCCGCCAATCCAGCAATTGCGGTTTCTGGATGATAACGGCCATGATGTGGCGCAAGGTGAATTGGGCGAGATTACCGTCAAAAGCCCCTGTAACATGCGCTGTTATCTGAACAAACCCGAAGCAACAGCCGAGGCAATGCAGGACGGCTGGCTGCGCACCGGCGATTTGGGGATGATTGACGCGGATGGGTTCGTCACAATCGTTGACCGCAAGAAAAACATCATCATTCGCGGCGGTGAAAACATCGCCTGTCTGGATGTCGAAGGGGCATTGCACCGGCATCCCGATGTCGTTGAGGCCTGCGCGTTTTCGGTACCAGACGAGCGGTTGGGCGAAGTGGTTGGCGCGGGCGTGCAAGTGCGGCGCGGTGCCAAGACAAGTCAGGCGGAATTGGCCGGGTTTCTTGCCGACCATATCGCGCGTTTCAAGATCCCGGAATTCATGTGGTTCCAAGACGTACCCTTGCCGCGTGGGGCGACCGACAAACTTGACAGACGCGGCCTGCGCGATACCTGCCTGAAAACACTGAACACCCGAAAGGATATGCCTTGAGCACGCCGACCCAAGATCAAATCACCGCCTATATTGCCGCATCGGGCCACAAAGCTTGGGAGGTTCCGGGGCTGTCTTTTGACACACCGCGCCGGAAAATTACGACGGTTGGGATCATCGGCGCGGGCACCATGGGTGGCGGTATTGCGATGAATTTCGCTACAGCCGGGATCAACGTGCGCATTGTTGAAACCACCCAAGCGGCTCTGGATCGCGGCCTTGGCGTGGTGCGCGGGCATTATCAACGCAGTGCCGACAAAGGTCGGTTTCCGCAAGACGAGGTCGAGGCCCGGATGGCACGGTTTGAAGGGCGCTTGTCGCTTGCTGATCTGGCTGATTGCGATTTGGTGATCGAGGCTGTTTTTGAAAACATGGACCTCAAAAAGCAGATATTTACCGAGCTGAACCGTGTCATGAAACCCGGTGCCATTCTTGCGACCAACACGTCGGCCTTGGACATCAACCAAATCGCGGCCGTGACGGACAGGCCGCAGGATGTCATCGGCCTGCATTTCTTTTCGCCTGCCAATGTGATGAAATTACTGGAAATTGTCCGTGCCGCCCATACCGCAGACGATGTTGTGGCAACCTGCATGGATCTGGCCAAAACCATCAACAAAATCACCACGCTGGTCGGTGTCTGCCCCGGTTTCGTTGGCAACCGTATACTTTTTGCGCGTCAATTGCAGGCCAACAAACTGATCTATCAGGGTGTTTTGCCGTGGGAGGTTGATGCGGCCTTAAACGCCTTTGGCTTTCGCATGGGGCCGTTTCAGATGTCTGATCTGGCGGGGTTGGACATCGGCTGGTCAAAGGGTGCCAAAACCGAAAACCCGATCCGCGATGCGTTGTGCGAACTTGACCGGCGTGGTCAGAAAACCAACGCGGGGTATTATGATTACGATGCGGCGCGCAGGCCTGTGCCATCTGACATAACCGCCAGCATAATCCGCGACATCACGGGTGCTGCGCCGATTTCAATGCCCCAGGATCAGATTATCGAGACTTGTATTTTCCCGATGATCAACGAAGCCGTCAAAATTCTTGAGGAAAACAAGGCGCAGCGCCCCTCGGATATCGATGTGGTTTGGTTGAACGGTTATGGCTGGCCAGCGGATAAAGGTGGGCCGATGTTTTTCGCTGACATGGTGGGGGCCAAGGCCGTGCTTGCGAAAATGGAGGCGTTGGGTCGCGATGATTCCAGCTTTGCCCCAGCCCATACCTTGCGAAGGTTGGCCGAAAGCGGCGGGAAGTTCACCGAAATTGACACGGGCGGTCTGAAAACCGCGATTTGACGGAGCACGTGCATGACTTATGAATTTGTTAAAACCGAACGGCGAGGCAACGTGCTGGTCGTCACAATGAACCGGCCGGAAGTTTACAACGCGGTGCATCCGCCAATGCAACACGAAATGGCGGCGATTTGGGATGCGTTTTCCAGCGATCCCGACATGTGGGTGGCCATTTTAACCGGTGCCGGAACCAAAGCGTTTTCGGCAGGAAACGATCTGAAATACGCCGCAAAAGGCGGTGGTGTAACCCTGCCCCCGACTGGTTTTGGTGGTCTGTCAAAACGGTTCGATCTAGAAAAGCCGATTATCGCCGCAGTAAACGGTTTCGCAATGGGCGGCGGTTTTGAAACCGCATTGGCCTGTGACATTATCATTGCCGCTGAAACCGCGACCTTTGCTTTGCCCGAAGTAAAAGTCGGTTTTCTGGCAGCAACCGGCGGGGTCCAACGCCTTAGTCGGTATATCGGGCGACTGGCAGCACAGGAATTGCTTTACACCGGTCGGCATGTCGGGGCCGAAGAAGCCCTGAAACTTGGGCTTGTGAACGCAGTCGTGCCGCAAGCCGATCTGATCGCTGCGGCTATGGCCAAAGCCGAGGAAATAGCCTCGGTTTCGCCCTCGGCTGTTAAGGCCACGAAACGAGTAATGAATGCGATGGCGCGGGATGAGCACCTGCCCGAAAGCCTTGATTACAGTCTTGAAGTGGTCGCGGACCTTGCCAAAACCGAAGACTTCCGCGAGGGCGTCAACGCCTTTGTCGAGAAACGCAAACCAATCTGGGTCAACCGTTAATACTCAAATTCAAACTTTTTGGAGACCCTGATGGGACATAATGATACACCTTTAGAAATGAACAATCTTGAAATGTCGGATAAAGCAAAGCCGCTTTTAGCTGCGGTTATCAAACACATCCGCGACAATGTTGATCCAATATCAAAAGAATATTTTGCGCTCGGCGAAGGTCGGGCTGATCGTTGGTCTTATGTGCCCGGACAGTTGGAACTGCTTGAAGGTGCCAAACAAAAAGCCCGCGAGTCAGGCCTTTGGAATTTCTTTCTGCCAAACGCTGAAACCGGCGAGGGTCTGTCAAACCTTGATTATGCCTATCTTGCGGCTGAACTTGGCAAAAGCCCGCTGGCCAGTGAAAGCCTGAACTGTTCGGCACCTGACACCGGCAATATGGAAGTGCTGGAACGGGTCGGTACACAGGCACAAAAGGACCAGTGGCTAAAGCCGCTTTTGGCGGGTGAAATCCGGTCGTGCTTTGCGATGACGGAACCCGATGTCGCCTCGTCTGACGCGCGTAACATTTCAACCCGTGCGGTGCTTGACGGCGATGAATGGGTGATAAACGGCGAGAAATATTATATCTCGGGGGCTGGTGATCCGCGTTGTAAGATCATGATCTGCATGGTGAAAACCTCACCGGATGCGGAATCTTTCCTGCAGCAATCGCAGATCTTGGTGCCTATGGATAATCCCGGCGTTGAAATCGTCGGACCGATGCATGTTTTTGGCCATGACGATGCGCCACACGGGCATATGCATATTCGCCTGAACAATGTGCGCGTCCCGGCGGGCAACATGCTGTGGGGTGAAGGGCGGGGCTTTGAAATCAGCCAAGTGCGGCTTGGGCCTGGCCGCATCCACCACTGTATGCGTTCAATCGGTCAGGCGGAAAAGGCGCTGGATCTGTTGATTGATCGCGCCCTCAGTCGTCAGGCTTTTGGTAAACGGATCATTGATCTGGGCAAGAACATGGAAACCATTTCGCGGATGCGTATCGAGATTGAAGCGATGCGCCTGATGGTCCTCAAGGCCGCCAAAGCTATGGATGTTTTGGGCAACAAAGAGGCACGGATTTGGGTCAGCATGGTCAAAGCGATGGTGCCCGAAAAGGTCTGCCAGATCATCGATCAGGCGATGCAAATCCACGGGGCCACCGGGATATCCCAATGGTCGCCGCTGTCGCATATGTATACCGGCCAGCGCACTTTGCGGCTGGCGGATGGCCCTGATGAAGTGCATCACAACGTCGTTGCCCGTGCCGAAATCAAGGCGTTTCAGGCGTCAAACTCGCGCAAAAGGAGTTAGGGCATGATGTTCGATCTGACTGGAAAGGTTGCCTTGCTGACCGGGGCCTCCAAAGGTATGGGGCTGGCGATGGCCACCGGGCTGGCGCAGCATGGCGCTACGGTGGTGATATCTGCGCGCAAGCTGGATCAGCTTGAAACGGCGGCTGCGGGCATCAATGCGCTTGGCTTAGGCAAGGCAATCCCGATTGCCTGCAATATCGGTTATGAGGATCAGTTGCAGGCGCTTGTTGACCAAACCCATGCTGTGGCCGGACCGATTGATATTGTCGTCGGCAATGCGGGTGTGAACCCATATTACGGGCCGACGTCCGAGATTCCCAACGACGCGTATCAAAAAACCATGAATGCCAATGTGTTGTCGAACCTTTGGTTGGCGCGGATGGTGGCACCGGACATGGTGGCCAAGGGCGCGGGCTCGATGATGTTCACTTCGTCAGTGGGCGCGTTCAAGCCTTCGGTTAAACTGGGGACTTATGGGATGTCGAAACTGGCGCTGATTGGGCTGGTACGCAATCTGGCGATTGAATTCGGGCCCTCGGGCATCAGGTTTAACGCAATCTGCCCCGGTTTGGTTAAAACCGATTTTGCCCGCGAGTTGTGGGACAACCCCGAGGTCGAGGACCGGATCAAAAAGGAAATCCCGCTGCGCCGATTGGGCGAATCCGATGATTTTGCCGGGCTTGCCGTTTATCTAGCCTCAGATGCCAGCCGATACATGACCGGTCAGGCGCTGACGGTTTGTGGCGGGTCAAACATGTGGACCTAAGGGGGCCAAAATGGAACTGAAAGATAAAATAATCGTCGTAACCGGTGCCGCAAGCGGCATTGGCCGGGCAATGGCGATCCGATTTGCGGCGGAAGGGGCAAAAAAGATCATTTGCGTTGATCTGAATGCTGAAGGGGCGGCAGCCACCGCCGCGGGGATCGGCGGGTTGGCGATTGCAGTCAATGTCGGGGTCGAGGCCGAGATCAAAGCGATGATCGAACGGGTCGAAGCCGAGGTTGGGCCGATTGCCCTATTTTGCTCGAATGCCGGAATTTCTGTCGCGGGCGGGGTCGATGTACCAAATGACGATTGGCAACGGATCTGGGATATCAACGTGATGTCGCATGTCTGGGCGGCCCGGCATCTGGTGCCGTTAATGACGGCGCGCGGTGGCGGATATTTGCTGAACACAGCTTCGGCGGCGGGATTGCTGAACCAAATCGGCTCGGCCCCTTATGGCGTTACAAAACACGCCGCAGTTGGGTTGGCAGAATGGCTGGCGCTGACCTATGGCGATCAGGGGATCAAGGTTTCGGTTTTGTGTCCGCAAGCGGTTCGCACCGAAATGACCCGTGGCCACGAAGACCATGTTGCCGCGATTGACGGTATGATGGAGCCGGAACCGGTGGCCGAAGCCTGCGTTCAAACCATTCGCGCAGAGAGTTTTCTGGTGCTGCCGCATCCCGAGGTTCTGGGCTATATGCGCAAGAAAACCGAGAACTACGACCGTTGGATCGGCGGTATGCGCAAACTGAACCGTCGATTTGGCGGCTTTGAAAGCTGATCGAAATGGCGCAACCAGTGGTTTTGATTGTCGGGGCTGGTGATTACATCGGTGCGGCTATTGCAAAAAGGTTCGCGTCGGGCGGCTTCGCCGTGTGCATGGGGCGGCGCAACGGTGACAAGTTGGCGCCGCTGGTAGCCGAGATCGTGGCAGACGGTGGAGTTGCGCACGGCTTTACGATGGACGCGCGAGATGAGGACAGCGTGGCCAAGGCTTTCAAAACCGTCGAAGACACCGTCGGGCCGATTGATCTGGTGATCTTTAATGTTGGCGGCAACGTGCGGTTTTCGATTTTAGACACCACCGCACGGGTGTTTCGCAAGGTCTGGGAAATGGCAACTTTTGCCGGCTTTCTGTCAGGCCGGGAAGCCGCGCGTTATATGGTACCGCGGGGCCGTGGCGCGATATTTTTCACCGGCGCGTCCGCCAGTCTGCGCGGCAATGCCGGGTTTGCTGCCTTTGGCGCGGGCAAGGCTGGTCTTAGGTCGCTGGCGCAATCACTGGCACGGGAAATGGGGCCAAAGAATATTCACGTGGCACATCTGATCATTGACGCGGGTGTCGACACTGCGTTCGTGCGCAATATCCGGTCCGAAATGGGCGAGGATGTGGACAATCTGCCGCCGGATACCTTGATGAAC
This sequence comes from Rhodobacterales bacterium UBA5972, assembly GCA_002430125.1. GTDB lineage: Bacteria > Pseudomonadota > Alphaproteobacteria > Rhodobacterales > Rhodobacteraceae > UBA5972. The sequence continues at coordinate 23,279 of DJBQ01000133.1, forward strand.
CCAAAGTCGGTGGCCGAGGCCTATTGGACGCTTTACCACCAGAACCGCGACGCATGGACCTTTGAAATGGACCTGCGTCCTTATGGCGAGAAATGGTGATGACGGTTATCGAATTTTCGTATGACTTCGGCAGTCCAAACGCCTATCTGGTGCACAAGGTTCTGCCGGGAATTGCAGCGAAATGTAGGGCGAAACTGGTCTGGCAACCGGTGCTTTTGGGCGGCGTATTCAAGGCCACCAACAACCAGAGCCCGATGACCGCCTTTGCATCAGTCAGCGGCAAACTGGCCTATCAGAACCACGAGATAGAGAGGTTCATTGCGCGCTACGACATCCCATATGCCCGTAACCCGCATTTTCCCGTAAACACGATTGCCATGATGCGCGGGGCGATTTTTGCCCATGGAAAGCCGTGGCAGGCAGCCTATACCGATGCGATGTTCAATGCGATGTGGCGGTTTGGCGAAAGGATGGACGATCCTGATGTGATGGCGCGGGTGCTGACCGCGGCAGGCCTGCCTGTGGCCGAAATCATGGCCGCGGCTCAAACGCCCGAGGTGAAAGCCGCTCTGATCGAGGCCACCACCCGCGCGGTTGAACGCGGCGTGTTCGGCGTGCCGACGATGCTTGTCGGCACGGAGATGTATTTTGGCAAGGACAGCCTGAACGATCTGGAATACGATCTGGCACGGCAAACCTAAAGTGTAACGGGCTTTAGACCTCAAGCCATTCTTGCCGAACATCATCGCGTGCGCGTAATTCTTCAGGTGTGCCTTCGAATACCACCTTACCGTGGCCCATCACATAGACCCGATGCGCGATATCCATCGCAATTGCCAGCTTTTGCTCTACCAACAGCGTCGCAATCCCGCGCCCGGCGATTTCCTTTAACAGTTCAGCGACTTTTTGCGTCATCTGTGGCGACAAGCCTTCGGTTGGCTCGTCGATCATGATGAAATCAGGATCACCCATCAGGGTCCTGCACATCGTCAGCATTTGCTGTTCACCCCCCGATAAAACGCTGGCTTCAACATCGGCCCGTTCACGCAGGTTGGAAAACAGGGTGAACATATCTTCCATCGACCAGCGGCCTGACCCGTCTTTCTGCCCGGATTTGAGCCCAAGAATCAGGTTTTGCCGCGTTGTCAGGCCGGGAAAGATATCCCGGTTTTCCGGCACATATCCGATGCCAAGGTTGGCGATTTCAAACGCCTTCTTACCAGCAATTGATTTACCTTTGAATTCGACCGACCCAATCGGTTGCACTTCACCCATTATCGCTTTGCAGGTGGTGGAGCGGCCAACGCCATTGCGACCCAAAAGCGCGACAATCTCGCCTTCCTGGATGTTCATCGTCACACCCTGCAAAATATGCGATTTGCCGTAATAGGCGTGCATGTCTCTTACGTCCAGCATCAGTGATCCGCCTCCAAAGCTGCACCCAGATAGGCCTCTTGAACCTTGGGATTGCCGCGCACCTCTTCCGGTGCACCGGTGGCGATGATTTCACCGTAAACCAACACTGAAATCCGGTCCGCCAGTCCGAAAACGACGCCCATATCATGTTCGACCATCACCAAAGTCTTGTTTTCAGTCACCTTACGGATCAAATCAACGATGTAGTCCGTCTCAGAATGGCTCATCCCGGCGGTGGGTTCGTCCAGCATGATGACATCAGCACCGCCGGCAATCGTCACACCGATTTCAAGCGCGCGTTGCTCGGCATAAGACAGAACTCCGGCGGGCAGATTTCGGCGTCCCGCGAGGTTGATCTGCTCTAAGACCGCATCTGCACCTTCTGTCAGATCCTGCGAACGGCTGACAATGTTCCAGAACGAATATTTATAACCCTTTGACCACAACAGTGCGCAGCGCACGTTTTCAAAAACCGTCATCTTGGGGAAGATATTGGTAATCTGAAATGATCGCGACAAACCAAGCCGATTGATTTGATAAGGCGCCATCCCAGCCAGGTTTTGGCCGTGCAGGGAAATTGAACCCGTCGTCGGGGCAAACCGGGCCGTGATCAAATTAAACAGCGTTGATTTCCCAGCGCCGTTCGGGCCGATTATTGCATGCCGCTCGCCTTTGTAAACTTCGAGGTCGATACCGCGAATAATTTCAGCTTTCCCAAAGCTTTTCCGCAAACCGACGATATCAAGGGCAGGCGCGGTCAAATTTGAAGCGTGCATAGTCATGCCGAGCCTCCGTCAGGTGTATTTGCCATGTGCCAGGCCGCAACCAGTTCAGGTGCGTTTCGTCTGGTGACCCAAAAGCAGACAACCGATATGATTGCCGCAACCAACCAAGGCAGCGGCGACGTGCTGTCAACCGTCATCCAGAACAATCCCATTTCCTCGTCGCCGGTGGGGGCGTGGCGGGCGTGAAACATCATTTCGACCATTGCGGACACCCCGAGTATACCGAAAATGGCAGGGATCAGGGTTTTGACATATGGAAGCACCAAATACCGCCATTTTCCCATTTTGATCGCGGGTACATGCATCATCAGAACCCCGGCCAAACCGCTGGGGAAAAACATCACTGTGGCCAGAAACAGCGCCCCAACATAAAGCTGCCAAAGCTCGGTTTGCAGGCTGAGCACAGTCTGCAGCAGCGTAAAGACAATGGCGCCGATGATCGGGCCGAAAAAGACCCCGATACCGCCCAGAAAGGTGATCAACAGGATCGCGCCGGACAGGCCAAGGTTGAGGTTTTCCTCGGTCACAATTTCATAGTTGATCGCGAACAGAGCCCCGGCGATACCCGCAAAAAACCCGGATGCACAAAAGGAGTAGAACCTGACCCAGCGCGCCGAATATCCCAGAAACTCGGCCCGTTCGGGATTGTCGCGCACCGCATTCGCCATGCGTCCGATCGGGGTGCGTGAAAACAGGAACATCAGCAAGGTGGACAGAACCAGCCAGAAGGCGATCAGGTAATAAACCTCGATCTGGCGCAGAAATTCGACGCCAAACACCGGCAGACCATAGGTACGGTCGCCGCTAATGCCCTCTTCGCCGCCAAAGAACGAAACCACAATGACCGAACTGGCGGCAATCAGTTCCCCGACCCCCAGCGAAATCATCGCAAAGACGGTGCCAGCGTTGCGGGTGGAAAACGAGCCGACGATGGTGGCCAGACCCAGACCGAACAGTCCGCCAAACACTGGCAACAAAGGCAACGGCAATGGCAGGCCCTGATCCTGAACCATGTTCATGACATGCATGCACATGAACCCGCCGGCCCCCATATAGACCGCATGGCCAAAGCTGAGCATTCCGCCCTGCCCCAGCAGCATGTTGTAAGACAGCGCGAATATGATGGTGATCGCCATTTGGTTCATGATCGTGATGGCGCTGTTTGAGGCAAATATCCATGGCATCGCCACCAGAAACGCGGTCGCAATAACCCACGGCGCCAATTGCCCCATTGTAAGGCCCTTGGCGGAATGTGTTGTGGTGTCAGTCATGCGTCACGCTTTCCGAACAGGCCATGCGGGCGGAACACAAGGATCAGCACCATCAGCAGATAGGGAAGGATGTCGGCGATTTGCGGCGAGGTCAGTGTCCAAAGATCCTGCCAGCCGCTGTCTCCAATCGGCTCGGGCTTGGTGAAGCCGATGGTTGTCAGGATGTCCTCCATGCGCACGTTATAAGTCTTTGCAAAAGTCGTCAGCCAGCCAATGATCAGTGCGGCGATAAGTGCCCCGCCGAGACTGCCAAGGCCACCGATGACGATGGTCACGAACACAATCGAACCAAGCACAATGGCCATGCCCGGAAAGGTCGACAACACCGGACCGGCAATCACCCCGGCGACACCCGCGAGCGCAGTACCGACGCCAAACACACCCATGAAAACCAGCGGCACGTTGTGGCCCAACGCTTCGACCGTGCGCGGATAGCTGAGGGCTGCCTGGATGATCATGCCCACCCGTGTACGGGTCAACACATACAGCAACCCGCCAAAGATAATCAGCGACAGGAAGATCATGAACACCTTGTAGGCTGGAATGTCATAGCTCGAGATCGAGAAGGCAACAAATTGCAAAGCTTCAGGAATCTGGTAAGGCATCTGGTCCCTGCCCCAGAAGAACTGAACGACTTCCTCGATCAACAGTGCCAGTCCGAAAGTGAAAATCAGTTCGGGTACATGGCCATATTGGTGCACCCGCCGCAGCCCGTAGCGTTCAACCGCCGCGCCGATCAGGCCAACCAGCGGCGGCGCGATCAACAGTCCCATCCAGAACCCGAGATACATGCTGATCTGATAGGCAAAATAAGCGCCCAGCATGTAAAAGCTTGCATGCGCGAAATTCAGCACGCCCATCATCGAAAAGATAAGCGTCAGACCGGCGGAGAGCATGAACAGAAGCAGGCCTGTCACCAACCCGTCAATAATGTTCACAAGAATTAGGTCCATGCCTTAGTCCCCCTTCAACGCTTTTCTTATTGTTTTTACAACGACTGCCCCCGCGCCGGTGACCGGCG
>DJBQ01000133.1:27984-28271 GCA_002430125.1 Rhodobacterales bacterium UBA5972
GTGACCGGCGCGGGGTGGAGTGGTCCGGTGTTACGGGCGTTCCATCTTGCAGCTGGTCGGGCTGTCCATGCCTGCCATCTCGACGGTGCTTTCGACCACAAGGCCATAGCCCGATTTGTCATAGTCGTAAGTCACGCCTTCGTTGGTATGAGCCTCGATATGCACGTCTTGAATCAGCTGGTGATCCTGTGGGCGCATATAGACCGTGCCGCCGAACAGGTTGTCACTTTTCATGCTTTCCAACTTTTTGGCCACGGCCACCACGTCAGTGGCGGTACCCGCCGCGT
>DJBQ01000038.1:0-12492 GCA_002430125.1 Rhodobacterales bacterium UBA5972
GGAACATAAGCGCGACAAAACCAGCCAACTTGCCGTCCATGGTGGCTCTTTCGGGACGAGGCCAGTTGTAGCAATTAGCCCTGGTGCGGGTAAGCCGGGAATCTTGAAGTTGGGTCAGGTGGGTATCCCGAGTTGCCCATCCCGGCTTTCTGTGGCAAAACTCTGGGAAACAATCTAACTCGATTCTTGAGCAGTCAAATGACAGACTTTAATGCCCTTCGAACTGCTATGGTTGATTGTCAGGTTCGCCCGTCTGATGTGACGAAGTTCCCGATTATTGACACTATGCTGAAAGTCCGCCGCGAGGTCTTTGTGCCGCGTTCGATGCGCGATGTCGCCTATGCCGGTGCGCATATAGCGTTGGGTAAAAACCGCGTCGTGCTTGACCCAAGGGTTATGGCCAAAATGCTTGATGCGCTTGATGTCACGCCCGCAGATCTGGTTTTGCTGATCGGCGGCGATCTGGGATATTTGACTGCGGTTGTGGCGCATATGGCCGAAGCAGTGATTGCGGTTGAAGAAGATGAAGCGATGGCGGCTGAAGCCGAGGAAAATTTGTCGGCCGAAGCGGTGGATAATGCAGTAATTGTCACGGGTGCTTTGGTCAAAGGGGCGGCAAAACACGGCCCCTATGATGCAATTCTGTTTGGTGGAGCGGTCGAGCAAATTCCACAGGCGGTGCTGGATCAGTTGAAAGAAAACGGTCGGATTTGCGCGCTGTTTGCGGACGGGGCGATGGGGCAATGTCGGATTGGTTTTAAAACCGGTGCGCGGGTTGCCTGGCGTAATGTTTTTGATGCGGTCGCACCGGTACTGCCGGGTTTTATGAACAAGCCTGAATTCGTTTTATAAGCGTTGCTTGTGACTGAATTGTGCGGGTTAACGTTGGTTTGAAAGGGTTCTGAAGTCGATGAGGAAAGTCAAAGCGACATTTATCGCCATCAGTACCGTTGTGGCGCTTGGCTTTTCCGGGATTGCTGTCAGCGCCCAAACATTGACTGACACATTTATCAGCGCCTATAAAAACAGTATCCAACTGGAAATTGATCGCGCGGCATTGCGCGCCCTTGACGAGGGCGTAGCACAAGCATGGGCCAAATTTCGCCCCTCGGCCAGCGCGTCGTTTGCACGTAATGCGACATATGTCATGCCGGGGTTTGGCGCGGATTTCACGACGTTCACAAATACACTTAATATCAGCAGCAGTCTGACCTTGTGGGATGGCGGCGAAACGCGCCTTGCGACAGAAGTCGCGCGCCTGAATGTGGCGGCGTCGCGTGAAAACCTTACGCTCAGCGAACAAGCCGTGCTGTTGTCTGCGGTGACAGCTTTTATGGACATGCGCCGCGATATCCAGTTTCTGGGCCTTGCAGAAAACAACCTAGAAGTTCTGAACCGGCAGGTTCAGGCGGCGCGCGACCGGTTTGAAGTTGGCGAAGTGCGTCGCACGGATGTTAACCTGGCCGAAGCCGCTGCTGCCGGGGCGCAGGCCGCCGTTGCCCGTGCGCAGGGTGGCCTTGAAATCACACGCGAAAGCTTTCATATCACGGTCGGAAAATTTCCGGGACAGTTGAAAAACGCTCCGCCTCTGCCGCAGATTCCGTCTTCACTGGCGGCAGCGCAGGGCATTGCAGCGCGGACTCATCCGGCCATTTTGCGGGCACAACTGGTAGCGAAAGCTGGCGAACTTAACGTGCTTCGTGCTGAAACTGCGATGAAACCAAAATTGATGCTTTCAGGAAGCTACAACGCTTCGTCAGCAACTACACCCAGTGACAGCGCGGCGATATCGCTTGGCGCAACCATACCGCTTTATTCCGGTGGCGCGCTGGTTTCGGCCCGCCGACAGGCAATGGCATTACGGGAACAAGCGCAGGCAACGCTGCATCTGACGGCCCGGTCGGTGGCCCAAGGGGTCGCAATCGCCTGGGCCACAATCGGGATTTCAAAGGCGTCAATCATTGCACGCCATAAAGAAGTCCGCGCGTCGCGCGTTGCACTGCAGGGCATTCGCGAAGAAGCCAGTCTGGGCGCCTTGACGACCCTTGATATCCTGAATGCCGAACGTGACCTTTCGCAGGCAGAATCCAATTTGGTTGCCGCCCAGCATGATCAATACGTAGCAGTTTATTCACTTTTGTCGTCTATGGGATTGTTAACCGTCAAGCATTTGGGGCTGGGGATCAAAACCTACGATCCAAACGTGAACTATAAAAAGGTTTCAACGGCGCCGCAGGCAACGGACCGCGGAAAGCTGCTGAGCAGAATACTTAAACGCGCAGGAAAAAAATAGCAGGCGCATCAAATTCTTGTGTGAATTGATCGCTCAAGCTACGATCTGATTGGGGAGTGAAGGGAAACACAATGTCTGATCCGGTTTCGTCCATGGATGTCGAAGATGTCTTGTCCTCTATTCGCCGCTTGGTTTCTGAGGAATCCAAAGCCTCTGTTCCGGCGCGCGATACGCAAAATGCGAACCAGAACGACCAGGACGCCGCGCGCGACTCAGATACCCATGACCATTATAGCGCCTTGTTAGGAAGTTCGGCTGCCAACACGGCCCGTTCGGAAGGCGACAAAGGTCTGCCGCCGTCTAACGAAGTTGTGGCCAGTTCAAAGCTGGATCATGACTGGGCGTCAGACGATAAATTAGGCAATATCGTGCGCCAATTTACCCGCGTTGATGCAGAAGCCCCGACACAGGACGAACAGAAACTTGTGCTGACAGCCGCCCTTAGGGTCGGCGACGACGAAAACTCAAAACCGCAGGAACCTACAGTACGGCCAATTCGCCCGTTGCGCCCGGAACGATTGCATTTGCGCACAGTGGAAGACTCGTCAGAAGACCTGCCACCCGACGCCCCTGCAAGTGATGCGGCCCCGCGCGGCTTTAAATTTGAAACGGCCCCGGATGATCTGCTGTTTGATCGGGCGGCACGCGCCATGGACGCCGTACAAAATAACCGCCCCACCGAGGCACCGGTTGCGCGTATCGCGCCAGCTGCACCCGAATCCACCTATGATCCAACTGACGACCCGGCTTTCGAAATCTCAGCACAGGTGGAATCTGATCCGGCCGACGCAGAAGTCGAGCCGCAAGATACGGGGTCCGGGCCAGACGAGGATGCAATCATTGGGCCCCCGGAGGCGTCGCCGTTTCATCGGGGTTCCGGGGCGTTCGGAAAAAGCCCCGATATGGATATAAGTGCCGGTGAACAGCGACAATCGACTGTGCCTGAAGCAGGCATTGACGCGCCGCAAGACCATACACAAGATTCATATGCCGTGGCAGATGACGACGACGAAGCTTCGACAATCAACTTTGCGGAAATGGACGAATCCATTTTGGATGAAGACACATTGCGCGAACTTGTCTCGCAAATGATACGCGAGGAATTGCAAGGCGAATTAGGCGACCGGATTACCCGCAACGTTCGCAAGCTGGTTCGTCGCGAAATTCAGCGCGCCCTTGCCAGTCGCGAGTTTGAATAAACACGTTGTGTATTAGCGCGCGATATCCAGCAGCATATCAAGATCCAGGCACCCCTCAAGATGGGCTGCCAGTGAATTCAATGTCTGGTCGATTTCGACGCTATAAAGCATCCTTGACGCCTTGACGCCCAGATTGCTGAGGAAGGATTTGCGAAATCCGTCTGACGCAAACATTCCATGCAGATAGCATCCCTGCACGCGCCCATTTTCCGATTGCGCCCCGGCAGGGCGTTCGTTAACTTCCAGCATAGGACGATTGCAATCCGGGCCGGTGGTTTTGCCGATATGGATTTCATAACCCGTTAACATCTGACCCGTCAGCAGGTATTCAGCATTCACATTTGCCAAGTGCTTTTCAGGGTGCATAATCGTTACAATATCAAGATGACCCAGCCCTGCAACTTTCTCCGGCGCGCCTTCAATCCCTTGCGGGTCATCAATTTCACGGCCCAGCATCTGAAAGCCGCCACAAATCCCCAAGACATTTCCGCCGCGCCGAATATGGCCCGCCAGATCGATATCCCAACCTTGGGCGCGAAAAAACGCCAGATCGGCAATGGTTGATTTGGTGCCGGGGATCAGCACTAGATTGGCATCCACCGGCAGCGTTTGCCCTGGTTCGACAATTTGAACGGAAACCGAGGGTTCCAGTTTCAGAGGATCAAGATCGTCAAAATTGGCGATACGCGACAGCCGTGGCACTGCGATTTTGAACCGCCCGGACATGCTTGATTTGATGTCCATCACATCCTCGGCAGGCAGGCTGCTGGCGCGTTCAAACCATGGAACAACACCGATTGAATGCCAATTGGTGCGGGTAACGATTTCGCTTAGGCCGGAATCAAACAATCTTGGATCGCCACGAAATTTGTTAATGATAAAGCCTTTGATCCGGTCCCGATCTGCCTTGGGCAACACCGCATGTGTGCCAACAATCTGGGCAATAACCCCACCACGATCAATGTCGCCCGTCAGAATGACCGGAACATTTGCAGCCTCGGCAAACCCCATATTGGCAATGTCGTTTTCACGCAGATTGATCTCGGCCGGGCTGCCCGCGCCTTCGACGATCACCAGATCGACATCGTGTTTCACCCGCGCAAAACTGTTCATAACTGCGGTCATCAGGCGCGGTTTAAGGGCCGCATAATCCTGTGCTCTAACCGTCGCCAACCGCTTGCCCTGCAGGATGACCTGCGAACCGATTTCGGATTCAGGCTTTAATAAGACCGGGTTTAAGTCGGATACCAAAGCCGTGCCAGCCGCCACGGCCTGCAAAGCCTGCGCGCGGCCAATTTCGCCGCCATCTTCGGTAACCGCCGCATTGTTAGACATATTTTGCGGTTTAAACGGGCGCACAGCATAGCCGCGATTGCGGTACGCACGGCACAACCCTGCCACAAGCAGAGACTTTCCGACATTCGAGCCGGCCCCTTGAATCATTATTGCTTTGCTCATGTTGACCCTCGGCTAAAAGCATAGGGTAATATTTTGATTTGTAAAGGTTCCGCCTAACGCACCGCTCTGAATTAAGGGGCAAAAACGCGGTTTTTCGGTTTTCGTTGATGGCTAAACCGTTCCTCGGTGGCGCAGCCGTGGGCGCATCTTGGGCAACCGGTTTTGGCCGGTTTCAGGCGCAGATGCAGCACTTGGATGCAAATATTCAGACGGATCAATCAACATCGCGCGGCGTTTGCGAAACAAGTAGAATTTGGCCAGCCCACGAAACCGCCCATATGCTGGCGCAAACGGATCTGTTGGGAAACGGTCGCGCCACGCATCGGGCAGCGTAAGGCCGCATTTTTCGGCATTTTCCAACATCCAAACGAGGGAAATATTGCTCAGTGCGCGGGCCTGAAGGAACTGCCGGACATCGCCGCCAACATCACTATGCGCACCGCGAAACCATGCCTGTTCAACATGCCCGGCCCAGTCTCCGGTCGTTTCCCACATCACCGGCGCAAAAGCACTGCGGGTCTCGTCGCGCGCCAGCGCGTGAAAGCCGTTCCTGATCGAAGGTCCAAGCCCATGGCTGTGAAAATCGGTGTTTTCCGGAGCAAGCCGCCACAGCAGCGGATATTCGATACCAAGCGATTTCACCGTGTCCCAGACGCCGATCATTTCAATCGGGGCGGCTGGGTGGCAATACTGAGCGGCAAAACTTTCGCTGAAAGGCCCACCTTCGGCTTGTTTGTAAAGTCGAAAAACCTGTCTTATGTGCCGTTCGGTTGCGTGACCTGATTTCAACAGGCCGATCTGATCAATTATCCCCGCCAACGAACGCGCCGCATAGGCACCACGGGAAAACCCGAACAGGAAAATACGGTCACCGGGGCGATAGCGGCTGGCGATATACCCATAAGCGCGGCGTATCTGGTTGTTGATACCAACACCGGCCACCACATTGATCATCCCGGGCCAAGTCGGCCATTGCAGCCCTTCTATGTAATTCAGCGAAATCTTTGATGATTGCGCTGTCTCGGACAACAGCCGATACGTCAGACCGGCATTGGTTTCCAAACCGTTGCGCAACGTGCTGAGTGTGCCGTCCATGACGACAATATGGGTGATCGGATCGCGCGCCATGATTTTTTTGCCTGTAGTTCGCCCCATAGTACATTCAAAATGGTTGACGTTTTCGTTAACCCGGCGTGCGCCCCAAGGCGGGTCGGATCAAAACGGATTGCGTCGCCATTGACTGTGTGATTACCTTTTGTTTGCGGCATTTATATGACCCGCCACATGGCTGTTAACGGAGTGCTGCAATGCAGTCACAAAATCACGGAACCACAGGTCTTTCAAGTTCACATAAGGCAGATTACGACAGGAACGGCTTTGTGTTCCCGATTGATGTTCTGACCCCGACCGAAGCCGCTACAGCCCGCGCCGAATTGGAACGTATCGAACACGCGTGGCTGGATAACGGTCTGCCTCTGGCGCTTAACCAGTATAAGCGCGTGAATGCGCAGGTGGTAATGCCGCTAGCCGCCCGACTGGCGCTTGATCCGCGTATTCTGGATGCGGTCGAAGGCATACTTGGGCCTGATCTGATGATCTGGTCAGCCGAGTTTTTCATCAAGCAGCCAAACACCCAACATATTGTTTCGATGCATCAAGACCTGACCTATTGGGGCCTTGGGGCAACCGATCATCAGGTGACCGCATGGCTGGCCTTGTCATCAGCGACGGTGGCCTCGGGTTGTATGGATTTCGTGGGCGCCAGCCATAAGAACCCGATTTTACCGCATAAGGACACATATTCCGACCTCAATCTTTTGTCGCGCGGTCAGGAGGTTCAGGTTGATGTTCGGCCCGAAGATAAAACCGCGATTGAACTGAAACCGGGTCAGATGTCATTGCATCATGGGTTGACCATTCATGGGTCTAGCCCGAACCAGTCGGATGACCGTCGGATAGGGTTTGCGATCCGGTATATAAACCCGAATGCCCGCCAGGAAGTGGCAGATCGCGATTATGCCCTGATGGCGCGGGGCGTTGATCTGTCGGGCAACTTCATCCATTACGCAGCGCCTGAACAGTTGTTTTCAAAGGCCGGTCTGGCCCTATATGACCGGATTCGCACCGATCAGGCCAAAGCGCTGGCAGCAGGTGCTGCAGCTGACGTGCCACTTTATGCCAAACCCGCCTAGGGCTCGACCGGCGACAGATCCAACCCCAGAGAGGCCTCGATCATTTCGGCGACGTCCATGCAAAGATCGTCGTCGCGCCAAGCCCCGACGACCTGAACGCCCATCGGCACGCCTTTGTTCATGCCGGTAGGGACGGTTGCCGCAGGCAGGCCCAGAACATTCAGAATACACATCATCCGTTGCGCCAGGATAATGTCGCGTCTGGTTGAAGGCTCAACGAAATCCTGCTCCAGCCGGAAAGGTTCAGAAGCTGAAACCGGCATGACCAGCACGTCGATATCGTCAAACATCAGGTTCCACGCGCGCTGAATGGTCAGGCGCATCGCCTGTTGTTGCATGAAGCCTTTTAGATCCGGCACGCCAAACGTGGTTTTGTAACTTTCAAGCAGATCGATCACTTGGGGTGATCCGACCTGAACCATGCTTTCTTTCATCATAATTTCGGTTTCGGCATTCAAAAGCTGCCCCCAGGCGATCGCGGCCTCGGTCGCCATTGGCGGGGTGATTTCGATGGTCTGATGACCACGTTCACGTAGAACGCTGGCCGCCAGGTCGACTGCGGCTTCAACTTCCGGTGCTACCCCATCGCCGAACGGATCAACCGAGACGCCAACCCGCAGGGTTTTGTTGCGCGCGCGGCCACTATCGCGGGCAGTGTTCCAGAACGGATCCAACGACGAGCGTTTTTCAAGCGTGCGCATCGCCAGCCGCACGTCGGCCATGTTGCGGGCAATCGCGCCTTGCACCGACATCATTTGCAACGTAGCGCCGCGTTCCGCCGGGGCCGAGGGATTGAACGCCGGCACCCGCCCCATTGACGGGCGCAACGTGGCCAGACGACAGCAATAGGCCGGATACCTAAGCGATCCCCCCAGATCATTGCCGTGTGCAATCACCCCGATGCCAGCCGCCACCGCGGATGCCGCACCACCGCTTGACCCGCCCGGTGTCAGGGTTTTGTTCACCGAATTGATCGTCACTCCGTAGATCGGGTTAGACGTAAACCACCGCAGACTGAATTCTGGCGTGTTCGTGCGGCCAATCGGCACCGCGCCATCGGCCCGCAAAGACGCCACCAAAGGCGAATCGCTGCTTGCGGGCGCATGGTTCAGCGCCGGAATGCCGTTGGAATTTGGCAGGCCTTGAAAATCGACATTGATCTTGATGGTGATCGGCAGACCAAAAAGCGGCCCCGGATGTGCTGGCGGATTGGCATCCATCGCGCGCGCCGTGGCCAAAGCGGTTTCGTCCAAAGGTTCAACCACCGCCCGAAGGCCGGGTTCAAGCGCTTTTATGCGCGCCAGATGCGCCTTGGTGACCTCGGTCACGCTGACGGTTTTTGCTTTGATATTGGCCGCGGTTTGAGTCGCGGTCCATTTGATGATTTCGTCCATGCCACGCTCCATCTGACTTTGTCAGACTAGAGCACAGGTGTTCAAAAGGGTAAATGGCGCAGCATTGGGCAGGCCGAAGCCCGCCCAATGCTGCAAAGCGACCAGATCGTTAGCTTAGGCTGGTCACCATCACCGATTGCAATTGTCCAAAACCGTTGAAATCTGTGGTCACACCAATCACATAAGCGCCCATCGACTGGAACAGGATGTAATCCTCGTCAGCGATATCAGCGGGCAGGTCCAGCTTGTTCATCAGGCTGTCGCTGCTGTCACAGGTCGGCCCAAACACCACGCGGCTTTCGGTTTCCTCGGTTCGGATCACACCCTCGGGCGACAAAACAACGAACCTTTCGACGGCATTCACCATCTTAAACTCGGACAAGCCGCCATATATGCCGTCATTCAGATAGACCGCACCATCGTCGCGCAAGCCTTTTACCTGTGCGGCCAGCGCGAAACTGTCTCCGACCATACCGCGGCCCGGTTCACAGATCAGATCGGGTTGATTATCGCCAAAGGCATCGCGGTTCGCCCGTTTGATGGTGCGAAAAAAGTATTCCAGATCTTCAATGTCGTCGTGACGCATCGACGGAAACCCGCCGCCAACATTCAGGCGTTTGACGTTGATTTCGGCTTTCCGGGCGATTTCCGACGCTTCCATAATGTAAATACGATAGGCCGCAGGTTCTTCGCATTGCGTACCAGGGTGGAAATTCAACGACGGTATATAACCAAGCTCGACGACTTTCTGCAGCAGCTTCACCGCGTCGTTCGGATGCGCTCCGAATTTTGCGCCAAAGTCATAATAAGCCCCGGACACCGGCAACTTGAAACGCACCGCGACTTCGATCCCTTTGGTGGGCACGACTTCGGCCAGCTTTTCCAGTTCAGACATCCGGTCAACCGAATACGAACAAACCCCGTTTTCCACAGCGACTCGCAATTCCGAACGCGTGCGGACCGGATTGTTGTAATGCAAAGCCGCATTTGGCGCCAAACGCCGCATCGTGCGGATTTCGGCAGGCGAGGCCACATCAAACCCGGTTACACCAGCGGCGACCAGATTGGTAAGGACTTGTTCAGACGGATTGGACTTTACAGCATAGGTTACCAGACCGGGAAAGCCATCAAGGAAGCGTTTTGCCTGCGCCTGCAATGCCTCAGGGCAAAAGAAATGCACCGGTTCTTCGGGCTTGCGGGTTGTCAGGTAATGTATCGGGTTTTTCCATTCGGTCTCGGTATAGGACATGGTTACCTCGTTCGTGAAATGAAGCGCGTATATGCGGCGAAAACCTGACAACTTCACTTGTTTTTTTGGTTCATATGACCGAAAGTTACGTCAATATGACGAAACGGCGGTGAAATTACGTGGATGACCTTGATCAACAATTGCTGAATGTACTGTCAAAAGATGCGCGCCTGACGGTTTCGACCATCGCGCGGCAACTGGGGATTGCCCGCACCACCGTTCAGGCCCGAATCGACCGGCTTGAGGACAAAAAAGTCATCGCCGGATATACGATTCGAATGGGCGAGAAATTCCAGCTTGACCGGATCAAAACCACAGTTCTGTTGCATATCACACCGCAAGCCACTGTGCCTTTGATCGGGCGTCTGCGCCGCTACCCGCAGGTGATCGAAGCGCATACCACCTCGGGGCGGTTCGATCTGATCATTTTGCTGGCCTGCCAGAACACGGTGGAGCTTGACGATCTGCTGGACGAGATTTGCGCGCTTGACGGGGTGATTTCCTCGGAGAGTCTGGTTCATTTGGCGACCAGAATTGACCGGGGTATCTAGGCGCCGCAAAGAGGGCGCTGCCCCCTTTGAAACCCCCGGAGTATTTTTGAAACTATGATTGTATTTTGTGTTAGGGTTAGGTGGTTTTGTGACTTTAGGGGCGGCGCATGGATATCTTGGACGGATTTGGGCGGTTCGATTTCAGCGGACCTTTGGCGGCGGGCGAAAGTGTTTCGCATCCGGTTTATGTTTTGGGCGAGGGGCCGCCGATTGTGATCTGGCAGGAATTGCCGGGCATTGGTGTGTCAACCGCCGATCTTGCCCGCAAAATCGCCGCCGAAGGTTACCGGGTATACCTTCCGCATATGTTTGGCCCCTTGGGCAAGTTTCAACTGGGCCGCAATCTGCTGCGCCTGTTCTGCATGCGCCGCGAGTTTCATTTGTTTGCGGCGGGCAAATCCAGCCCAATCGTCAACTGGATGGCCGCCCTGTGCCGCGAGGTCAGTGTGCGCAATAACGGTCAAAAGGTCGGCACCCTTGGCATGTGTCTGACCGGCGGCTTTGCTTTGACCCTGATGGCGGATGACGCGGTTCTGGGCGGGGTCGCAGCCCAACCCAGCCTGCCAATGTTCAAACAGGGTGCTCTGCATATGAGCGAGGCCGAGATCGCCGCCGCCAAGGCCGGCATGGCGGCGAAAGGCGGAGCGATGGCGATGCGCTATCAGGGTGACATGTTGTGCAAATCCGCCAAAACCGACGCGATTACCGCGGCGTTTGGCGATCTGGTGACGGTGCACCAGTTGGACGGCAAGAAACACGCGACCCTGACCGATCACTGGTCAGACGAGGCTTGGGCCCACATGATCGGCTATTTCAACGCGGCTTGCAAAGGCGCGCGCGTTTAGGCCCCTTTTCCTTGGGCGCATCGCGGGTTAAAGAGCCTGCAACCGATTGTGACCCCAAGGGAATGCCCTAATGCCGATGGACAAGAATTTCGATGCCGCAACGGCAGAAGCCGCGCTTTCGCAGAAATGGGAGGCAGCCGGGGCGTTCAAAGCCGGCGCGAATGCCCGCGCGGGGGCTGAAACCTTCTGCATCATGATCCCGCCGCCGAACGTCACCGGTTCCTTGCATATGGGCCACGCGTTCAACAACACGCTGCAGGATATCCTGATCCGCTGGCATCGGATGCGCGGCCATGACACGCTGTGGCAACCCGGGCAGGACCATGCGGGGATTGCCACGCAAATGGTGGTCGAGCGCGAGCTTGCCCGCACCCAGCAACCCAGCCGCACTGAAATGGGCCGCGAGGCGTTTCTGGAAAAAGTCTGGGAATGGAAAGAACAATCCGGCGGCACCATCGTCAACCAGCTGAAACGCCTTGGTGCCAGCTGTGACTGGTCGCGCAACCGGTTCACGATGGACGAAGGTTTCCACGACGCGGTGCTGAAGGTCTTTGTCGATATGTACAACAAGGGCTTCATCTATCGCGGCAAGCGTCTGGTGAACTGGGATCCGCATTTTGAAACCGCGATTTCCGATCTTGAGGTCGAGAATATCGAAGTCGCGGGCCATATGTGGCACTTCAAATATCCGCTAGCAGGCGGCGAGACCTATGAATATGTGGAAAAAGACGAAGACGGCAACGTGACGCTACGCGAGGTGCGCGATTACATCTCCATCGCCACCACGCGCCCCGAAACCATGCTGGGCGACGGGGCGGTTGCGGTGCATCCGGATGATGCGCGCTATGCCTCGATTGTTGGCAAATTGTGCGAAATTCCGGTTGGCCCCAAGCAACACCGCCGCCTGATCCCGATTATTGCCGACGAATACCCCGATATGAATTTCGGCTCAGGTGCTGTAAAAATCACCGGCGCGCATGATTTCAACGACTATGCGGTCGCCAAGCGCGGCAATATCCCGTGTTACCGGCTGATGGACACCAAAGGCGCGATGCGCAGCGATGGTGCGCCTTACGGGGACGAGGCTGCCAAAGCACAGGCCATTGTTGATGGCAAAGATTTCACCGAGGCCGAGGTGGATGCGATCAACCTTGTGCCGGACGAATATCGCGGGCTTGACCGGTTTGACGTGCGCAGCAAGGTTGTGGCCGACATTACCGCCGAAGGCTTGGCGGTGATGGTTGCAACGACGCCCGAGGCCGAGGGCGACGCAGCCCCGGCCCCCGCGCCGGGGCCTGAGGGTCAAGAGGT
>DJBQ01000038.1:12675-15069 GCA_002430125.1 Rhodobacterales bacterium UBA5972
CCGCAGAAGGTCCCGGAGCAAGTCCGGGACAGCGCCGTTCTTGTGCCATACGTGGAAAACAAGCCAATCATGCAGCCGTTTGGCGACCGCTCGAAAGTGGTGATCGAACCGATGCTGACCGATCAGTGGTTCGTGGACGCCGCCAAGATCGTGCAGCCGGCGATTGATGCGGTGCGCAATGGCGATACCAAAATCCTGCCGGAAAGCGACGCCAAGGTTTATTTCCATTGGCTGGAGAATATCGAGCCTTGGTGCATTTCCCGCCAGTTGTGGTGGGGGCATCAGATACCGGTTTGGTTTGGCCCCAAAGACCTTGGAGGCAACAATGGCCTTCAAGATGTGATCAGCGACCCGAACATGGTCTGCGCGGCAGACGAAAGTGAGGCCACGAGGCTGACAGAAGAATATTATCAAACACAAACTGACGCTGTAGTTAAAATCGAATTCCAATCGTTGACTGAATTGCAGGACCGTTTGATTGGGCGCGAAGCGGGCGGCGAGCAACGTGTCCCCGCTCTGGCGATATGGAATCCAGAACGCACGGAAGTAGTTGTTACCCTCTACCGTGACCCCGACGTCCTCGACACTTGGTTCTCCTCCGGCCTCTGGCCCATTGGCACCCTCGGCTGGACGGGGGACGCAGAACAAGACGCTGCCAATGAAGCGCTGCAAAAGTACTTCCCGACCTCGGTGCTGATCACCGGCTTTGACATCATCTTTTTCTGGGTCGCCCGGATGATGATGATGCAACTGGCCGTGGTCGATCAGGTGCCGTTTCACACCGTTTACGTCCACGCGCTGGTGCGCGATGAAAACGGCAAGAAGATGAGCAAAAGCCTTGGCAATGTGCTCGACCCTTTGGAGTTGATCGACGAATACGGTGCCGACGCCGTGCGCTTTACCGTGACCGCCATGGCCGCGATGGGGCGTGATCTGAAACTGTCCACCAGCCGCATCGCCGGATACCGAAATTTTGGCACCAAACTGTGGAACGCCGCCCGGTTTGCCGAAATGAACGACTGTAAACCCTCAACCGATTTTGACCCAACAAAAGTCAGCCAGACCGTCAATAAATGGATCATCGGCGAAACCGCACGGGTGCGCGAAAGCGTTGACACCTCGCTTGAACAGTTCCGCTTTAACGACGCCGCCAACGCGCTTTATGCGCATGTCTGGGGCAAGGTTTGTGACTGGTATGTCGAACTGGCCAAGCCGCTGTTTCAGGGCGATGATGCCGCAGCCAAGGCGGAAACCCAGGCGACAATGGCCTGGGCGATTGACCAGTGTCTGATCCTGCTGCACCCGATCATGCCGTTCATCACCGAGCAATTATGGGGCGATATCGCGCCCCGCGCCAAGCTGCTGGTGCACGCCGATTGGCCGCAATATGGTGCCGAGTTGATCGACCCGGCAGCCGACCGCGAAATGAACTGGGTGATCGCCCTTATTGACCAAATCCGTTCGGTCCGCCAGTCGATGCATGTGCCCGCCGGGGCCAAAGTCCCGATGATCAAGCTTGAGATTGACGCCGCAGGGCAGGCGGCGCTTGACGGCAATCTGGCGATGATCCTTCGGCTGGCCCGCATCGAAACCCTGACAGTGGCGACCGAGGCCCCCAAGGGTGCGGTAACGCTGGCGGTTGAAGGCGGCACCTTCTGCCTGCCACTGGCGAATGTGATTGATATCGAAAGCGAAAAGGCACGTTTGCAAAAGACGCTGGATAAGCTGGGAAAAGAGGCGGGTGGGTTGAACGCCAAGCTCGCCAACCAGAAATTCCTTGCCAATGCGCCCGAAGATATCGTGCAAATTCAGCGCGACCGGCTGGCCGCAATCGACGAGGAAACCGGAATTTTGCAAGCCGCGTTCCAGCGGATCGCCGCGCTTGGCTGATAACCGCACTACCGAGGCATCCGCTTCGCTGGTGATCCTGCTGGCCGCATTGGCCGCGATGAACGCCCTGTCGGTGGAAATCATCCTGCCCGCCGTCGTGCCGATCTCGGTTGATCTGTCGGTCGGCGAGAAAACCGCCGCGATGCTGATTGGCGCTTATTTTCTGGCTTATGCGTTCGGGCAGATGATCTGGGGCCTGCTGTCAGATGCCTTCGGGCGCAAACCGATGCTGCTGCTGGGGATGACCGGTTTTTTACTGGCGTCAATCGGTGCGGCACTGGCGCCCGATTTCAACACCTTGCTGGCGTTCCGGCTGGCACAAGGGGTGCTTGGGGCCTCGCCGATAATTGCCAATGCGATTGTGCGTGACCTGTCCTCGGGCACCAAAGCCGCGCGCACCATGTCTGTTCTGGCCGCCACCACCGGGGTTGCGCCACTATTGGCACCAGTGCTCGGGTCCGGCTTGCTGGTGCTGTTTTCATGGCGGGCGATTTTCGCCTTTCT
>DJBQ01000038.1:15234-15674 GCA_002430125.1 Rhodobacterales bacterium UBA5972
CGATTTTCGCCTTTCTGGCGGTGCTGTCAGCGGTCCTGATCGTCACCGCAGCAATGCGTTTGCCGGAAACCCTTGCGCAAAAACAAGCCGCGCGATTGCACCCGAAATTTATCATGCGGCGAACGGCCGAGTTGCTGGGAAACCGCCAGTTTCGCAGCGGTGCACTGGTGATGAGCATTACTTTCGCCGGTTTCGCCAGTGTTCTGACGCTGGGCTCGATCGTTGCGAAAAACGCGTTTCATATCGCACCCGAGGCCTTTGGGTCGGTCTATGCCATCGCAGCAGTCTTCGTCGTCACCGGCGTTTTGTTGGCGCGCGCGCTGCTTAAAACCCGATCCCTCGAAACAGTGGGTGCGATTTCCATGGGCGTGCTGGGAATGGCCGTCGTGTTTCAATTTGGCTTGGCACTAACCACACCCAGTTTCCCGGCCTTCTGGGGC
>DJBQ01000038.1:15831-17803 GCA_002430125.1 Rhodobacterales bacterium UBA5972
ATGCTGGCCTTCGGCTTGGTCTACCCGACATTCACCTCATACGCGCTCGAGGCTGCGCACAGCTCGTCTGGCTTTGGCGCGTCATTGATCGGGGCAATGAACATGCTGTTCGGGTTCCTGTCGTCACTGCTGGTGACCTGGCTTTACGATGGCAGCCACCGCGCGATCAGCATCACCATGGTCTTGCTTGGCGGCCTCGCCATCGCGATATTTTTGGTTCTGCACCCGCGCCGGTCCTGACCAATCAGCCAAACCCGACTCTGTAACGCCAACGTCAAACAGCTCCGAAAGGCCCCAACCCCCGGGGCCACATCACGGGCCCACAGCCTCCCGGTTCGAGATGCCGACCCAACGCATGCTCGTTCCCGGCCAATGTGGTTTTAAGCGTGGCTATCTGACCAATGACGCCTGAAACACCAACAACGCCAGAACGGCGGCGATGACGGAAATCAACGGCAGGTTCGCCAGCCCGAATTGGGTGAAGAACACCCCTGACAAAGCCGCCCCTGCCGACATGCCCACGTAAATCGCCGACGCATTCATCGCCATCGACAGGTTCACAGCCTCAGGGGCCAGCCGCACCAATCGCGATTGTAACGGCGCCATGATCATCAAACCCGATGCCGACCACAAAAACGCCAATACCAGTATCAACGCAGGCCAGGGTGTCGAAAACCACAAACCCAAAAGCGCCAGCGCCAGCACGATCAGGCACAGCCGCACCGTGGTTTCTGGCCCAAGCCTGCGTTCAATCGGTGTTGCCAGCGCATTGCCCACAACCCCGCCAATACCAAAGACCAGAAGCGCCACTGGCACCAGTGACACGGGGGTTCCCAGATGGTCCAAGAGCCAGATTGTCAAAAGCGCGTAGGTGATGAATTGCGCACAAATCTGCAGTGCCGTGGTGGCAATGGTCAGCGCCAGCGCCCGGTCGCGCATCACCGCAATCAAGGCAGAGACCGACGCCTTGGTGCCGCGATTTGTCCGATCCATTGCCAGTAAAACCAAGGGCGCCACCAGCAAAGCTGCCAACCCGATGGCCACCCAAGCCGATCTCCAGCCAAACGTCTGCCCCAGAAAACTGGCCAAAGGCACCCCAAACACGGTGGAGAGCGTCAGCCCGGCAAAGACAGTTGCCAATGCCTGCGCGCGTCGTTCAGGCGGCACCATGCTGGCCGCCGCCGCCGAGGCTGTGGGGCCAGCCAACGCCGCCCCAAGCGCCATTGTCACGCGTGACGCCGCCACCGTCGCATAATCACCGGCCATTGCTGATCCGAAACACGACAGCGCCACCAAAACCAGCCCGGCACTGACCAGTTTGGCGCGGGAAAATCCGCCCAATGCTGCCTGCAATCCAGGTGCTGCCACGGCATAAACCAGCGCAAAAATCGTCACCAGTGATGCGATCGACGCCGGGGTCACCCCAAGATCGGCAGACATTTCCGGCACCAATCCGATGATCGAAAGCGACGTGGCCCCGATAAAGAAATAGGCAGCCGCCAGCGCTATCAGCGCGAATCTAAGCCGCATTCGCCCCAGGCCTTTGTGCAGATGGTCGCATCTGTGAACCCACTATTCGTCCGGCCCAGATTGGCCGTACTGATTGGCCTAGCGCAAATCGGTTTCGTCGACAATCACGCCGTAGCGACATTGAATCCATCTGCGAACCCATCTGCCTTAACCACCCCTTGCCGCAAAGGTCAAAATAGGATTTGTTTAGGCTATGACCGGACCCAGATTCACCCCGCTTGTTGCCAGCCTTCCGGCAACCGTGCCGTTTGTCGGCCCCGAAACCCAGGAACGCGCCCGTGGCGAGGCATTTGCCGCGCGACTGGGTGCCAACGAAAACGTCTTTGGCCCATCCCCTCGTGCCATTGCCGCGATGAAGCGGGCAGCCCCTGATATCTGGCAATATGGCGATCCCGAAAATTACGATCTCAAGCAGGCCTTGGCAGCACATCACGACATTCTT
>DJBQ01000038.1:18019-18281 GCA_002430125.1 Rhodobacterales bacterium UBA5972
CCCGCCGATAACATCGTCGTGGGAGAAGGGATCGATGCGCTGCTCGGCTATCTCGTGCGGATGTTGGTGGAGCCGGCCGACAAAGTGGTCACCTCGCTGGGCGCATATCCGACCTTTAATTTTCACGTTTCGGGGTATGGTGGCGAACTGGTGACTGTGCCGTTTAACGGCGATTTTGAAGACCCGGTTGCGCTGATCGAAAAGGCAATCGAGGTCGATGCGAAACTGATTTATTTTGCCAATCCCGACAATCCAATGGGCA
>DJBQ01000038.1:18441-21517 GCA_002430125.1 Rhodobacterales bacterium UBA5972
ACCGCCATAACGCGGCAGTTGTGCAGGCGGTGATCAACGCGGTGCCCGATGGCAGCCTTTTGGTGCTGGACGAAGCCTATGTCGAATTCGCCACTGATGGCACAGCGCCTCCCTTTGATGTCGCGGATGAAAAAGTGATCCGGTTCCGCACGTTTTCCAAGGCTTACGGCATGGCCGGGGCGCGGGTTGGCTATGGCGTCGGGGCGGTTGATCTGATTTCGGCTTTCAACAAAGTGCGCAATCATTTCGGTATGAACCGCGCAGCGCAGGCAGGTGCGCTCGAGGCTTTGGCCGATCAGAAGTATCTTGAACAGACCATTCAAAACGTCGCCGCCGCACGCGATCGTATCACTGCCATCGCCAAAGCCAACGGCCTAAAAGCGATCCACTCGGCCACGAATTTCGTCGCGATTGATTGTGGACAGGATGGGGTATTTGCCAAGAAAGTCCTCGCCGCACTGATCAAACGCGGCATCTTTGTGAGGATGCCGTTTGTGCCCCCCCAAGATCGCTGCATCCGCCTGTCAGCAGGCCGCCCCGAAGACCTTAACCTGTTCCAGGCCGCCTTTCCCCTAGCCCTTGCCGAGGCCCGCAAATGACCGATTATCCCCGCGACATGGTGGGCTATGGCGCGACGCCACCCAAGGCCGATTGGCCGGATAGCGCGCGGATCGCTGTTAATTTCGTGATCAACTACGAAGAAGGCGGCGAGAATAACATCCTGCACGGCGATACCGCTTCCGAGGCATTTTTGTCGGAAATTGTTGGCGGGGCCGCATGGGAAGGCCAACGCCATCCGAACATGGAATCAATCTATGAATTCGGCAGCCGCGCCGGATTTTGGCGCTTGCACCGGATGTTCACCTCGCGGTTGCTGCCGGTCACGGTTTTTGGCGTCGCATCGGCGATGGAAAAGAACCCGGAAGCAGTCGCCGCGATGAAGGCCGCCGAATGGGAAATCGCCACGCATGGGTTGAAATGGATTGATTACCGCAATGTTCCAACCGAGGTTGAACGCGCCCACATCGCCGAGGCGATCCGCATTCATACTGCCGTCACCGGTCAACCACCGGCAGGAATTTACCAGGGCCGTTCTTCGGAAAATACGCATCAATTGTCGATGGAAGCCGGATTTGAATACTCCGCCGACAGCTATGCGGACGAGCTGCCATATTACATCGACGGCCCGAACGGCCCGTTCCTGATGGTGCCTTACACGCTTGACGCAAACGACATGCGCTTTGCCTCGCCACAAGGTTTCAACTCGGGCGATCAGTTCTTTGCCTACCTCAAAGACAGCTTTGACGTTCTTTATGCCGAAGGCGGGCGGATGCTGTCGGTGGGTCTCCATTGCCGCCTTGTCGGTCGCCCCGGCCGCGCTGCCTCGTTGATGCGGTTTTTGGATTATGTGCAGAGCCACAAGGATGTCTGGGTGACAACGCGTCTGGATATTGCGCGGCATTGGCAGCAAAACCACCCGGCCGAAAACACAAAACAGGGACGCCGCTAAATGACCTGGACAATGCCTGCCGAATGGCTGCCGCATAAACGCACATGGATGGCGTGGCCGTGCAGTTCCGCGGTGATCGACAGCATCGGGTCGGCCCAAAAGGCCCACGAGGCTTGGTCCACCGTCGCCAATACCATCGCCGGTTTTGAACCCGTCACCATGGTCTGCAACCCCGAAGACGAGGGGACAGCACGCGGCTATCTTGCGCCCGAAGTCACGCTGATCACCCATCCCATCGGCGACAGTTGGATGCGCGATGCCGGGGCCACCTTTGTGGTGAACGAAGCCGGCGCGCTGGGCGGGATTGACTGGACATTCAACGGTTGGGGCGGGCGCACCTTTCCGGAAGGTGCCGCTGATGCGCTGCTGGCACGCAGGCTTATCAGCGAAACCGGGGCCACCCGCATCCCGTCAAAGCTGGTCAACGAAGGCGGCGGCATTCACGTTGACGGCGAAGGCACGGTACTGTTGACCGAAACCGTGCAACTGAACCACAACCGCAATCCAAGCTGGACCCGCGCCGAGGTCGAGGCGGAAATCCATGCGCGCCTTGGCACCAGAAAAGCGATTTGGCTGCCGCGCGGTCTGCTGGGTGACACTATGGATAACGGCACCGATGGCCATGTCGATACGCTGGCAAATTTCGTAAAACCCGGCGTGGTTGTGGTGCATGGCCAGCCTGATCCGAACCACCCTGACCACCAAACCGCCACGGAAATCGAGGCGATCTTGCGCCGTGAAACCGACGCCAAAGGCCGTCCGCTTGAGGTGATCGTTCTAAACGGTCCTGAAGGTTTGTTTGAGGATGACGGCACCCCGATGCCCTGTTCCTATGTCAACTTTTCCTTCGTCAATGGCGGCGTGGTTTTGTGCGGTTTCGGCACCCCGCAAGACGCCGAAGTTGAAAGCGTTTTCCGCCGTCTGTTCAATGACCGCACGGTCGTTATGGTGCCAGCTTTGAACATTTTCAAAGGCGGCGGCGGGGTGCATTGCATCACCCAGCAGGAACCTCTTTGCCAAACGAACGGAGCCTGATCCATGCGGAATGTAACCCTTGCCGCAACCCAGATGGCCTGCAGCGACGTGGTGTCGGAAAACGTCGAACGCGGCGAAAGACTGGTGCGCGAGGCCGCTGCCAAGGGGGCCAATGTCATTCTGTTGCAAGAATTGTTCGAAGGCTATTACTTTTGTCAGGACGAATTGCCGGAATTTTATGCCCGCGCCCGACCAGTTGAAAGCCATCCAACGATTGAACATTTCAAAGGTGTGGCGCGGGAACTTGGTGTCGTGCTGCCTGTGTCGTTTTACGAACTGGCTGGCAATGCACGGTTCAATTCGGTGGCGATCATCGACGCGGATGGCCGCAATTTGGGGGTTTACCGCAAAACCCACATCCCTCAAGGATCAGGCTATCAGGAGAAATTTTATTTCTCACCCGGCGATACCGGGTTCAAAGTCTGGGACACCGCCTTTGGCCGCCTTGGCGTGGCGATTTGCTGGGATCAATGGTTCCCGGAATCCGCTCGCGCCATGGCGTTGCAAGGGGCCGAGATGTTGTTTTACCCA
>DJBQ01000110.1:0-13951 GCA_002430125.1 Rhodobacterales bacterium UBA5972
GGCTTTGCCGCCAAAACTTGAAGGCCGCAGCAAAGATCAATTGCGCCGTATTCAGATGATCTATCAGATGGCCGACACCGCGATGAACCCGCGCCACACGGTCAGGGAAATCATCGGCCGCCCGCTGGAATTCTATCTTGGCCTAAAGGGCGCTGATCTTAACAAACGGATTATCGAGCTTTTGGAAATGATCGAGCTTGATGAAAGCTTTGCGGATCGTCTGCCGGGCGAATTGTCTGGCGGCCAAAAGCAGAGGATTTGTATTGCGCGCGCACTGGCGGCTAATCCCGAATTGATCATTTGCGACGAGGTGACCTCGGCGTTGGATCAGATTGTGCAGGAAGGCATTCTGAAGCTTCTGTTGCGCCTGCAGAATGAACTTGGCGTCAGCTATATTTTCATCACGCATGACATCGCAACGGTGCAGGCGATTTCCGACGAAATCGTCGTCATGCTGCAAGGCGAAGTTGTGGAACAGGGGCTTAAGAATAAGATAATGGAGCCGCCCTATCCCGAATATACCAAGCTTTTGCTGTCCTCGGTGCCTGAAATGGACCCCAATTGGCTGACCAATCTTCTTAAGGCCCGCGCGGAAACCTGAACCGGCTAATTCTTGAACCAAACCAATTGGCTGCCGGTCGCAAGTAATTTGCCGCCACGGCCCCAGATTTGCATGTTCTGGTCGTGAAAATTTCCATGAAACCGTATCCCGTCGACAACGCCCAGCACCGGTTCGATGCCTTGTGCGGCGATGTCTTCGGGTGCTCCGGTGAAATGCGTGGTGATTGATACGCTGCCCATGGGGGTGGATTTCGCGCGTACATTGAAAATCCTTAACAGAAAACTGTCAGCGATTGCGGTGAGTGATAGATAATCCAACGGTCTGGGCGGGTTGTCTGAAACATATTGCACCGACCGGGTGGACAGCTTGGACGTGCAAAGGGCGGATGCAAATGCCGGCGCGCCTTCAACAAAACGAATGTCGTAAGCGTTCAGCCACGGCAACGGGAAGACACCGGTTGAGCGGTCAAAATCCGTATGCGGGCCAATGGCCGGTGCGTCGACTGACTGATGATCGAATCCAGCCTCGCGCAGGGCAGTAATCACACTGGCATTGCTGCAAATACGCCCGTTTTGGACCAGCTCAACTGACCAGTGTTGAATGTACTTACCACTTCGCGCCAGTTTGACAGTGATATCAAATTCACCATCCGCAACTGCCGCCAGTAAATTCACCGTCAGCGAAACCGGGGTTCCGGCCAATCGCCGATCAATCAAAACCGCTTGCATCAGGCAGGCCGCAGTTATGCCGCCATATGGGCCGATCACATTTGCATAAGTTTTGGTCGTCTGTCCGCGATAAGTGTCGTCACCTGTCAGGATCAAGCTTGTGGCGATATCAAGTGGGTGAAGCTCGGGCATCAGATTTTCGCGACTCATTTCAGATTTGTGCAGCCTAATGAGGTCTTTGCGGTGGGTGTGGGTTTCGTTGCGTCATTAGGTGATCCGTCCCACAAACCGCAAAGTTGAATTGCCGCAACCGATTCACGCATCGGCCAAAATGAAACCAACCGCCCGCCCGGCGATCATCATTGTCGGAGCGTTGGTGTTGCCGGATGTCAGGCACGGCATCACGGAACAGTCAGCCACCCGCAGGCCGGTAACGCCGTTCACCCTAAGGTTCAGATCAACCACAGAAGCTGGGCCTGGCCCCATTCGGCAGGTGCCGGACGGATGAAATATCGTGCGCGCATGTTTTCGGATTGCCGGATCAAGGGTGTTTGAACCAGCAATGCTTGAAACATCCGGACCCGGCCAAATCTCATCGGTGACCAGCTCGGCCAGCGGGTTTTGGCGGAAAATATCGCGCGCAAGTCGAATGCCGCGCCGCAATGTATCCAAGTCCTCAATCCGGTCCAATGGATTGGCGGTGAAATGCAAGTCACTGGCCGGGTTAGCGTCTTTCAGGGCCAGTCGCCCCCGCGATTTAGGCCGCATTGTCATTGGGTTAACGGAAACCGCATGCACCTCCAAAGGCGGCGTGCCGGGTGGCCCCGGCGCAAAAGGTGTAAAATTATATTGAACGTCAGGCCGCCCTTCGCCTGTTGTGTCGGCACAAGCACCGCTTTCCAACAGGTTTGACGCCAGCAAACCACGCCGAAACAGCGCGTATTCGGCTCCATGGCGCAGCGCTTTCAGCCCCTTATCTGCCCCATGAACCCCGATTGGATGTTTCAGACGCATCGTAACCGGCGCGCCAACATGATCCTGATAATTTGCCCCAACCTCGGGTGCGTCATGGATCACCTCAATGCCAAGGGCCGTAAGGTGGTGGGCTGGTCCAATGCCCGAATGCATCAGCAGTTTAGGGCTTTGAAACGAACCTGCGGTTAAAATAATCTCTTTGCGCGCAAGGATCGTTTTTGGTCCTTCAGGACCGATTACCTCAACCCCGGCGGCGCGGCGTCCCTTGAATTTCAGGCGTTGCGCCTGATGACCGGTCAACACCGTCAGGGTTTCAAGATGCAGGGCAGGCCGCAAAAACGCCACTGCTGCCGATTTGCGCCGTCCTTTATGGGCGGTGATCTGATACCAACCAGCGCCTTCCTGTTGCGCCCCGTTGAAATCCTCATTCGCAGGCAACCCGGTGGCAATTGCTGACTGAATCATTGCCGCGCCCAACGGGTGTTTGTAGATCGGATCGGCAACCATCAAAGGCCCTGATTGACCATGAAAAGGATCGCCAAGCCGCGTGTTCGCCTCTTGCGATTTGAAAACCGGTAAGACGTCCTGATAGGCCCAGCCTGTGCAGCCGTGAACCTCGGCCCAATCGTCATAATCGCGTTTTTGGCCACGCATATAAATCATACCGTTGACCGAAGACCCTCCACCCAGAACCCGTCCTTGCGGCACCGCAAACCGGTTGCCGTCAAGGCTTGGTTCAGGTTCGGAAACCACAGCCGCAACATCCCGGCTGGCCATGGATTTGAAGAATGTCGCCGGTATGTGGATCCACGGGCTTTTGTCGCGTGCGCCGCTTTCGATCAGTACGACCGAGAACCGCCCGTCTTGCGCCAAACCGGCGGCAATGACGCAGCCAGCAGCGCCGCCGCCAATCACCACATAATCAAATTCCGTCATGTGAAATCCCGTGGCACAGTTGTTTCAACGTCGCGCTCATAGACAAGTACATCCCCCTCAAAAGCTTCTAGCCGTCCGGCCAGATAATAGGTCTCGGCGTCCGACCACATTTTCGCAGTGGTTTCGGTGCGAATTGACCAGTCACCGCGCGCAAGTTCTTGTGTCCAATGGATATCGCCCGACGCACATAACGGATCATCAGGATGAATGCGCCAAACCTCGCGGGTAACGGTGCCAGACCGCAGCCCATGCATCGGATCTTCGTTTAATCCCAGATCATCGTGCAAAATCAGACGAATTTCGCCAGTAGTCTGATCCGTCTCCTGCGTTTTTTCATACAAAGCCGGCCGCAAAACGCGGGCTTCCCAAGGCGACGCACCCTCGGCCTCGTCAAATTGCCATTCGTTTTTTTCAGACCCGGTGTGAACTGGCAGCTCAAGCGCGCCTTCCAACAGGGTCAAAGTGGCGCGTTCCGCAACCGGCCACAGGAACGGCCAATAGGCCGAACTGATCGCCACCCGTAGCCGCATTCCGGCTTTGATCCGATAGGCCATTTGATCCAGAGTCAGCGCAATTTCAAAGGCTTCACCCGGCACAATATCTTGAGGCGCCTCGTGGCCGTTGCGATGGCACAGGTTCAAAACGCCGTAAGTCACCCGCCCCGAGGCGCCATCCGGATGGACCTCGCACAAACGAACGGCGATTTGTGCGCGTGGTTTGTCACTGGATAGGCGCAACCGAATAAACGGCGCCCCAAGAATATCCAAATCCTGTTGCAGAACGTCGGTATCAAAACAAGCAGACCGCGCGTCATCGTCGCGTTGATCGGCGTGATGCTGCGGCACGTCTCCCGACATTGGGAAAAAGCTGCCAACCCCGAACCCGCAATCAAGTGGCGAGTTGACCTGCGTTTCAAATGCACCGCCGTTTCCACCTAAAACGCCTGCACCTGACAACGGTAAAACCTGCGTCAAAACCCGCTCGGAGGGCCAGACCGACTCGGCCAGCCAATGCCCATCGCGGTGCTTGTGCATCCGCGCCGGTTTGACGGTTTGCTGCAAATAGGCACGGTAGGCCGGGTCGTTTTCCACCCCCGTCGCAATCCCTTTCAGCCAATGGTCCCACCAGCGAACTGCCTCTTGCAAAAATCCGATCTGCGGGCCGGGGTCAGCCGTGTGGGGGTATTGATGCACCCACGGACCGACGATGCCTTTCACCGGAACATCAAGGTTTTCAACCAGTTGGCTGACGGTGTTCATGTAGTTATCGGCCCACCCACCAATGCTTAACACCGGTATTTTGATCGCGCTGTAATCCTCGCAAACCGATCCGTGTTTCCAGTATTCATCCCGTCTTTGATGTGCCAGCCACGTCGCCGCCAAAAATGGTTCAGCCTCAAGCCGTTCCATCCACATTTCCCGCCATTTATCTCCGACCAGCGCCGGGTCTGGCGGGCGCGAGGAATACGACCACATCTGGCTGCCCCACGCGAAATTGTCGTTCAAAAGGCATCCGCCTTTATAATGAATATCGTCGGCATACCGGTCGGTGGTCGAGCAAACCGTGATGATGGCGCGCAAAGCATCCGGGTTCATCGCGGCGGTTTGCAGGCAGTTAAACCCGCCCCAGCTTTTGCCCATCATACCGACGTTGCCGTCACACCACGGCTGCGCCGCAATCCAAGCAATCGCGGCGACCGCGTCGTCTAATTCGACTTGGGTATACTCGTCCGCCATCAAACCCTGGCTTTCACCACTGCCGCGCATATCAAGCCGGACGACTGCATAGCCGCGCCCGGCGAAATATTTGTGCATGATCTCGTCGCGCCCAATCGTGCCGTCGCGTTTGCGGTATGGGATATATTCCATAATCGCCGGGAAGGGTTTTTCGGAGGCTTCTTCGGGCATCCAGACGCGTGCAGACAATCTGCATCCGTCAGGCATCGGCACGCCCATATCCTGATCTTCGACAATTTTATGCGGAAATTGCGTAACGATATGCATGGCCGACTCTCCCCTGACAGCTTGGCCAGTCAAGGACACAGGGGCGTTGCGCGCAAGCCCTTAAACCATACGCATACTGCTTAAACCGTCCGCCTCGGTCACCGAAGAACAAATGCTGGCCAGCGCACGTGGCTTAGAATAATCCCAGGGCTGACCGCGATGGATTGTGGCGCGCTCGTCCCAGATAAGGACATCGCCGACCGTCCATTTATGGCTATAGACATATTCAGGTTGGGTGCAGAATTCGGTCAATTCAGTCAGCAACACCTCGCTGGCGGCCTCGTCCATGCCATCAATGCGAAACGCGTGCGAGGCAATATAAAGCGCGTCCTCGCCGGTTACCGGGTTGCGCCAAATCGAATTCCAATGCGTGTCAGGCCATTTGATGATCGCATGCTGGCGCGCAAGTTCGGCATCGATCTTGGCACGGGAATGTGAAAACCGGTGGTGAATTCCGCGCCCTCGGATCCGCCTTTTCAGGCTTTCGGGCATATCGTGCCACGCCAGCCTGGTCGAGGCGATTTCCGTTTCGCCGCCGGTTTCCGTTACGATTTTGGCGGTCAGAATATTCACCAGCGCCGGGATCGGTAAAAACGTGCTGTCGGTGTGCCACAGCTGATTGCTTTTGAGGCTGAGCGTATGCAATTCCATCGCCCCGGTCACGCCGCCATTGGCCGTGACATTGCTTAATTGCGATATCTCGAACGGGTCACTGGGCAGTTTTTCATCGGCTTTGCGATCTTCCAAGGGGCCAAACATTTCAGCAAGACGCATGTGCGTCTGCGCTGGCAGCTTTTGATTGCGAAACAGCAAGGCCGATTGATGTTCAAAACAAGCCCGAATGGCGGGAAAAACATCGAGCAAGTCTACTGTGGCAAGGTCGATGTCCAGAACCTCGACACCGAAACGGGGTGAAAGCGGCTTTGTTCTAAGGGTTTTAAGCGGGGACATGGCACAGCTCCGGTTGTTTCGAAATTCAAATCAGGAATCAGATGACTTGTCCATCGTTTAAGGATTGATGCGTTTCAAAATTCGTGGCACGCTGCCCCCACCACTGGCACAGGAACCGGGCCGCAAACGCAAAGGACGCGTGCGGATATGGTGTGGATGCCCGAAATTCTATCAAAGTTAAACCAAGACGGCATCGCAGTATTGCGAAATGTCAGGCTTCCGGCTTGCGTGGCACCTGCGGGGTTGCCTGTGGTTTCTGATGGGCTGGTAGCTTGCGACATTACGCTTGCAGGCGGGCGTTTGGCCAAAATCTCGCCGGGGTCAGGCGGCGGTTTCGGCGGAGCGATGTTGTGGCCATGCCCAATCGATGCCCATACCCATATCGACAAAGGTCAGGTCAGCAACCGAAGCCCAAATAGAGACGGTACATTTACGGGCGCACAACAGGCGGCAGCGCGTGATCGGCAAAACTATCCGGGCCTTGATGACTTGCGCAGTCGCGCCGGTTTTGCCCTTCGGTCAGCCTTTAGTCACGGCACAGTTGCCTTGCGCAGCCATGTGGACACAGCAGACGGCTTTCACGACCGGTTTTCCGTTCTGTGCGAGTTGGCGCAAGACTGGACCGGGCGTTTGGATGTCCAACTTGCGCCCTTTATTGGGGTTGAAGAGCCGCCGGAAAGGATTGCAGAAATTGCCTTGATTGCACGGCATTCCACCAGTGGTGTTCTTAGTGCATTTTTGTATGAATGCAGCGGCTTGCCGGGGTTTCTTGATCTGGTAATGTCTTTGGCAGATCGACACAGTCTTGCTCTGGACTTTCATGCAGACGAAACACTTGACCCAACATCAAACTGCACGCGGGCCGTGGCGCAAGCTGTCCTTCGAAACCGGTTTGAGGGGGCAGTTCTTGTCGGCCATTGCTGTTCCTTATCTGTGCAATCACCCGCCGAACTTGACCGGACGCTGGATCTGATTGCCCAAGCCAAGCTTAACATTGTCAGCCTGCCGATGTGCAACACCTACCTTATGTCGCGGCAGGGTTGCACCCCCCGTTTGCGCGGTGTCGCGCCCGTTCATGAAATGCGGGTGCGCGGCATAAAGGTGGTTTTCGCAACCGATAACAGCCGCGACGGGTTTCACTCTTATGGGGACCTGGACATGCCGGAATTGTTTCGCGACGCGGTCAGAATAATGCATCTGGATCATCCTGTCGGGGACTGGCCGCAAACCGTTCTCAATCATGCCGCCGAAGCAATTGGCCGGCCCGCGCTAGGACAGTTGCGGGAAGGTGGACCAGCAGATTTCATCCTGTTCAAAGCCCGAAACTGGAACGAGTTCGTCGCGCGCCCACAAAGTGATCGCATAGTCGTTCGAAACGGCGCGCCAATCCAGATTCCACCGCCGGACTTTAGTGAACTGGACGGGCTGGAAGGAATGACTGCATGAGCCGAATTGACCAACTTTCTTTAAGATTAGGTGGTATCAGCCTGATAACGAATGAAAAAGCAGTGCGCGCAAAAAGTCGGGATTTCTTTTGGTACTCTCCGGTTCTGAAGGACGCTTTGGATCACGTGACAGCCCAAGCCGTGGTGATGGCCCAAACCGAAGATGATGTTGTTCGCACCCTAGCGGCCTGTTTTGAGTTGGATATTCCTGTCACCCCGCGTGGGTCGGGCACCGGAAATTACGGTCAGGCAATGCCCATTGCCGGGGG
This sequence comes from Rhodobacterales bacterium UBA5972, assembly GCA_002430125.1. Lineage (GTDB taxonomy): Bacteria > Pseudomonadota > Alphaproteobacteria > Rhodobacterales > Rhodobacteraceae > UBA5972. The sequence goes on from DJBQ01000110.1 coordinate 7,810, forward strand.
TGTCGTTCTGGACACAAGCCTGATGAATGCGATCACCCGTATCGATGATGGTGTGCTAATTTGCGGCCCCGGAGCGCTGATGGGAGATATTGAAACAGCAACCCTTGCGGCCACACGTCAGGAATTGCGAATGCATCCTTCGACCCGTGAAACCGCCAGCATCGGTGGGTTTATCGCCGGTGGTTCTGGCGGGGTAGGATCGGTGCGTTGGGGAATGTTGCACGAACCCGGTAACATTCGAAGCGTGCGAATTGCAACGATGGAGGCGCGCCCTCGTTTGATCGATTTGACCGGACTCGACATTAACAATGTGCATCATGCTTACGGTGTGACAGGTGTGATCACAGAAGTTGAAATGCCCTTGGTAAAGGCGGAGAACTGGGTCGAAGTTCTGCTGACTTTCGATGACTGGCAGGCATGTGTGGCGGCAGGCTGGGACATATTGGATGATCCGGATGTGATCCTAAAGCAACTTGCCGCGATCCAGACGCCGGCACCGTATTGTTATTTTGTCCGGCATCGTAAATTCTTGCAAGAAAACAGCAGTTTATTGTGCGTACTTGTGGCCGATAGGTGGATTGAATCTTTTCTAGCGCTTACCGCTGGTCGCTGTGTGTACCGGTCAGATACTGCCAGTGACGACGACAAAAAGCGGCTGCCGCACCTGCATCACTTGTGCTGGAATCACACAACGCTCAGGGCTTTGAAGATTGATCCCGAGGTTACTTATCTGCAATTGGGAACCCGCGATGGGGATGAGGTGAACTCGATCACCGATGTCGCAAAGATGTTCCCGGACGAGATTATTAATCACGTCGAATTCACCCGCAGTCAAGGCAAAGCGCGGGCGTCGATGTTGCCGCTCCTGCGGTACCACAGTAAATTGCGGATGGACATGATCGTGGCGCAACTAGCTGATATCGGGATATTAAACTGGAATCCACATGCTTACACGCTGGAGGAAGGCAATCACCGAAATCCAGACCCCTCACAAATCGCCTTGAAGCGTGAAAATGACCCGAAAGGTTTGCTGAACCCTGGCAAGTTGATCGGTTGGGACAATCCTGATTATATCTATGATATGAAAGGTGGATACCACGCCCCACAAATGCAGGTGAAACCATGCGTGCCTTAACGCCCTTCACGATTGCCCCGCCTTTTGGCGCGTATTCTCATGGTATTGAGGCGATTTTCGCACGCGTGGTTCTGACCTCAGGCCAGTTAGGAATGGCCAGAGACGGTTCAATTCCTGCGGGCATAGAAGCACAAACAGAAATATGTTTGGCAAATATCGGCGCGATTTTGGCCGAAGCCGGGCTGGGCCGCGCAAATATCCTGCGCTTGAACGCTTACGTGACGGATCGCGCATTTATTACCGGGTATATGGCGGCGCGCGATCGCTGGTTGGCAAGTTGCGACATTAAGCCTGCTTCTACATTGCTCATCGTATCCGGATTTACAAGGCCGGAATTTATTGTTGAAATAGAAGCGATTGCGGGAATAACCTGATGCACCCAAAACCCTTTTGGCGCGACATGGCGACCACAGATTACGTCGACTGCAGCGACTGGATCGTGGTGCTGCCGGTGGCCGCCATAGAACAACACGGCCCGCATTTGCCGGTTGGTGTGGACAGCATCATAGCCGAAGGCATGATCGATCGCGCCGCCAAAGATATGCCCGCCGATCTCCCAGTTACGTTCTTACCGGTGCAGCAAATTGGCAAATCAAACGAGCATGTCCGTTTTGCGGGTACGCTGACACTTGATGCGCAGACCGCGATTGCGGCTTGGCAGGCGATTGGCGAAAGTATTGCGCGCGCGGGCGTGCGGAAGCTGGTGCTGGTCACTTCGCATGGCGGCAATGTGGCGCCAATGGATATTGTCGCGCGTGACCTGCGCGAACGCCACGACATGCTTGTGATCACAACCAGCTGGGGCAGGCTGGGCGACTGGCAATCCGTCTATAATGTCGGGCCGGAAACTATTGATATTCATGGAGGGTTTTCCGAGACCTCGGTCATGCTGGCTTTGCGCCCTGATCTTGTGGATATGACTAAAGCACAGAATTTTTCATCTGCTCAAACCGGCCTTAAACAGCGGTTCAAACATCTGGCCTTTCACAGTGGGAATGCCAACATCGCGTGGCTGTCAGGTGATCTTAATCCGCAAGGCGTTGTTGGTGATGCAAGTCAGGCAACCGCAGCCCTTGGAGAACTTGATTTGGCCGGATCTATTCGAGGATTCATTGAACTGATGCGTGAAATAAACGCGTTTTCACCACCTAAGGCCCAGATATGATTGATACGGCTTTGCTGGTCGCACAAACCGCCGCAACCGGATTTCTTGCCGCTTGGATGTTTACCGGCGTGAAAGACAACTGGCTTCATCCCGACCTTAACGGTGCCGTCGTTGGGGTGATCCTGCGGATTGAAAAGATGCAACTGAATTTCCCGCAGGAATACGCGCAAATCAAACACCGCCGGGTTGAGAGCGACCGAGTTCACCGGGCCATTTTCTGGCTGATAGTGCTTTGGGAAACTCTGGCGCTGATCGTCTTGGTGATTGCAACCGTCGCAATGGGGCTGGCGCTGGTCGGGGTTATCTCGCCCGATATTGCGCGCAGTCTGGCCCTGATGGGTGTTCTGTTATTCACATCGGTTTGGGCGGGGTTTTTGATTTTCGGGAACCACTGGGTTTACTGGTATTGCCATGAATGGGGGCAGAACAGTCATTTCCAATTGCTGCTATGGGGGTTGAGCACGTTGATTTTTCTGGCGATTGGTTAGTTGGGCTGCAAGTCATCGAAATATGGGATTGAGGCCTTTCCAAAGCCGATGTTTTGCATTTAACTAGCGTTAACGCACCGCTTTCAGAAGGCAGACAATTGACCCCACGTGACCACACGAGAGCAGCTGAACGATTGAACCATGCCGAACAGCTTGGCCATCAAATTGGCTGTTTCAGTCAGGATTTCCCTTTGATGACAATGGCCGACGCCTATGCGATCCAAAATGCCTGGGTGAATTTGAAGCTGACACAGGGGCGCAAAATCAAGGGCCGCAAGATCGGCTTGACCAGTCGCGCGATGCAAAGCCAGTTAAACATTGATATCCCCGACAGCGGCATTCTGTTTGACGATATGTTTTTTGATGGCGGCGCGATTGTCCCGGCCGGCAGGTTTATCGAGCCACGGATCGAGGCGGAAATCGCTTTCATCATGGCGAAAGACCTTAAGGGGCCGAATGTCACACCCGCGCAGGTTCTGGCAGCCACTGCCACCGTCGCCCCGGCGCTTGAAATTCTTGACACAAGGATTTTTCGCAAAGACCCGGTGACGGGCAAGACCCGCACGGTTTTTGACACGATTTCGGATAACGCCGCGAATGCCGGTATCGTTGTGGGGACGCAGCACAGCGATCCAAATAAGGTTGATCTGAAATGGGTCGGTGCGATCACCACCCGCGACGGCGTAGTTGAGGAAACTGGCCTTGGCGCCGGTGTTCTTGGCGATCCGTTATTGTCGATGGCGTGGTTGGCGAACCGCTTGGCCGAACATTACGATTACATCCGCGCGGGCGAGGTGGTGCTGTCAGGCAGTTTCGTTCGCGCAATCGAGGCCCCTTCCGGGTCGCAGTTTCACGCTGATTTCGGCCCGTTCGGGTCGGTCAGTATCTCTTTCACATAAGGATCACCCAATGCCAGCCCCGATAAATACCTTCAAGAAAGCTATAACCAACGGCCAGTTGCAAATCGGTTTCTGGCAAAGCTTAGGGACCACCATCACCGCCGAAATAAGCGCCTATTCAGGTTTTGACTGGTTGCTGCTTGATGGCGAACACGGGCCAAACGAAATCCGCGACATCCGCGACCAATTGCAGGTCGTCGGACCTTCCCCGAGCCAAGCAGTCGTGCGGATTTCCGGAGTTGATGTCGTGCAAGTGAAACGGGTTATGGACGCAGGCGCACAGTCAATATTGGTGCCGATGGTGGACACAGCAGAAGACGCGGCTTTGATGGCCAAAGCAATGCGCTATCCGCCTGAAGGCATTCGCGGCAATGGTTCCGGGGTTGTACGGGCGTCAGATTACGGTCGTACGCCGGGCTATCTGACCAATGCCAATGACGAGGCCTGCTTGTTGGTGCAGGCCGAAACTATAACCGCGGTCAATAACCTCGAAGCGATCTGCGCCATTGATGGCGTTGACGGCGTGTTTATCGGCCCGTCGGATTTGGCCACAAGCATGGGCCATATCGGCAACCCCGGACATCCCGAGGTTCAGGCTGTGATCGAGGACGCGATCTTGCGCATTTGCGCCACGGGTAAAGCCGCCGGCATCCTTATGGCGGACGAAACCAAAGCCCGACGTTACATCGAACTTGGTGCGCTTTACGTCGCGGTGGGTTCGGATGTGTCCATATTGGCGAATGGCGCGAAAAACCTTGCGGCAAAATATCTGGGCGGGGCAGTGGCCTCGACCAAAGGGCAGGTTTACTGAGCAAGGACGGGTTTATTCCGATCTGGTTTCAGCCCGCCCCATAAGTCAGCGTTTTGCCCGATGTCAGACGATCCACTCGTTGATGAACCCGTCGGTGATCTGTTTGACAATGTGATCGGTCACGTGAACGGCATCGGTTGCCCATGTCGCATCCCGGCGTGAGTTCATCACCATTTCATAAGATGGGAAATAATCCACATGATCAAAGGACTCGCGCGCATCCTCGGCAACTGCCCGCAACAGGCATTTCGAAAGCGTTGACGAGGCAACGACATCATCCGATGTCATAGTCGTCTGCAAAGGTACCGGCGACACCGTCACCACCAATTTGGCTTTGGGCGCGTGCACCAACAGCAGGTTGACAAACTCGTGCATTTTTTCCCGTAGGAACATGAAATTAGGCCGCATATGCACGAACCGGTTGGTATAGGTACCCAAACTGGCCTTTTCAGCGCGAATTTCCTGGCGCATGGCCGTAGGATGCGGAGACGTATTCAGGTAAAGGCCCGTTTTATTGTCAAGCCACATTTCAACCAGACCCAGAGTGATGAAAACCGCATTGGCGTCGGCCAAACGGCGGAAAACGCGGGCGATTTCCGCTTTGACCTCGGCATGTTTATCAAGCGATAAAAGGTCGATCCCTGATGTTGCGGTATCAAAGAAAGCGTTCTCGCTGATTTCAATATATCGCGCGGATTCATCTTTTGATCCGTCAAATGTTCGATTGATTTCATCAATCATCGACGGGATGTTGAACTTGTTCATCGCTGCGCGCGGGTCACGGTCCTGATTGTAATAGCCCGCAGGAATTTTTATGCCATCGGTCAGGCAATTCAGATTGCGCTCTTTCAGAGAGTGTTCAATGTTTCGGGCAAAACATGATCCGATTCCAAAAAATCCGTCGTCTTTGTTGAACAGAAATTTCGGCTTGCTGTTGACATAGAAAAATTCGTTCTGAAACCGGGCTTGAGCGCTGAACTCATTGTTTCCGGCGGTGTCGATCCATTTGTTGTATTTGTTCAATCTGTTGTTTTCAGAGATTTTACTGAAAGGGGTTCGGTGTTCTTCCGATCGTGGTGACGGTGCGATGGTTTCAGTTGGCTCTTTTTGCCAAAATGCTCCTATCAAAGCCGTTCTCCGTAAATGAAAATCGAATTGTCACGCTTCGCGAATAATAATTTCGTGTTGCAAAGTCAACTGTCGGCAGATGAACCGAACTGGCGGGTTTTCGCACAACTGCTCGGCAGTTAAATCGCGGCAAGCGCGCGCAGGGCCCTCATCAACACATGAGTTTCCTCGTGGCCAAAGCTTTGTTCCAACGCCTGATAAATCGCCGCACTTTCCGGGGTGATTTCAGCGATCATCGCGTGGCCCTTGTCCGTTAAAACCGCCACCTGTCGTCGTCCGTCATCGGGATGGCGGCTGCGACTGACCAGTTCGCGACTTTCCAGATTGTCCAGGATACGGGTCAGGCTGGGCGTCAGGATAACGCTTTGCTCGGCCAGTTTGGTGGGTTCGGTCGGCCCTTGTTCGTTCAAAACCCGCAAAACCCGCCATTGCTGTTCACTGATGCCATGTGCTTTCAACATCGGGCGAAACCGCTGCATCACGGCCTCGCGCGCGCGCAACAGCATGATTGGCAAG
>DJBQ01000110.1:14034-17492 GCA_002430125.1 Rhodobacterales bacterium UBA5972
CAACAGCATGATTGGCAAGGATTTTTCGGCGGACGTTAGGCGTTCGCTCATGGCTCGGCACGGACCCAATTACTGAGGGTGCCAACCCCCTGAACGCTGACCTCAACCACATCACCAGCCCGCAGCCATTTCGGCGGATCAAACCGCGCTCCGGCCCCGGTCGGGGTGCCGGTGGCGATCAGATCGCCGGGTTCCAGCGTGCCAAAAGTCGAGACATATTCGATGATCCGCGCAAACGGAAACGCCATAGACGCCGTTGTGTCAAACTGGCGGACCTCGCCATTTACGCGGGTTTCCACGGTCATATTGGTCACGTCAATGTGGCTGAGATCGGTTTCAATCCACGGCCCTATACCGCCGGTGTTATCCCAGTTTTTGCCTTGAGTGACGTTAAATTTTCCGTGCCGCAGCCAGTCGCGGATCGTGCCTTCGTTCATAATTGTCAGACCTGCGATGTGATCCATCGCATCGGCTTGGCTGATCCGGCGACCCTGTTTGCCGATCACCAGAACGATCTCGCCCTCGTAATCCAATTGCTCGGATTCAGGCGGAATATCAACCGGTTGCCCATGAGCCGCGAACGATTTCGGGTTTCGAACGAACAGGCTGGGATATTGCGGTGCGGCCGAGTTGTCTTTGTATTCTTCGTTACGGTTCATATAGTTAACGCCAATACAGTAAATCCGCGTTGGGTTGGTAATCGGCAGGTCCAGTGTGACATCTTCCAGCCCGAAATCAGGCGAACCGGTCATTGCAGCCGCCGCGCGGGGAAGATCGGTCAGCGCATGACGTATGTCCGTTAAGCCAAGCCGCGCGGTCAGATCAAAAACTGCTTTGCCATCAGTGGCGCCAATCCGGTTTTCGTTAAAAGTAATCAGTTTCACTTGGTTCTCCGCAGCTTGATTCAGAATTTACTTGACGATAGTTAACGTGTTAAGTAGATAGTTAACGTGTTAATCATAATAGGTCAATGCTGTGGCGCATCTGTCAATCGAATATTCTGAAAATCTGGGACGTCAGGTCGATATGGCGGCGTTTTGCGAAGTCGCCCGGCAAGCCATGGCCGGGTCAGGTACGTTTCCCTTAGCCGGCATCCGGGTGCGGGCGTATTGTGCCGATCATGTGGCCATAGGTGACGGCGGTGATGATCTGGCTTTTGCCGATCTGATCCTGCGCATGGGCAAAGGCCGCGACGAGGCCACGCGCCTGCAGGTGGTCGAAGCCGTCTATGCTGCGTTGGAAAACTGGGTGCGCCCGCAGATCACAATGCCCTTCGCGTTGTCACTGGAACTTGTTGAAATCAATTACCCTTTTGCGGAAAAAAGATTGAACACAATCCGCCCCGCATTGCTGGCAAGAGGAGCCGAAAATGTCTGAGCGTGACAGCAATATCGCCAAGGCGCAGGCCTATCTGAAACCGCTGGCTGCAAAAGGCGTGCTGAACCGGATCGGCGGTCAGGACAGCCAAGGGGCAGGGTGGTTTGACAGCGCCTCGCCTATTGACGGCACGCATTTGGCCAAAGTTGCGCGTTCGGACGCTGACGAAGTGGACCGCGCTGCCAAGGCCGCCAAAGCCGCGTTTCCGGCGTGGCGCGATATGGGTGGCAAAGAGCGCAAGGCGATTATGCACGCGATTGCCGACGCAATTGTTGCCCGCGCTGAAGAAATCGCGTTTCTGGAATGCCTTGATACCGGTCAAGCCCTTAGGTTTATGTCCAAGGCTGCCTTGCGAGGGGCCGAAAACTTTCGCTATTTTGCCGATCTTGCACCCTCGGCCCGTGACGGTAAAAACCTGCCCAGCCCGACCTTGATGAATGTGACCACGCGTTTGCCAATCGGCCCAGTTGGTGTGATCACACCTTGGAACACACCCTTTATGTTGTCCACCTGGAAGATCGCTCCGGCCTTGGCTGCGGGTTGTACGGTGGTTCATAAACCAGCTGAGCTTTCGCCGCTAACTGCCAGACTTCTTTGCGAAATCGCCGAAGATGCTGGCCTGCCGCCGGGGGTTTGGAACCTTGTGAACGGCTTTGGCGAAGACGCGGGCTGCGCGCTGACAGAACACCCTGATATCAAAGCCATCGCCTTTGTCGGCGAAAGCCGCACCGGCAGTATGATCATGCGTCAGGGGTCAGAAACCTTAAAACGGGTGCATTTCGAGCTTGGCGGCAAAAACCCCTGTATCGTGTTTGACGACGCTGATCTTGACCGCGCGCTGGATGCCGCGATTTTCATGATCTATTCACTGAACGGCGAACGCTGCACCTCGTCGTCGCGCTTGCTGGTGCAAAGCAATATCCATGACGCGTTTGTTGAAAAACTGGCAGCGCGGGTTGCAAACCTGAAAGTTGGGCATCCACTTGATCCTGCAACAGAAATTGGGCCGTTGATTGCGCCCGAACACCTTGCCAAAGTTTGTTCCTACTTTGATATTGCCAAGGCCGACGGTGCCCGCGTGCATGTCGGTGGCCAAGCGATCGACGGCCCCGGATGTTACGTGCAGCCAACCCTGTTCACCGGTGCCACCAACGACATGCGCATCGCGCAGGAAGAAATCTTTGGCCCCGTCCTGACAGTCATTCCGTTTGACGATGAAGCCGACGCCATCAGCAAAGCAAACGGCGTTGAATACGGGTTAACCGCCTATGTCTGGACAAACGACCTTAGCCGCGCGTTGCGTGTCACCAGCCAGCTTGAGGCGGGGATGATGTGGGTGAATTCCGAAAATGTCCGCCATTTGCCGACACCGTTTGGCGGCGTCAAAGCCAGCGGAATGGGGCGCGACGGCGGCGATTGGTCATTTGAGTTTTACATGGAACAAAAACACATCGGCTTTGCGCTGGGTGACCACAAAATCCCGCGCCTAGGGGCATAACAAGTGCTGTCCCGGCCCTAGCGCGGGGACCTCGCGTAACCGAAATTAGAGGCCCCGGAACAAGTCCGGGGCAGCGTATCGCAAATTGGATAGACCAATGGGGGAAATCCTCCTCGCCGCCAAAATGACCCATGTGCCGACAATGTTAATGTCAGAACAACCCGGCCCGGTAAAAGGTAAACGTCAGGCAGCCATCGACGGCCATCTTGAAATTGCGAGCCGTGCCAAGGCGTTAGGGGCCGATGCCGTGGTGATTGTAGATAACCATTGGGTGATCAATGCCGGGTATCACGTCAATGCCAACCACCGGTTTAAGGGTATATTTACCTCAAACGAATTCCCGCAATTCATCCAGAACCTTGAATACGACTACCAAGGCAACGCTGCCCTTGGCGATTTGATCGCCGAAAAAGCACAGGCCAAAGGGGTTTACACCCTCAGCCACCAAATCGACTCGTTAGAACTGGAATATGGCACGCTGGTGCCAATGCATTTCATGGCGCGCGAGCACGAAATGAAGGTGGTGTCGGTTGCTGGTTGGTGCACTGTCCACAGTCACGAAAGTAACCGCAAACTGGGCGAG
>DJBQ01000110.1:17661-20728 GCA_002430125.1 Rhodobacterales bacterium UBA5972
CGATCGAGGCCAGTGACAGCAAAGTTCTGCTGGTCGCTTCAGGCTCGCTTAGTCACCGGATTTGGCCGAATGATGATTACGCCGCCAATAACGGCACCTTCACGATCAGCAAGGAATTCAACCGTCAGGTCGATCTGCGCGTGCTTGAACTTTGGGCCGCAGGTAATTGGGATACGTTCATAAAAATGCTGCCGGAATATGCCGATCTGTGCTGTGGAGAAGGCTCGATGCACGATACCGTTATGGTTCTTGCCGCCCTTGGCTGGGATAAATACACCGCCAAGGCCGAAATCGTCACCGACTATTTCCCGTCCTCGGGCACCGGTCAAACCAACGTCATTCTTCCCGTTCAATAGGAAAAAACATGCCCCTTCCCGCGCCAGTTCTCTACCCGTCCTTCAACATTGTCCGCCTCAGCCACACTGTGTTTAACGTCACAAACTTGACCGCCAGTCGGGCATTTTACGTTGACACACTGGGTTTGCAAGTCACCGGCGAGGGCGAGGGGCGGATATATCTGCGCGCCATGGAAGAACGCGGACATCACTGTTTGGTGCTGCAACAGGCGCAGTTCGCCAGCATAGATGCGTTAAGCTTCAAGGTGTTTGACGAGGGTGATCTGGACAAGGCCGCCGACCATTTTGCCAGCGTTGGCCGCAAGGTCGAATGGGTCAGTCGCCCCTTCCAAGGCCGCACATTGGCCACATCCGACATCCACGGTATACCGCTTGAGTTTTATGCCCGCATGGATCGCCTGCCGCCAATTCATCAGCAATACGCGCTTTATAACGGGGTCAAACCTCTTAGGATTGATCACTTCAACTGCTTTTCGCCGAACGTCGATGAAAGCGTTGCTTTTTATAATGCCATTGGATTTCGCACAACGGAATATACTTCGGATGCTGAAACCGGTCGTACTTGGGCAGCATGGATGCACCGCAAAGGCGGCGTGCATGACGTGGCTTTTACCAACGGCACCGGTCCCAGAATGCACCATACCGCGTTTTGGGTGCCGACACCGCTCAACATTATTGACCTGCTCGATCTGATGGCGACGACCGGTTATGTCGGCAATATCGAACGCGGCCCGGGGCGGCATGGCATTTCCAACGCGTTTTTCCTTTATGTCCGTGATCCGGATAATCATCGGATCGAGATTTACTGTTCAGATTACCAAACCGTCGACTCGGATCTGGAACCGATCCATTGGGATCTGAAAGACCCACAGCGCCAAACCCTTTGGGGCGCACCTGCACCCCGGTCGTGGTTTGAAGAAGGGTCGGTTTTCACCGGCATTGAAACACAGGAAAGCGATCTTAAAGCGCAACCGATCATCGCACCTTGACGATTTGTGCGGGCGCCGTCAGAGATAGTCTCGCATAACCGGAGGCCGCAATGACCCTAGACATAAATTACGTTCGCGCTCAGTTTCCAGCATTCTCTGAACCCAGCCTGCAAGGCCAGGCGTTCTTTGAAAACGCTGGCGGGTCCTATACCTGCAAGCCGGTCATCGACCGGTTGATCCGGTTCTATACTCAACGCAAAGTGCAGCCTTACGGGCCATATGAAGCCTCGCGCCTTGGAGGCGCTGAAATGGACGAGGCCCGTGCGCGCCTTGCCGCGTTGATGGGGGTCGGGAATGACGAGGTGTCTTTTGGCCCGTCAACTACGCAAAACACCTATGTTTTATCGCAGGCTTTTCGGCAATTCCTGAAGCCGGGCGATGCGATCATTGTGACCAATCAGGATCACGAGGCCAATACCGGCCCCTGGCGGCGATTGGCCGATGCCGGGATTGAAGTGCGTGAATGGCAGATAGATCCCGATACCGGGCATCTGGATGTTGAAAAGCTGAAATGGCTTTTGGATGGTAAAGTCAAACTGGTCTGTTTTCCGCACTGCTCGAACGTCGTGGCCGAGATCAATCCGGTGGCCGAAATTGCCACAATCGTGCGCGCAGCCGGAGCTTTCACTTGTGTTGACGGGGTTTCGTATGCGCCGCACGGTATTCCGAATGTGGATAAGCTGGGCCCGGACATCTATCTGTTTTCCAGTTATAAAACCTACGGGCCGCATCAGGGTATTATGGTGATCCGACGCGATTTGGGAATGACTTTGCCCAATCAGGGGCATTATTTCAACGAAGGTTCGCTGTCAAAACGCTTCACGCCTGCGGGCCCTGATCACGCACAAATCGCGGCTTGTGCTGGCATGATTGATTACATCGACGCTTTGGCCGAGCATCATCGCGGACCTACCGCCAGTGCGACGGAACGCGGTGCGCAGGCCCATGATCTGATGCGAGCGCATGAGGTGAAACTGCTGCAACCGTTGCTGGATTATCTGAAATCGAAAAACTCCGTACGCCTGATCGGCCCGACGGACGCTGGTAAACGCGCACCGACTGTTGCTGTTGCATTGCGCGAACCCGGAGCGGCCGTCGCGGCGCGTCTTGCAAAACACGGCGTCATGGCCGGAGGCGGCGATTTTTACGGTGTGCGGGTGATCCGCGCCTTGGGCGAAGACCCGGATCATGGTGTTTTACGTTTGAGCTTTGTGCATTACACAACCAAAGCCGAAATAAATCAGTTGCTTAACGCTCTTGACGCTGAACTCTGACTGTATAGGAATCCTAGATTCCTAGATAATCCCCCCATTTCTAAGCTAAGGCATGCACACATCTTTCATGACTTTATGCGTTCTCTGGCAGCATTTGTGCTCGGGCTGATTTCCGGTGTGACTCCTCCCTTATTTTTCTTCGCTCAAGCTGACCGAATGTGATTCAGTGACGCCAATATCACTTAGGGGAAGGCGGGCACATTATGTTGGGCGAATTGGGAAGATTTGGAGATCAACGGTTAGATAGGTGTGGGTCAGACTCCCTTGAACGCATAATCGGCCGCAAAAGTACCTATCTTCGGCAACTGGCAGGTGGGCGCCGCAGCGATGTTGCCCGTTTCGCTCGGTTTCTCGCAAACCCGCGCATCACGATAGACCGGTTGAATCCGCCTTGCACTCCACGGTCGCTATGATGAATAAGCCCGCACTGATAGGTTGGGCGGCGGGC
>DJBQ01000176.1 GCA_002430125.1 Rhodobacterales bacterium UBA5972
CTGGTTGGCCGGAGTAAAACTCCATCAATGTTAAGTTTTCTGTTTTCAGAGGCGGGATGGGGGCAGATGACAACACACTTCAGGTTGAAGACAACAAATCCGTAACAGAGCACCATGAATCAGGGCATGAGTAAGAAAATGTCCCCCATGTGTCCCCCAGAGAGCTTGGATTCGCAACGGCTTTCCGTGAGTTATATCGTAACTAGTTGATTTTATTGGTGGCGGCGCAGGGATTTGAACCCCGGACACGCGGATTATGATTCCGCTGCTCTAACCAACTGAGCTACGCCGCCACGGTGATGGGGATTTAGGGGAGTCGGACTCGCGCGTCAAGGGGCCTCTGGTGGTGTTTCCTGCTTCCCACAGATGGCACGAACCGGCGCAAACGAAAATTCGGTTCCATCAAAGCGGGCGGTGGGACATAGTGGCCGTATTCCGGTCAGACGATCAAATCACAGAGGGGAGTATCACGCGATGTTTAATGGAGCCCGCGGGCCGTTGCGTCTTGATGTCGAAATGCCGGTGACAGGGTATTTTTCCCGCCAGTCAGCATGTCATGGGCAAACGTTACAGTTAAAGGTTTCGGCGAACAAAGGTGGGCCGGTTGGCGCAAGGATTTTAAGGCTGCGCAGCGGCGATGCAAATCCGGCTGGGCCGGGCATGGTTTTTGATGACGTGAAGGTCCTTCCGACATTTCAGGGGGTTCGCCAGAACATTGATATAGGGTCATATGCCGTGCTGCCGGAGGTTGCGACCGACGGCAGTACAACTTTTGCAGTTAATATCCAGCCCTGGTTGATCAGGCCCACAGGCGCAGTTATCGCGCAGGGGTCCGGATGGTGCCTGCGGCTTGATGAGACCGGAATAACGGCTCAAGTTGGCGAGGTTTCAGTCGATCTGCCGGCTGTCTTGGCGCGAAAATACTGGTACCGCCTTTGGCTGAGTTTTGATGCTGATCGGCAAGTGATTGGTCTGGGTTGCAAAGGGATCCAGGGGCCGCAGCGACCGGCCAATCCAACCGCTGACGGTTATGTCGAAAGTGACGCTTTGGTGACTGGGATCAAGGGGCCAACCAACTTGGCTGCCGGTCTTGAGGCCGGGACTTCGGAAGGTCACTTCAACGGCCGGATGGAGCATCCTTGCCTGCTCGACAGTTCCTTCGACCAAGCCCCGCCAAAGAACGCCAAAGTGCTGGCCTTTTGGGATACATCGCTTGGCATTGCTACACAGATCATGACTGATATTGGCCCAAAGGCGGCGCATGGTCGACTGGTGAATGTCCCGACACGCGCCTTGCGTGGTAGTGCTTGGCGGGGCGCGCATATGAACTGGGCCGAGGCACCGCAGGATTACGCGGCGGTACATTTCCACGAGGATGATCTTTATGATTGCGGTTGGGAAACTTCGACAACGATCAAGATCGAGCCGGATTGGCCAAGTGGCGTTTATCTGGTCGAACTGACCAGTGGCGAGGCAATCGACAGGGTGCCGTTTTACGTTTTGCCACCTAAAAACAGCGCAAAACGGATATGTTTTCTGGCCTCAAGTTTCACCTATCAGGCCTATGCAAACTTCGCGCGACGCAATCTGGATGCGGATTTGCGGGGTCGGATGGCAGCATGGGATGTACCGCAACATAACCCGGATGACTATGATATTTATGGGTTTTCGATGTATAATCTGCACCCGGACGGGTCTGGGCATCATTTCAGTTCGCGGCTGCGCCCGGTGATGACGATGCGGCCGGGATTTCTGACGTTTTGTGACAAAAACGGGTCTGGCATCCGGCATTTTCCGGCGGATACCCATCTTTTGTGGTGGCTGGAAAATCAGGGCTATGATTTTGATGTTGTGACGGACGAGGATCTGGATGATCAGGGGATTGCGCTGATCAAAGGCTATGATGTTTTGCTGACCGGCTCGCATCCGGAATATCACACGACCGGCACGATGGACGCCTTGCTTGACTATCAAAAACAGGGCGGAAATTTCTGCTATCTGGGTGGCAACGGGTTTTATTGGCGGGTTGAACGTAACGAAACCCTGCCGGGAATGCTGGAACTGCGCCGCGCCGAAGTGGGTATGCGGAACTGGGGCACAGAACCGGGCGAGAGTTATCACCAGCTTAAGCCAACCTATGGCGGATTATGGCGCCGCGCCGGACGGGCGCCGCAACAATTATGCGGCGTTGGGTTTTCGTCGCAAGGTTCGTTCACCGGCAGCTATTACCGGGTTAACGAGGCGGCACGTATTGGCCCTGCCAGCGGACTGCTTGACGGCATAGATGGGCCGAAAATGGGCGATTATGGCCTGAATGGCGGCTTTGCAGCAGGGTTCGAACTGGACCGTGCAGACGAGGAATTGGGGACATCGGTTAACGCGGTCATTCTCGCCAGTTCGGAAAACCACGACGCCAGTTTCACAACCGTCCCCGAAGATGTCTTGTCGCCCGGTGTTTCCAAAACCGGGGTGGAATTTGAAAAGCTGATCCGTTCTGACATCGTCTGGTATCCGACTTATTGGGGCGGGCAGGTGTTTTCAGCGGGCTCGATATTCTTTTGCGGCGCGTTGCCGGTGAACAACGGCAAAAACGAGGTGTCGCGGCTTTTGGATAACGTATTAAAGCGCATGCTGAACTAAACCTGTCAGGCGGTGACCGAATGCAGACCAGCCCAATTTCTGGCGGTGCCAACCGTATTGATCTGATCCGACCCGATGCACCGGCGCTCGCGGCGTTTGGGGAATATGCCATCGGCGTCCGGACGGACCGGTTGGTTCACCCGGATCAGATCGACGTTCGGAATGTGACGGAAACCTTGGAACCGCGTTATGACCGGCCATTGGTTTTGGAAATCTGGTACCCTGCGGTTGCCGATACAACGGCAGGTACGCAATATCACACGCTGATCCGGGATGGCGTGACCAAGACCACCTTAACGGGGCGTGCTTGTCGCGAGGCGGTGGCTGCGAACGGGCGGTTTCCTTTGGTGATCCTGTCGCATGGTTATCCCGGTAACCGGTTGTTGATGGCACATCTGGGCGAAAATCTGGCCTCCAAAGGCTATGTGGTTGCCGCGATTGACCACACGGACAGCCTTTACGAGGATTACGGAGATTTTGGCTCGACGCTGGTGAACCGACCTTTGGATCAGCGGTTTGCAATAGATGCGCTGAACGATCCGATCCATCCGCTGGCGGGGATAACGGACACCGAAAACGTGGCGGTGATCGGTTATTCAATGGGCGCTTACGGGGCTTTGGTATTCGGCGGGGCTGGGGTGTCGCAGGTGGCCGTTGATTTTGACGGTGGTGCACCGCAGGGCCTGCTTGCGGGTCATATGGCAGGCAGCCGAACACTCGCGGGTTTGGTTGACCCCCGGGTGAAGTGCATCGTTCCGATTGGGCCATGGGGTGCGCAGCGCGGCGTCTGGCAAAATGGCGGGCTTGCCGGGCTTGCCAAACCGGCGCTGATTATCGGTGGCAGCCGTGATGTGACGTCAGGGTATCGGGATGGTATCCGGCGGATATTTGAGCAGGCGAAAGGCACGCAGCGGCATTTGCTGACGTTTGAAGGTGCTGGCCACAATGCTGCCGCGCCGATTCCAGCGCCGGTTGAAAGTTGGATCGAATCCGAGGCGTTGGGGTTCTCGCCGTTTGAACATTACGCCGATACGATTTGGGACAACGTTAGGATGAACAACATCGCGCAACACTTTGTCGCGGCGTTTCTGAGGCTGCATTTGAAAGCCGACAGTGAAATGGCGGCATATCTGGGGTTGACCCAAGGCACGCCTGATCCATCTTTTGCACCAATCCCTGATGGCGCTGATTGGCCGGGATTCCCGGCAGGCAGCACATTGGGCTTGCGGTTTGAGACTTTGGCCAAGGGGATGTGACCATGCGTTAATCGTTGGCTTGCAAGAGGTCCGCACCTGTTCTCAGACGGCGCAGTAGGTTAACATCATCGCTTTTAGATGGACAAAAGCCGCGTCTCAGGGCATCACCCAAAGCCAAAGCGTGAAACACATACACGCGCACAAAATACGATCGGATTGCCTGATGAACATGATGAAAATCGTTGCGGTTCCCACCCACCCCGAAGGCTGGCGGTTCATCGCGATTTTCGCGCTCATTACGTTAGCGCTGGCATGGCTGTGGGCCCCGTTGTTTTGGCCCGGTTTGGGCCTGACGATCTGGTGTTACTATTTCTTCCGCGATCCTGAACGCGCTGTGCCGCAACGCGAGGGACTGATCGTTTCGCCCGCAGACGGCGTGGTGTCGTTGATCGTGCGGATGGTGCCGCCGACAGAACTTGATCTGGGTGTTGAGGAACGGGTCAGGGTGTCGGTTTTCATGAATGTATTCAATTGCCACGTGAACCGCGCACCAATTGCCGGGACGATCCGCAAAGTGGTGTACCATTCCGGTAAATTCCTGAACGCGAGCCTTGATAAAGCCAGTGAACATAACGAGCGTAACGCGATTACCATTGAATATGCCGACGGCAAACAGATCGGGATCGTGCAGATCGCAGGCTTGGTTGCGCGCCGGATTTTGTGTTGGAGCAAGGCCGGGCAAGACATCGCCACCGGAGAACGCTTCGGCTTGATCCGGTTTGGCAGCCGACTGGATGTGTTCTTACCGGCTGGTGTTGAACCACTGGTCACACTGGGGCAATCCACCACGGCAGGCGAAACTATTCTGGCCGATCTGAATATCTCCGAGCCCGCCCGCATCGCACGGATGATTTAATCATGGTGAAAATTCGCACCCGCAAACCTCGGTCTTTCCGCCAGTTGATCCCGAACCTGCTGACGATATTCGTGATTTGTGCTGGCTTGACCTCGGTCCGGTTCGGGATGGATGGAAAATACGGGTTTGCGTTGCTGCTGATCGTTTTAGCAGCGGTTCTGGATGCGGCCGACGGCAAGCTGGCGCGGTTTTTGGACAGTGTTACGCCGATTGGGGCCGAACTGGATTCTTTAGCGGATTTTTTCAATTTCGGCATCGCGCCAGGGCTGTTGATTTACTTCGCGATTTTCGCTGGGACCGAGCACGCCAATCTTGGCTGGTTGGCGGTTCTGGTTCTGGCGGTATGCTGCGCATTGCGGTTGGCGCGGTTCAATGTAGCCCTTGATTCAGATGAGGAACCTACCTGGAAGAACCAGTATTTTGTCGGCGTTCCTGCTCCGGCAGCCGGGTGCCTTGCGCTGTTGCCAATGTTTTTTCTGATGCTTGGGATTGCCGAAATCCGCGACTTTCCGGTATTGATTTTTGCCTATCTGGTGATCGTCGGGCTGTTGGCTGTTTCGACCGTGCCCACAATGTCGATCAAGCATCTTAAGATCGCCCAGGAGTGGTATCTGGTGGTGCTGCTAAGTGGCACCGCCTTTCTTGCCTCGCTGGTTGTTTACACTTGGCAGACGCTGATTGCGGGCTGCGCGATCTATCTTTTGTCCGTTTTCTTTTCAGCCAGTCGTTATTACCGGCAACTGAAACGCGCCGAAGCTGGCGCCGATGACAAAGCGCCCAAAGCCTAATGCAGGCCGCCATTTTCCACCTTAATCAGGAGTCCCGTCCATGACCGCCCAAATGCAACGTATCGTTCTTGCCTCCCGTCCGAAAGCAGCCCCTCAGCCCGAGAATTTTCGGTTTGAAACTGCGCCAATTCCGGTGCCTGGAGCGGGTCAAATGCTGGTGCGGGTGATCTGGCTGTCGCTTGATCCCTATATGCGCGGTCGGATGGATGATGGTGCGTCTTATGCGCAACCGGTGCCGATTGGCGGCGTGATGGAAGGTGGGGCAGTGGGCCAAATTGTTGCCTCAAATATTGGTGGCTTCAAGGTTGGTGAATTCGTTAACGGCCCGTTTGGCTGGCAAAGTCACGCGATTTCCGATGGCACGAAGGTACGCAAGCTTGACCCGGCCCTGGCGCCGATTTCAACTGCTGTTGGGGTGTTGGGTATGCCGGGGATTACCGCCTTTGTCGGCCTGAACGATCATGGTCGTCCAAAGGCCGGCGAGACGCTGGTGGTATCGGCGGCAACCGGGGCTGTGGGGTCTTTGGTCGGCCAATTGGGCAAGGCCTATGGCCTGCGGGTTGTTGGTGTCGCTGGCGGCGCCGATAAATGCGCTTATGCGGTTGAAGAACTGGGTTTTGACGCGTGTTTGGATCACCGCGCAGCAGGAGATGCGCGCGCATTACGTGCACAGATGACCGAGGCTTGCCCGAAGGGTGTTGATATCTATTTTGAAAATGTCGGCGGCAAAACGCTGGAGGCAGTGATCCCGCTGATGAACGTCCATGGCCGTATTCCAATTTGCGGTATGATCAGCTGGTATAATTCCGGCGGTCTTGGGGCCGGTGCCTCTGAGGGGGCGAACCTGTTGCCGCAGGTTTGGCGAAACATATTGGTGAAACGTCTGAGCTTGCGCGGCTTTATCATCAGCGATCATTATGACCGTTTCCCGGATTTCGTAAAAGAAGTCTCAGGCCATATCCGCGACGGACGGGTCAAATACCGCGAAAGTGTCGCCGAAGGTCTGGCAGCCGCTCCTGAGGCATTCATGAAACTGTTGCAGGGCGGCAATTTCGGCAAGCAATTGGTGCGGATTTCGGATGATCCCACCCGTTGATTTGCTGATTAATGCTGACCTAAGCCATTGAGCTGACGCTAGTCATACAGCCATGTTGCACAGAAAAGGGGTTGCGCCGTGAAAGTCATCCATTCCGAAGATCATCGCTATCATTTCCCTCAGGGCGAAATTTCCGGTGGTCAGTTCGTCACACCGTTTGAACGCCCCTCGCGGGTTGAATATATCCTGTCACGGCTGAAAGAGGTCGGGATGACGGATATTTCTGCCCCGGATGCGATTGACTGGGCGCCGGTCAAAACCATCCACGATGCTAAGTTTCTGGAGTTTCTGGAAACCTGTTGGGCGGAATGGGTCGCTGAGGGATACCTCGGTGAAATCCTGCCTTTGGGATTTCCAGCTCGTCGGATGCAATTGCGACGGCCGAACCATATTGATGGTAAGATTGGCTATTATTGCCTGGCCACAGAAACCGCGATCACCAAAGGCACGTGGCGGGCGGCACAAGCGTCTTGCGCGGTTGCCCAAACGGCGCAACGGTTGGTATCTGGTGGCGCACGCAGCGCTTTCGCGTTATGTCGGCCGCCCGGACATCACGCGGCAAGCGACATGTATGGCGGGTATTGTTTTCTGAACAATGCGGCAATCACAGCGCAGATGTTTCTGGATCAGGGGGCCGCAAAAGTCGCTATACTGGACGTCGATTTTCATCATGGAAACGGCACGCAAGATATTTTCTATGAACGCGATGACGTGCTTTTCTGCTCGATGCATGGTGCGCCCGAAGATGCATTTCCGTTCTTCCTTGGCTACGGCGATGAAACCGGCGCAGGTCGCGGCGAGGGATTCAACGTCAATTATCCCATGCCGCCGGGGACTGGTTTTGCGGTTTGGAAATCGGCATTTGAGGACGCTTTACAAAAGATCAAAGCGTTTGGGGCCGAGGCTGTGGTCGTGTCTTTGGGGGTTGATACCTATAAAGACGATCCGATTTCCTTTTTCAAACTCGATAGCCCGGATTTTCTGGTGATCGGCCAACGGATTGCAAGTCTGGGCCTGCCAACCTTATTCGTGATGGAAGGCGGTTACGCGATCGACGCGATTGGCCTGAATACCGTCAATGTGCTGGAAGGGTTTGCAAACAGTTAATGCCCCACCTTAACCGAGGTTCAAACCAAACCGTTTGGGGCGTTTTCCAGCCCACGGTTGGGCTTGTTCAATTGCCGCGCAAAGACTCATCAAAACATCATCCTCACCAAATCGTCCGGCAAGATGCGCGCCGATTGGTAAGCCGTCTTTTGACCATCCCAATGGCAGTGAAGCTGCCGGCTGGCCCGTCGCATTGAACGCGGCGGTAAACGGCGAATACTCGAACACCCCGCCGGGTCCGACACGATAATTAAGGAAATCTTCGGACTGGTGCCGGTAGCGGCCGATTTTTGCAGGTGGCTCAGCAAGCGTGGATGTCAGCAAAATGTCGTAATCCACAAAGAACTGCGCCATTTGTCGTCCATAAGCATGGATTTTCCCGACTGCCTCCAGATAATCCGCACCATCCATGCGTTCTGAAAGGATGATTGCACCGCGCGCGACAGGTTCGATTTCGTCGTCCAACAAGGGCGTTCCGCGCGCTTTGACGGCGTTTCTGATCCAAAGTGCGGTGCCGCAGGCGACAATCGTGGTCCAGCTGTGCATCATGGCACCGACATCGGCGCTTGGCAGGGCCTCGACAACCTCGTGGCCCATATCTGCCAGCAGCTTTGCTGTTGCAGTAACCGTAGCCGCGCAATCCGGATCAATCGCGGTCCCGTCAAGCGATGTGGTTGCAAACGCGATTTTGAGTTTGCGTGGCGGATGCTTAAGCGACTGCGCAAAGCCTTCGGCCATTGGCGGCGCACAGTAGGGGGCCCCGATTTCCGGGCCTGCCGTTGCGTCGTGTAGAATTGCGGTATCGCGCACTGTATGGGTCAGAAAGCCGTCGATGGCCATGCCCGCCCAACCTTCACCGGCTTCCGGCCCGTATGGCAGACGCGCGCGCGTTGCCTTGAAACCAAACAGGCCACAACTGGCAGCAGGTATTCGCACCGATCCACCGCCATCGGATCCATGGGCCGCCGGTAAAATGCCCGCTGAAACCGCTGCGCCGGCCCCACCGCTTGAACCGCCTGGCGTGCGGGACAAATCCCAGGGATTGCGGGTTGGACCGCCGTAAACTGCTGCCTCGGTCACCGGTCCAACGCCGCCTTCCGGTGAGGTCGTGCGCCCAAACGTTACCAGACCAGTTGCCGCAAGACGGGAATACAATGTGTCGTCGTAGGAATAGGTCGTATTGGCCAAAAGGCGCGAGCCATTATGGGATGGAAAGTCTATCGCCGCAGTTGAAAGGTCTTTCAGCAAAAACGGCACGCCGCGAAAGACGCCGTCGGGCAGGCCGTCTTTGATCATCTGCCGCGCCACCTTGACTTGCATGTTCACAACCGCGTTCAGATCGCCGTTTTGCACGTCAACGCGCGCCAGCGCACAATCCAGCAATTCGTCAGGACTGACATCACCTTTGGCCACCAGTTCGGCTAGTCCGGCGGCGTCATAGTCATCGTATTCGGCAAAAAGGGTCATGTTGGCCTCGGGTCAGGTTTGGTTTCCTGTGACGGTAAGCGGCTAAAATAGCCGGTGCAAGTCTAACTTTGGCGCAACATTCAGCATTCGTTTCAATCATCGCCAAAGCAGGTGTTTTTCGCTATTGCAGCGGCAGATGTTGAAACGAGGGTTTTTGATGCAGGCGTCCTATCCGATTACCGACGAGGTTGTGCTGATTGGCGGCGGTCATGCACATGCGCTGGTCCTGAAAAAGTGGGCGATGAAGCCAGTGCCGGGTGTGCGGCTGACCGTGATAAATCCCGCCCCGACGGCACCTTATACCGGGATGTTGCCGGGCTATGTGGCGGGGCATTACGCCCGCGAAGCGCTTGAGATTGATCTGGTTCAATTGGCCCGCCATGCAGGCGCGCGGCTGATCCTTGGGGCGGCGACCGGAATAGATCGCGTTTCGCGGCATGTATCCGTCAGCGGTCGGGCAGATGTGTTTTATGATCTGGTGTCGGTTGATATCGGCATTACCTCGGAAATGCCGGAAATACCGGGGTTCGGTGATCACGCCCATGCGGCCAAACCGCTTGGCCCTTTTGCTGCAGCTTGGGCGGATTATCTGCGTGCGCCGATGGGCGATATCGTCGTGATCGGCGGCGGTGTGGCGGGGGTCGAGCTTGCTTTGGCAATGGCACATAGCGTCAGGCAACTGGATGCGGCGATAAACCTGACGGTCATTGAACAATCAGACCACCTGCTGGACGGGATAGGATCGTCAGCACGCAAAGCATTGTTGCGCCATTTGACGCGCTTGCAGGTAAAGGCAATGACCGGCGTGTCCGTGACGAAGGTCGCGGTGGACCACGTTGAATTAAGCGACGGTCGGGCGATCAATACCAGGTTCGTCACCGGGGCTGCTGGTGCGCGCCCGCATGCTTGGCTGGCAGATAGCGGCCTTAAGATGCGGGATGGCTTTATCACGGTGGACAAGACGTTGCGTTCGCCAACCGATCAACGGGTTTTCGCGGTGGGCGATTGTGCCGATCTGGCCTTTTCCCCGCGCCCCAAGGCCGGGGTTTTTGCGGTGCGCCAAGCGCCGGTGTTGCTGCACAATATTGGCGCCAGTTTGCTGGGAAAAAAGCTGCACGAATTTCGACCGCAAAAGGATTATCTCAAACTGATTTCAACCGGCGGGCGGGGGGCTGTCGCTGACAAATACGGCCTTCGTCTTGACGGGCCTTGGTTGTGGCGGTGGAAAGACCGCATCGACCGTAAGTTCATGGATCAATTCCTTGAATTGCCCACAATGCCCGCCCCGCCGATACCAAAGGATGCCAGCCTGTCCCTGCAAGCAGAATTGGCAGGGGCGGAACCTTTATGCGGCGGCTGTGGGGCAAAGGTCGGGCGCGGGTCGCTTGAACAGGGGCTTTCCCTACTGCCTCTGCCCAAGCGCCCCGACGTGCTGTCTGGGCGGGGCGATGACGCAGCGATTTTGGCGCATGGGGATCAACAGCAGGTCTTCACCACGGATCATTTACGCGCCTTTGTCGAGGATCCCTGGCTGATGACTCAAATTGCCGCTAACCACGCGATGGGCGATATCTGGGCGATGGGGGCCACGCCGCAAGCCGCCTTGGTGCAGGTTATTTTGCCGCAAATGGCAGCACGATTGCAGGCTGAGGTTTTGCGCGAAATTATGGCGGCGGCCAATGCGGCATTCGAACCCCTTGGCGCTGATATTGTGGGAGGTCATACGTCGGTTGGGGCCGAATTGACCATTGGGTTTTCGCTGACCGGCCTGCTTGATCGCCCGGCGATTGGAGTCGCCGGTGCGAGAGAGGGCGATGCTTTGATCCTGACCAAGCCGATTGGCAGCGGCACCATTCTGGCCGGAGAAATGCGCAAACAAGCCCGTGGAGAATGGGTGGCCGAAGCATACCGCCTGATGCTTGTTCCGCAGGCAAGGCCCTCAGAAATTTTGGCGCCGGTTGCACATGCAATGACGGATGTTACCGGGTTTGGTCTGGCCGGGCATTTGATGACGATCCTTAAAGCCTCGGGCGCCGGGGCGGCGATAGATTTGTCTGCCGTACCTGTGATGGACGGCGCGTCAGTACTTGCGTCACGGGGCGTGAGGTCGTCGCTTTGGCAGACGAATGTTCAGGCAGTGCCCGAGATTTCGCCAAGGGATGATCCGCGTTGGAATATGCTGTTTGATCCACAAACGGCAGGCGGGCTGTTAGCAGCGGTGCCAGCGGACAAAGCACAAACTTTGATAGCTGAATTGGCGGCGGGCGGCATTCCAGTGGCGATGATTGGCCATATCACAAAAGGCGCGCCGTTTATCAGGTGCTAGTTGCGTCCATTCGCTAACAACCGATTGCCTTCACAACGATCGCCAGGCGTTCAGCGCCGGAATCAAGCGCCTCTTCGTTCAGTGACGGCATTTCAAAGGCCAGCGGTGCGTTGCGCCCAACCTGCATGCGCTTTTTGCCGTAACGTGGGTCGTAATGCGCTTGCATCAGACTGGCCGCCAATTCGCGAAAAGCGCCGCTTTGGGCCAAGTTTGACCAGTCTTCGATCACGGTCGCAGCATGTAGGGGCGACAGGCGTTGCACAAGGGCCAGCAATGTGGCTGGATTGTCCGTAAGGTCAACATAAGTGCGGGTTAAATAGTCTGCGCGGGCGGTCAATGGGGCTGCAACAGCTATCCGCCTTGCAGCCTTCATTGGTTCCCACAAAATGGGCGGGATGGTCACGTTGCCGATCCGGCTTGATTCCGCTTCGACCACGACAGGGCGGGTTGGATCAAGTTGACTGATGGCTGCCGCCAATGCACTTTCAAAGGCGCGCTGGCTGGGTTGGCCACCAACACGTGCCCCAAAGATCGAGCCGCGATGGTTTGCCAAGCCTTCAAGATCAATCACCTGAATGCCGTGAGAAGGCAAGCGCAACAACAGATCGGTCTTTGCACAGCCGGTATTGCCATCAAGCACCAGAACCGGACAAGGCAAAGGCGTCTTATATAGGTTTTCCGACACCAACCGGCGATAGGTCTGATAGCCACCTTCAAGCAATTCAACCCGCCAGCCGATCTGTTGCAGGATCGCCGCAAACGAGCCGGATCGCTGCCCGCCGCGCCAGCAATAGACCATAGGGTGGTAGCCGCCGGGCTTGTCGGCCAGATAGGTCTGTAAGTGTCGCGCAGCGTTTTGTGCAACATAGGCCGCCCCGATTTTGCGGGCGCGAAACCGGTTATCCCGAACGTAAACCGTTCCAACTTCGGCGCGCTCCGTATCGTCCAGCACCGGCAGATTGACAGCACCGGGGATGTGATCAAGCGCAAATTCTGATGGGCTGCGCACGTCAATCACCTCGTCCACGTCAAGGTTGCGCAATTCCAGGAGCGATGAAGGGTTGAAGGCCATAATCCCTCATATCCCATCGACATGGTTGAATGAAAGCCCGATCCGATTGATATGACGTTGGACGGCCCTCGGGTTACAGTCGGCGTAAAAGACCAGCGACGTGGTCAGTTCACCTATCACCTGAGAATTTTTGACGAACTTGCCATGCACACAACAGATACGCGGATCAGTGAGGCGCGCAAATTGGTTTGTACCTGGATGAATGGCTTGTAATTACCTGCCGTAAAAACAAACAAGGGCTACAACTTACGTTGTAACCCTTTGATTGGTCTGTCCCAAATTGGAGCGGGCGAGGCGATTCGAACGCCCGACCCTAACCTTGGCAAGGTTATGCTCTACCCCTGAGCTACGCCCGCATCCTTGGGTGGGGCTGATTTAGCTTCTGTTGGGATACCCTGCAAGGGAAAAAACCGAAAATCGGTGGAAATATTTCAGGATGGATTGTCGCGATTGCGACGGCTGGCACGAAACAGGTTCAGGGCTTCGACCGCGCCGGCGAATACCATGGCGGCATAAATGAAACCGCGTTCAACATGAAAGTGCAGGCCATCTGCCAACAACGCCATGCCAACCATCACCAAAAACGCCAATGCCAGCATTTTTGTTGACGGGTGGCGTTCAACAAAGCTGCCAATCGGTTCAGCCGCGGCCATCATGATCAGGACGGCAATGACAACGGCGGCGATCATCACTTCGATATGTTGCGCAATGCCGACCGCGGTGATGACGCTATCAAGCGAAAACACCAGATCAAGTACCATGATCTGTAGAATGACCGCCAGAAAACCCGACGTGCCTTTGGTTTCGGTTGCCTTGTAGGGCTCCATTTCAGCGAAAATCTCGGTGGAGGCTTTATAGAGCAGGAACAGGCCGCCCGCTGTCAGGATAATATCGCGCCAACTAAACGCATACGCCCAAATGGATGCCACCGGGGTTGTCAGGGTTGCTATCCAACTGATTGAAAACAACAGACCGATGCGCATCAACAAGGCGCCGCTTAGCCCGATCAGCCGCGCTTGTTTCTGTTGGTGCGCGGGAAGCCGAGAGGCCGTGACCGACAGAAAAATGATGTTGTCCACGCCAAGAACGATTTCCAGAACTGTCAGGGTCAGAAAGCTGGCCCAGACGGCAGGATTGGTCAGGAGTTCAAGCATCACAAGCCTCTGGTTAGGACATGTCCACAGGTAAAAGGCCGCGATGAAAGGTTCAAGGGCAGACTATTCCAGTTCCACAAGTAAATCCTTGGCGTCGATCTGATCACCGGCACGAACATGCACGGCCTTGACCACTGCTTTGCGATCCGCATGGATGCCGGTTTCCATTTTCATAGCCTCAATGGTCAGCAACATATCGCCTTGCATGACCTTTTGGCCCACTGAGACCACGACACTGGCGACAGCGCCGGGCATTGGCGCGCCGATGTGATCGGGGTTCGAGGCTTCGGCCTTGGGTCGTTTTGCGGTGACGGCTTTGACTTTGCGGTTTGGCACCCGGATCACACGAGGCTGACCGTTGAGTTCAAAGAACACTTTGGCTTCACCGTCGTCATTGGTTTCACCGACCGCTTGCAGGCGGATTTCCAGGGTTTTGCCGGGGTCAATTTCGGCTTCGATTTCGTCGCCCGGCTGCATGCCATAAAAGAAGTTCAGCGTTGGTAGTGTGCGAACAGGGCCATAAACGCGGTGGCGACCCATGTAATCAAGGAACACTTTGGGGTACATCAGATATCCCGCCAAATCCTCGTTATCGACTTTGAAACCTTCGAGTTCCTTTGAAACGGTTTTGCGCAGGCCTTCGATATCTTCAGCTGGCAAATGCAGGCCTGGGCGTTCTGTGTTAGGGATTTCGCCTTTGAGGGCCTTGTCGATCAGAGCCGCCGGAAACCCGCCCGGCGGTTGGCCGATATTGCCGCGCAGCATGTCAATCACGCTGTCGGGAAAGGCAACTTCGGTGTCTGGGTCTTCAACCTGCGCCCGGGTCAGGCCCTGACTGACCATCATCAGGGCCATGTCACCGACGACCTTGGAACTGGGGGTGACCTTGACGATATCGCCAAACATCCGGTTCACATCTGCATAGGTTTGTGCGACTTCGTGCCAGCGATCCTCGAGCCCCAGACTGCGGGCTTGGGCTTTGAGGTTGGTAAACTGGCCGCCGGGCATTTCGTGCAGGTAAACTTCGGATGCAGGCGCTGCGGTGCCGCTTTCAAAGGCCGCATATTGGCCGCGCACGCCTTCCCAGTATTCGCTGATCTCGCTGACGGCTTTCATGTCGATACCGGTGTCGCGATGCGTGTGTTTCAACGCTTCCACGATCGAGCCAAAACACGGTTGCGAGGTGCCGCCGGACATGCTGTCCATCGCGACATCAACCGCGTCAACGCCTGCATCACACGCGGCCAGAACTGTCGCTGCCGACAGGCCGGATGTGTCATGCGTGTGGAAATGGATCGGCAAGCCGACGTCTTCCTTCAATGCCTTGACCAGCACCTTTGCGGCTGCGGGTTTCAGCAGACCTGCCATATCTTTCAGACCCAAAATATGTGAACCCGCATCGCGCAGTTGCCTGCCCATTTCGACATAGTATTTCAAATCATATTTCGCCCGGTCGGGGTCGTGAATGTCGCCGGTATAACAAATCGAGCCTTCGCAGATTTTGCCGTTTTCACGCACCGCATCCATCGCGACGCGCATGTTTTCGACCCAGTTGAGGCTGTCAAACACCCTGAACACATCAACGCCACTTTCGGCGGCCTGACGCACAAAGAACTGCACCACATTATCGGGGTAATTGGTGTAACCAACCCCATTGCTGCCGCGCAGTAACATTTGGGTCATCACGTTCGGCATCGCAGCGCGCAGATCGCGCAGGCGTTGCCAAGGACATTCTTGCAGGAACCGGTAAGCCACGTCAAACGTCGCACCACCCCAGGTTTCAACGCTGAAAAGCTGCGGCAAGTTATGGGCGTAGGCGCTGGCCACTTTGGCCATATCATAGGTGCGCATTCTGGTCGCCAGCAATGATTGGTGCCCGTCGCGCATCGTTGTGTCAGTCAGCAGAACCTGCGGCTGATCTGCCAGCCAGTCGGCGACGGCTTGGGCGCCTTTTTCCTCAAACAGATTGCGGGTTCCGTAAGGCGCAGTTTCAACCTTGTTAAGGGGTGCTTTCGGGCTGCGGGCTGCTGCAGCGGGCAGGGGGCGGCCTTGGGTTTCAGGATGCCCGTTGACCGTGATATCGGCGATATAGGTCAGGATTTTGGTCGCGCGATCCCGTCGCTTGCTGAACCGGAACAGATCCGGCGTTTCGTCGATGAATGTGGTGGTATAGCGGTTTTCCAGAAATGTCGGGTGTTTCAGCAGGTTTTCCACAAAGGCGATATTTGTGGACACACCGCGAATACGAAACTCACGCAGGGCGCGGTCCATCCGGGCGATGGCCTGATCCGGCGTTGGTGCCCAGGCGGTGACTTTTTCCAGCAACGAGTCATAATACCGCGTGATCACCGCCCCGGAATAGGCCGTACCCCCGTCCAGCCGTATCCCCATACCTGTCGCCCCGCGATAGGCGGTGATCCGGCCGTAATCGGGGATAAAGTTGTTCTGCGGGTCTTCGGTGGTGACGCGGCATTGCAGGGCATGGCCATGCAGTTTGATATCCGACTGAGAGGCCATGCCGGTCGCCAAAGCCAGTGTAGCCCCCTCAGCGATCAGGATTTGGGCGCGCACGATATCAATGCCGGTGACTTCTTCGGTAACGGTATGTTCGACCTGAACGCGGGGGTTTACTTCGATGAAGTAAAATTTGCCGCTGTCCATATCCATCAGGAATTCAACGGTTCCCGCACATTCATAGCCAACGTGCGCGCAGATTTTCCGCCCCAAGGCGCAAATTTCCTCGCGTTGGTCTTGCGTCAGATAAGGGGCAGGGGCGCGTTCGACGACTTTTTGGTTGCGCCGCTGGACAGAACAATCGCGCTCCCACAAATGATAGATCGCACCGTGCTGGTCGCCAAGGATCTGCACTTCCACATGGCGCGCCCGGCGCACCAGTTTTTCCAGATAGCCTTCACCATTGCCAAAGGCAGCTTCGGCCTCGCGTCGGCCTTCCCGCACTTTTTCGGCAAGTTCAGACTCGGACATGATGGCCCGCATCCCGCGCCCGCCGCCGCCCCAGCTGGCTTTCAGCATGAAGGGATAGCCGACTTCTGCCGCCATGCGCCGCACCTCGACAATATCATCGGGCAGTACGTCGGTGGCTGGCACAACCGGCACACCGGCCGCTATGGCCACCCGCCGGGCGGATGCTTTGTCACCCAAAGCGCGCATGGTTTCGGCCTTTGGGCCAATAAAAACAATGCCGTTCGCCGTACAGGCATCAACGAAATCCGGGTTCTCGCTGAGCAGTCCGTACCCCGGATGGATCGCATCGGCGCCCGACATTTTGGCGACGCGGATAATCTCGTCGATTGACAGGTAAGCCGCCACTGGCCCCAGCCCCTCGCCGATTTTATAGGCCTCGTCAGCCTTAAAGCGGTGCAGGCCCAGCTTATCCTCTTCGGCGTAGACCGCAACAGTCCGCTTGCCCATTTCATTGGCGGCACGCATCACCCGGATTGCAATTTCTCCACGGTTGGCAATCAGGATTTTCTTGAATTTGGCCAAAAGACGGCTCCTTGCGGTAGTGGGTTTTATCTGTCCTCCCAAGTTTATGAGATGCTGCGTTGCAGCAAGCAAGGGGCAATCTGCCGCAATGTAACGAATTGTAACAAGTTGGACGGTGGTGTTCGGGCGGGTTTTTTGAGTATTTGGGAAACAAAGATTGCAGAACATATTGCGAACATGGGTTTCAATTATTTCAATAGCTGGCTAAATTACCGCGCATGAGCAGTTTTGATGAATCAGACGCCTTTGAACGCGCACCCCTTAGCCTGTCCGCACAGGCGATGGCCGCACGGCATGGCCAGTATCTCGACGAATTGAATCCAGCGCAGCGTGATGCGGTTGAGGCTTTGGACGGGCCGGTTTTGATGCTGGCAGGGGCCGGGACCGGCAAGACCAAGGCGCTGACAGCACGGATTGCGCATTTGTTGCATACGGGGCGGGCGAGGCCCAATGAAATCCTGTCGGTGACCTTCACCAACAAAGCGGCGCGCGAAATGAAGCTGCGCGTGGCCCGCCTGCTGGGTGAGGCGGTTGAGGGCATGCCGTGGATGGGGACGTTCCATTCGCTATGCGTCAAGATATTGCGCCGCCACGCCGAACTTGTGGGCCTGAAATCAAACTTCACCATTCTGGACACCGACGATCAGGTGCGCCTGTTGAAGCAATTGATCCGGGCCGAAAACATCGACGAAAAGCGCTGGCCTGCGCGAATGATCGCGCATCTGATTGACAATTGGAAGAACCGCGCCTGGACGCCGGACAAAGTGCCAAGTTCGGAAGCGTCGGCCTATAATAATCGCGGCACCGAGATTTATGAACAGTATCAGAACCGCCTGAAAACCCTGAACGCGGTGGATTTTGGCGATCTGTTGTTGCATGTCGTGGTGATTTTTCAGACCCATCCGGATATCCTGAAACAATACCAGCGTTGGTTCCGGTTCATCCTTGTGGACGAATATCAAGACACCAATGTCGCGCAATATCTGTGGCTGCGCCTGTTGGCGGCCGAGCACAAGAATATCTGTTGTGTGGGTGATGATGATCAGTCGATCTATGGCTGGCGCGGGGCCGAGGTCGGCAATATCCTGCGGTTTGAAAAGGATTTCCCGGGGGCCAAAGTTGTACGTCTGGAACAAAACTATCGCTCGACCCCGCATATTCTGGCAGCCGCATCGGGCGTGATTTCCGGTAACGAGGATCGGCTGGGTAAGACGCTTTGGACGGCTGAAAAAGAAGGCGAAAAGGTTCGGTTGATCGGCCATTGGGACGGCGAGGAAGAAGCCCGCTGGATCGGTGAGGATATCGAGGCTCTGCAACGCGGCACCCGTGGGCTTGATCCGGTATCGCTTGATTCTATAGCGATTCTGGTGCGCGCCAGCCACCAGATGCGGGCGTTTGAGGATCGGTTTCTGACCATCGGTCTGCCGTATCGGGTGATCGGTGGCCCACGGTTTTACGAACGCTTGGAAATCCGCGATGCGATGGCCTATTTCCGCATCGTCACCAGCCCTGACGATGATCTGGCCTTTGAACGCATCATCAACACGCCCAAACGCGGTCTTGGTGACAAGGCGATGCAAGACATCAACCGCGCCGCCCGCAGTAATGGTGTCGGCCTGATGGAAGGGTTGCGGATCGCGCTGGACGACGGCTCGCTTGGCAACCGGTATCGCAAGACGGCGGGTGCGTTTCTGGCAAATGCAGACCGCTGGGCGATGATCGTGCGGCAGGGTGCGCACAGCCATATTGAACTGGCTGAGATGATTTTGGAAGAAAGCGGTTACACCGATTACTGGCGTCAGGAAAAAACCCCCGAGGCGCCGGGACGACTGGAAAACCTCAAGGAACTGGTGAAGGCGCTGGAGCAATTCGAAAACCTGCAGGGGTTTTTGGAACATGTTAGCCTGATCATGGAAAACGAACAGGAAGACGCGGTTGAAAAGGTGTCGATCATGACCCTGCACGCCGCCAAGGGCTTGGAATTCCCTGCCGTGTTTCTGCCCGGATGGGAGGACGGCTTGTTCCCCAGCCAGCGATCGATGGACGAAACCGGGCTGAAGGGCCTCGAGGAAGAACGTCGCCTCGCCTATGTCGGCATCACAAGGGCCGAAGAAATCTGCACGATCTCCTTCGCCGCAAACCGCCGGGTTTTTGGCCAGTGGCAATCTGCCCTGCCATCGCGTTTCGTGGATGAATTGCCTGCTGCCCATGTCGAGGTGCTGACCCCGCCCGGCCTATACGGCGGCGGTTACGGTGCGGCAGCCCCGGTTGCCGGTTTTGACGGCGTGGTGCGCGGATCGGACCTTGAAGAACGAGTTTCAAAGGCCGACGCTTATAACTCGCCCGGCTGGAAACGCATGCAAGCCCGCGCCGGACAACGCGGCCTTGGTCAACCAAAGGACGCCCGCAATGTGGTGATCGACCTTAACGCTGTGTCCGTCTTTGGCCTTGGCGACCGGGTGTTCCACCAGAAATTCGGCTATGGTGCTGTGATCGATATCGAAGGCGACAAACTGTCGGTGCTATTTGACAAGGCGGGCGAGAAAAAGGTGGTGTCGAGCTATGTCAACGGCGTGGATGATATTCCGTTTTGAGGGTTGCCCGAATGAGGTTTCCAACGGCCCGGCCCATACGCTTTGGCCGGGCTATCGTGCCGCAGCACAAAACAAAAAACGGCGACGCAAGGGAGAGGTGCGCCGCCGTCTTTTTGCAGGACCACCGACGGGAGGGACGGCGGTCTTACAGGGAGAAACTGTTAGTGATGCGCGGAACCGATTGTGGCTTCCATCGCGGCGCGGTCGATATCGGCGCGTGTCAGGCCAAGGTCGTTCAGGCCGTGATCGGACAAGGCATACAATTCATTGCGGGTGCGAACAAAGGCGCGGTGCTGTTCAAAGCCGCTGCCGATTGCGCGGAAGAATGCCAAAGCGCTTGCGATCAGCGCGGATTTCTGTGTGGTTGACTGGATATAGGCCATCGGTACGTCTCGTTTCATTTTTGCTTACCTGTCATATCTAGGCATTTGCTGCACCGCAGCAATCCCGAATTTGATCAAATCCGATATGCACAAAACGCATGGCTTTGGGGGTTTACTAGTCGTTATCCGCCGGGCAGGCGGTGCGGTCGCGCAATTTTGCGGTCAGATTGCTGGCATTCGGGCAGAACGCCTCGAACCCCTGAATGCGAAAGGCACCGATGGCGGCCTGACCTTCGGTTGATACCAGCCAGTCTATGAAAGACCGCGCATCGGCGGCTTTGACATAGGGGTGGCGTGCCGGATTGACCAGAATGACGCCGTATGGGTTGAACAGGGCGTTGTCTCCGGCAAACAGCAAGGCAAGGTCGCCCTTGTTGCCGAAGGTGATCCAGGTGCCGCGATCGCTCAGGGCGTAGGCTTGTTTGACTTGCGCAAGGTTAAGGGTGGCGCCCATACCGGAACCGGTTTCCAGATACCACGACCCGGTTGGGGATATGTTGGCAGCCGCCCAAAGCTCCTGTTCCTTTTTGTGGGTGCCACTGTCGTCGCCACGCGAGGCGAAGAGTTGTTTGGACGTTGCGATGGCCCGCATGGCGCTGATCACATCAGGTTGGCCTTTGACACCAGCGGGATCATTGCTTGGGCCGACGATGACGAAATCGTTATACATCACATCGCGGCGGTCGATACCGTGACCCGAGGCGACAAAGGCGACTTCCGATGGGAGGTGATGCACCAGCAACACATCGGCGTCGCCGTTCTGGGCAATCCGCATGGCCTGCCCGGTGCCGACCGCAATCACATGTACCGTGATGCCGGTTTTGCTGGTAAAAATTGGCAGGATTGCGTCAAGCAGACCCGAGTTTTGGGTCGAAGTCGTTGACGCCAGCGTGATGAAACGCTCGGCGGCTGCAGCCGGCAGGGTGGCCAGAAGAAAAATCAAAAGAACCCGGATCATAACTCGCCCTTAAGGTACTTTTGCGCGGCTTGGCTGATCGGGTTTGCAAAAAACGCCGCAGCACTAGCCTGTTCGATCAAAAGCCCTGCATCAAAAAACAGAATGTCGCCCGCCAGCCTGCGTGCTTGTGCGATGTCATGGGTTGACAGGATGACCTTGGTGCCAGCATCGCTGATCCGGCGCAGGCTGTCTTCCAGTTCTTTGGTGGTAGCGGGGTCAAGGTTGGCGGCAGGCTCGTCCAACAGTATGACCGCGGGATCAGTCACCATCGCGCGGGCCAAGGCAAGGCGTTTCAATTCGCCCCCGGACAGCGCCGCGGCGGGCTGATGTGCCTGTGAGGTCAGCCGTGCTTCGGCCAATGCGCGTGCGACAAGGGTGGCTTTTTCGATGGCCGGCATTTTGCGCGCTGACAGTGGGAAGGCGACGTTACCGGCCACAGAACGGCGCAAAACAGGAGTGTTCTGAAAAACAAAGCCGCGCGATTTTCGGCTGCTGTCAGCCGGTATTCCGTTCCAGATAACGCGCCCACGATGAGGGGCGACCAAGCCATGTGCGGTGGTAAGGAACAGACTTTTGCCTGCACCATTTGCCCCCATGATTACGGTTATTCCGACCGAAGCCAGCCGCATGGAAACCGGGCCAAGTACCTGTTCGCCGTCGGCCAGTACCTCAACGCTGTCAAAGATCAGGTCCGGTGCGTTCAACGGGTGACCTCGTATCGCCGCCCAAGCCGCGCAAGCAGGTGAACCGAGGCGTTGACGGCAATTGCAATGCTCAGCAACACCAGCCCTAGCGCCAATGCCAGTTCCAGATTGCCCTTTGATGTTTCCAGCGCGATTGTCGTGGTCATAACGCGGGTAAGGCCACTGATATTACCGCCCACAATCAAGACCGCCCCAACCTCGGCCAAGGCGCGTCCAAACCCTGCCAAAAGGGCAGTCATTACACCGTAACGCGCGTCCCAGATCAATGTTGTCAGTTTCAAACCCGGCCCGGCATCGACCGACAGCAGCAGGGCGTCGTAATCCCGCCTAAGCGGCAAAACCGCCTCGCGCGTCAGGGCCAGAATGATCGGTGTGATCAGGATTGTCTGGGCGATAATCATCGCACCCGGCGTGAACAACAGCCCAAGATCGCCCAAAGGTCCGGCGCGGGATAACAGCAGATAGACACACAGACCGACGACCACAGGCGGCAATGCCATCAGGGACGACGACAAAACGACAAGCACGCTGCGCAGTGGGAAATTCCATATTGCCAACGCGGCCCCCAATGGAATGCCAATCAATGCTGCAAGAAAACATGCGGTCAGACTGACATAGAGTGAAAGACCGACGATCTGCATCAATGCAGAATCGCGTCCGGTCATCAACTCGGCGGCATGTTGCAACGTTTCCATGCAGAATTCCTAATAAACCTTTGACGGGCCTTGCCCTAAGGCACGATTTGACCAATGTAAGGTGCAACTGCCCCCAAGGGCAATCGAACGAACAAAGGTGCGCCAACATGTCTGTAAAACGCGACGAGATTCTGGAAGCCCTAAAACGCATAATCCTGCCGGATGGCGGCGATATCGTATCGCGTGACATGGTGCGCGCTTTAACCGTGGACGGAGGCACCGTGCGGTTTGTGCTGGAAGTTCCGGCCGAAATGGGCCCGCGAATGGAACCAGCGCGCGCCGCAGCACAACGGGCTGCTGAATCTGTGGCAGGTGTTGAAAGTGTTTCGGTAATCCTGACGGCGCATTCCGCTGGCCCCAAAGCCGCGCCGCCACCGCCGAACCTGAAAATTGGGGGCCATCCGAAACCGCAGGCCGGGCCGGAACGCGTGGCCGGGGTTGACCGTATTCTGGCGATTGCGTCCGGCAAGGGCGGGGTGGGAAAATCCACTGTGTCCAGCAACCTTGCAGTGGCATTGGCGCGTCAAGGGCGGCGGGTTGGGCTGCTTGATGCGGATATCTATGGGCCAAGCCAGCACCGCATGATGGGGCTGAACGAACGTCCGGCTTCACCTGATGGCAAGGAAATCATTCCACTGAAAAACCACGGCGTCACCTTCATTTCGATGGGTCTGATGCTGAAGGAAGACGAGGCCGTGGTCTGGCGTGGCCCGATGTTGATGGGGGCTTTGCAGCAATTGCTGGGGCAGGTTCGCTGGGGTGAACTGGATGTTCTGATCGTCGATTTGCCGCCGGGCACAGGCGACGTGCAGCTTTCCTTAAGTCAGAAAACCGAGGTCACAGGGGCGATCATCGTCTCGACCCCGCAGGATATTGCGCTGCTGGATGCGCGTAAGGCGATCAACATGTTTGAAAAGACCGGCATCAAAGTGCTGGGTCTGATCGAAAACATGTCGACCTATATCTGCCCGAATTGCGGTCACGAGGATCATATCTTTGGCCACGGTGGGGCCAAAAAAGATGCGGATCGTTTGGGAATTCCATTCCTTGGGGAAATCCCGCTGGATATTTCCGTACGCCTTGCAGGCGATGGCGGCACTCCGATTGCCGTGGGCGACGGGCCGATTGCCGACAGTTATGTGGCGATTGCCAAGGGGTTGATTGAACGCGGTATCGCCTAGGGTCGTGTATCCGCAAATTGCTGCATGTGCCGGTCGATAACGGCCGCACATTCCGCCGGATGCGTCGAAATCAGAAAATGCCCGGCCCCGGGTTCAACATGCAATGTCGCGTTCCGGGCATTGGCGACGATCTGTTCTGATACGTCAATTATCGCCGGATTGGCCAGCCCGCCACGCGCGACGGTGCAGGGCATATCGAGGCACTTGAAATCTGTGAAATCGGCGGCGAAACCTGTCCCAGCTTTCCAGTCCAGCAGGTTGGTTGCGGCTTTGGTCTGGCAAAATGCGCGAAAGGAGCCTGGCATCGATTTGAAATTGCCCGGATGGCTCCAGAAATCGATGATCACCCCGGCCGCTTCTGGATCACCCGCGTCGATTGCGGCGCGAAAACGGGCTTTCATGTCAATCATGCCGTCGGCCCAGTGAAACGGGTCGTCGCCGGTTCTGCAAAAAACCGGATTGCCCTCAAATGTCACGATACTGAGTGGCTTTACCTTGCCGGCAAGCACCGAGGCATAAAGACTCAGGCCACCAAAGGAATGTCCGACCATGTGCACCGGCTCGCCGACCTTCTCGACAACCTCGGCCACGAAATCGGTGATCAAGGCAACATCCTTGACGTCGATCGGGCGTATTTCAGGCGTGTCGCCATAGCCCGGCAAGCTTGTTGAAATTGTCCGGTAGGAACCGTTCAGTGCCTTTTGTACCCCGCGCCAAGCGCTGTGGCTGCTGTAAGAGCCCGGCAGGAACAACACGGCCGGACCGGTTCCTGTATCGGTGAAATCGAATTCCAAAACAATTCTCCGTATTCACCATCAGAAAATGGCGATATTTGCCAACACCTGACCGTGAATGCGAAATGCTGAGAATGCAACGGTTTTGTCGGCCTATGGGCCTGCCGCGCGCG
>DJBQ01000065.1:0-11038 GCA_002430125.1 Rhodobacterales bacterium UBA5972
TCGCCCGGCTCACCGGCGCGATCCGCGAGGGCCGCGTTTTATCGCGCAAGAGCCCCGCCACCCCTTCGCGCATAAAGCGTTCCTGCGCGGATTGGTGGCCGCGGGGTTAGGCGTGGCGGCGATTCCACGCAGCTTGGTTGCAAAAGACCTTCAAGCCGGTTCGCTGGTGCAGGTTTTACCCGATCTGGACCTTTGGGCGCCCGGAATTTTTGCCGTCTGGCCAGACAATGTAGCCCCTGAAAGCCTGGTATTGCGGTTTGTGCATTTCATGGCGGACCAGATGAAAATGGCCGGGCAGACGCAGCTATCCCAAAAGAACGCCAGATCTGCCCAGACTTGAAACCTGAAATCCGGCTCGATTACGAATTCAATTGATACGCCTGTTCGCCGTGGCTGGTCAGATCAAGGCCTTCAAATTCGCCTTGCTGACTGATGCGAATGGGGGTGAGCATCGCCACCAATTTGACAAGAACAAAGCTCGCAATCACAGTGAACGTGCCGACGATGACCAATGATCCCAACTGCGCCGCATAGCTGCCAACGCCCAGTACGGCGATCATGATGGTGCCAAATATCCCACCAATTCCGTGCACTGCGAAAACATCCAGCGTGTCATCAATTTTCAAGCGGTTCTTGATGATGGAACAAGCTTCCTGACACAGGATACCCGCGACCCCACCGATCAGCAGTGCCGCTATTGGCCCGACAAAACCCGATGCCGGCGTGATTGACGCCAATCCGGCAATCGCGCCAGTGACAAGCCCGATCAGCGAGGTTTTTCCGTACTTAAACCGCTCCCATGCGGCCCATGTCAATGAAGCGGTGGCCGCCGAAATATGCGTGACGGCAATCGCCATTGCTGCCCCACCGTCGGCTGCAAGTTGCGAGCCACCATTAAAGCCAAACCAGCCAACCCACAACATCGCGGCCCCAATCGCCACAAGGCCGGGATTGTGCGGCGGTTTGGTCTTGTCTTTTCGGGGGCCTAAAACAAAGGCAACCACCAAGGCAGCCAAGCCAGCGGTTTCATGAACCACGATGCCGCCCGCGAAATCTTTCACACCCATTGCGCCGAAAATACCACCATCAGACAACATGCCGCCGCCCCAAATCCAATGGGCAACCGGCGCGTAAACCAGCAGCATCCATAGGCCCGAGAACCCGATAACAAACCCAAAGCCAACCCGTTCGACATAGGCACCAACAATCAGGGCTGGGGTGATAATCGCAAAGGTCATTTGAAATGCAAAGAACAACACCTCGGGCAAGGTGCCCTTGAGGGTTTGGGCATCAATTCCCAGCAGGAAAGCCTTGCCGATGCCGCCCCAATAGGCATTGCCGTCGCCGAAAGCGATGGAATAGCCGAGTGCCAGCCAAAGCACGCTCATCAAGGCAGCAATCGCAAAGCATTGCATGAAAACCGACAGAACATTTCGCGCCCGCACCAACCCGCCGTAAAACAAGGCAAGTCCGGGAAGGGTCATAAATAATACAAGGGCGGTTGCCGCCATTATCCAAGCCGTATCTGCACCGTTCATTGCACTATCCCTGCTGATTTGTACCACTGGTCGTTTGAAAGCGGCTTGCGTGCAGCATGTAAAAGGCGGGTTGGTCTTAGCGGGCAAAAAGGCTAGCTGTCGGTAGGTATTTGCAGGAAATGCAGGCAATGTGCCAAAATATTGAGCGATTGAAGAATTTTTCGCCTGCTCAAGTTTCAGGCAAAAATCTTAGGATTGCGGCGTTAAAGCGCGCAGCAAAACCAAAAGCGCATGTTCGACCGAGGCGTTTCGCACTCGGCTGCGGCCTATTGCTCCAAATTCGACGGTCTCGGTGGTCGCGCTAGATTTGGTGGCAACGCCGAAACACACCCGGCCTTCCGGTTTGTGTTCGCTGGCGCCTGGGCCTGCAATTCCGGTGATTGAAACCGCTAGATCAACCCCGGCGTCAATTAACGCACCTTTCGCCATTTCAACAGCCGTTTCCTCAGAAACCGCGC
This sequence comes from Rhodobacterales bacterium UBA5972, assembly GCA_002430125.1. Classification (GTDB taxonomy): domain Bacteria; phylum Pseudomonadota; class Alphaproteobacteria; order Rhodobacterales; family Rhodobacteraceae; genus UBA5972. The sequence goes on from DJBQ01000065.1 coordinate 1,997, forward strand.
CGTAGGAGGCCAATGTGTCTTGCTGAACCCGCAAAAGTCGCATCTTGGCCGTGTTGGAATAGGTGACATAACCACATTCAAACACGTCCGACGAGCCGGCGATTTCGGTTAGCGCGCCTGCCAATAAACCACCTGTGCAACTTTCAGCAACAGCGATGCGCCAACCGCGTTCGCGCCCCAAGGTTAAGATTTGTTGGGCGCGCGACATCATAAGGCACCACTATGGGCATACCAGGCGAGGGCGGATACGCAGATCGCTGCCAAAACTCCGGCTAGAACATCGTCAAGCATCACCCCAAGGGCCGTTGTTTTTTTGTCGGCCCAGGACACCGGCCAAGGTTTCAGGATGTCAAAGAACCGGAACAGAATAAACGCCGCGATCCAGCCGGGATAGGGGAAAATCGCCGGATCAACACCCGCGTGCCACAGACCGGCGGACAAGGGCCAAAGCGCGATCCATTGGCCGACAACTTCGTCAATGACAATGGCCGAAGGATCGTGATCCGATCGGCCCCAGGTTGCTGTGAAGGTTGCCAGCCAGCCGATCAGAAACACCAGAACGGTGAGCGCAAAAAACACTGGAAATCCGCAATAACGATGCAATAAATAAGCCATTGGTAAGGCGGCCAAAGACCCGAACGTGCCCGGCGCCCAAGGCAAGCGGCCGACATAGAACACGGTTGTGATCAGATTGCTCATGCTTTCACCAATGTTGCAGTGGCCATTGCCGCGATGCCTTCGCGTCGACCGGTAAAGCCCAGGCCCTCGGATGTTGTGGCTTTGACCGAAACCCGGGTTACATCAATCGCTAGAATCTCTGCCAATCGGGCCTTCATCACCCCGGCATGCGGTCCGATTTTCGGTAGCTCGCAGATGATCGTGACGTCCACATGCGTGATCACAAAGCCTGATTTTAAAGCTATTTCAGTGGCATGCGCCAGAAAAACCGAAGATGCCGCGCCTTGCCATTGTGGATCAGAAGGTGGAAACCATTGTCCGATATCCCCTTGCCCCAACCCGCCATAAATCGCGTCAGTCAGCGCGTGCATTGCGACATCCGCATCGGAATGACCTTTCAAGGCCGCCGTGTGGGGAATTTCGACACCACATAGAACAACCTTATCGCCCGTTTCAAAAGCATGAACATCAAATCCGTTGCCTGTGCGTATATCCATTGTCTTGCGTAAAATCCGTTCGGCCCGTACGAAATCGCCGGGGGTGGTAATCTTTATGTTATCCTCGTCGCCCGGCACAATCGCAACTGCAATTCCGGCGTTGCGGGCTACTTCGACATCATCTGCCGCAGCACCTATATGTGATTGATGGGCTGCCAGAATTACCTTGAAATGAAACCCTTGCGGGGTTTGCGCGCGAAACAGATCGCGACGATCTTGCGTGCCGATAACAAGGTCGTTTCCCCCACGCCAAAGTGCGTCGGTTACGGGCAGCGCGGGGGCCGCGGCTTGGTGGGTTTTGAGTGCAGTAATAACCCGGTCAATTGTATCCGGCCTCACACAGGGCCGCGCAACATCATGGATCAGCACGTTTTTTGGAGGGTTGGCAGAAAGTACCCGCAATCCATTTAACACCGAGGTTGATCGGTCTGCTCCACCTTCGGTCAAAATAAGGGATTTGGCCAGAACATAGTCTGCAAAGCCAGCGATTTCATCGGGGGGCAGCACCAACACGATCCGGTCAATCGCCGGATGCGCCGCGAAACACTGCAATGATAAATCAACCGCCCGCGCACCGGCCAATGGCCTGAACTGCTTGGCTAAACCGCCGCCTGCGCGCAAACCACGTCCGGCGGCAACAATTACGGCGGCAGTGCTCACAAGCGGGTTCCTTTGGTGGCTTTTAGGTGTTTTTAGGCGGCTGATAAGCCGGACGCAACGTGAAAGCCGCATTGCCAAGTTGCACAGATACGCCTAAAACCCAGCTAAACCGCACAAGGATTAAGCAGATGACCATCAAACTGGCGGATTTGACGCTTGATCCGCCCGTTTTTCTTGCACCACTGGCTGGAATCACCGATTTGCCATTCAGGACAATGGTGAAAAATTTTGGCGCAGGACTGGTGGTTTCTGAAATGATTGCAAGTCAAGAACTGGTTCAGGCAAGACCTTCGGCCCGCGCAAAGGCCGAACTTGGCCTGTCAGTCGAGGGAACGGCTGTGCAAATCGCTGGCCGCGAGGCATATTGGATGGCCGAGTGTGCGCGCATGGTGGCCGCTAATGGTGCCAAGATCATTGACATCAATATGGGCTGCCCCGCCAAGAAAGTCACAAGCGGCTATTCAGGTTCGGCTCTGCTTAAAGATCTCGATCACGCCCTAACCCTGATCGAGGCGGTCGTTGCCGCAGTGGACGTCCCCGTTACCCTGAAAACCCGCTTGGGTTGGGACGACGACCTGATGAATGCCGGCGACTTGGCGATAAGGGCAGAACAGGCCGGAATCGCGATGTTGACGCTGCACGGGCGCACAAGGTGCCAGTTTTACAAAGGTCAGGCAGATTGGCGCGCAATTGGCCGGGTGCGTGCACGGGTAAACATTCCGGTTATTGCTAATGGCGATATTTGTGACATCCCATCCGCCAGACAGGCGCTTGATCAATCCGGTGCTGCAGGCGTGATGATTGGCCGTGGCGCCCAAGGTGCCCCTTGGAAATTGGCAAAAATCGCTGCCGAAATCTATGGAACACCGATGCCAATGATCCCAGAGGGTGATGGTTTGGCAGATCTGATTCTAGCGCATTACCAAAGTATCTTGGGGTTTTATGGTCGCGACCTTGGCCTGAAAAACGCCCGCAAACATCTGGGTTGGTACATGGATGGCCTTACAATCAACAAAACTGAACGCAGCGCGGTTTTGACGGCGACGGACCCTAAAGTGGTTCACCAACTGATCCGCCGCTATTGTCAGCAACCGGCGATCGGTTATGCCGCATGACGCCAACCGGCCAAGATGAAATCTGGTCAGCCCTGCCAATGCCGGGTGTGTTGGTTGACGCGGCGAACTGCATTACTGCGGTGACGCCGGCTGGTGAAGTGTTCCTGAATGTGGCGTCCAAGGCGCTTGAAGGGCGCGAGTTGCGTTCAGTATTGCGATTGAATGTTAATCTGGCCGACAGTATCGCACGTGTTCGCGAGGGGCGTTCGGCCTTGTTCCACCGCGATGTCCAACTGGACCGCGACGGGCAGGGCATAATCTTGTGTGATCTTCAGATTGCACCGGTCAGCGTCGATCCTGACGTGATGATGGTCCTTTTGCACCCACGGCAGATCGCTGGCAAGCTTGGGCGCGCGGAGCATTTGAAATCAGTCACCAAAACCGCGATTGGTCTGGCCGATATGCTGGCGCATGAAATCAAGAACCCTTTGGCGGGCATCGCTGGTGCGGCGCAACTTTTGGCTATGAACCTCAGCGCGCAAGATCAGGAAATGACTGACTTGATCTTGCAGGAAACCCGCAGAATTGTCGCGCTTTTGCAGCAGGTTGAACAGTTTGGCGATCTCAGGCCGCCGAAATTGCGGCCGATAAACGTGCATGATCTGCTGGAACGCGCCCGTAAAAGTGCGAGCCTTGGCGCCGCTGCCCATATGCGATTTTTTGACGATTACGACCCTTCTTTGCCAAACTCGATGGGGGATGCTGATCAATTGCTTCAGGTTTTCGCCAATCTTTTCGCCAATGCGGCACAAGCTGGCGGCGATGGTGGCAGAATTACTATTCGCACCTATTTTGAACAAGGTCTCAGGCTGTCATCTGGTCGGGGTGATCTGGCAGTTCCATTGCAGATCGAGGTGATTGATGACGGTCCGGGCATTCCCGAGGCCCTTGCCGACAGCGTGTTTGACCCCTTTGTTAGCACCCGAGAAAATGGCACCGGTCTGGGGCTGGCGCTGGTCAGTAAGATTATCACTGAACATAACGGCACAATTGTGCTGACAAGCAAACCCGGACGGACGAGTTTTCGGATATCCCTGCCGATTGCGCCCAAAAATGCAGGAGAGACAATCTGATGGATGGAACCGTTTTAATCGCAGACGATGACCGCACAATTCGCACCGTACTAACTCAAGCATTTACCCGCGCCGGTTGTCGGGTGCACGCAACCGCGTCGTTGAATACTTTGATGCGTTGGGTTGACGAGGGGCGCGGCGATCTGGTGATTTCCGACGTTATAATGCCGGATGGTAATGGCTTGGAAACGCTGCCTAAAATTGCAAAAATGCGCCCCGGTTTGCCGGTGATTATCATTTCAGCGCAAAACACCATTATGACGGCGATCCAAGCGGCTGAAGCCGAGGCCTATGACTATCTGCCAAAGCCATTCGACCTGCCCGATCTGATGAAGCGCTCAGCGCGCGCGCTTGATCGCAAGCGTCAACAGGCTCGCCCACAGCCAGAAGCCGGCGCGCGCGATGACCTGCCGTTGATCGGTCGCACACCTTTGATGCAGGAAATTTATCGCCTGATCGCGCGGGTGATGAATACTGATTTATCGGTTTTGATTGCCGGTGAAAGTGGCACCGGAAAATCACTGATTGCTAAAATTATTCACGACTATAGCGACAGGCGAAGCCTTGCCTTTGTGGTGGCAGGTGCCGCCGAACTTGAACAACTTGACGCGGTTCATTCGCTTTTGGCGCGTGCCAAAAATGGCACATTGTTGCTTGATGAAATAGGTGATCTGTCGGCCGAGGCGCAGTCGCGTTTGGTGCGCTCGCTGGATGCTTTGGGTGAAACCGCCCCGCGTCTGATTGCCAGCACCCAGCAAAATCTTGCTGAAGCAGTGGCGGACGGCCGGTTTCGCAGTGATTTATTTTATCGCCTGAACGCCGTTTCCCTGAACGTGCCGCCGCTTAGGGCGCGGGTTGACGATATCGTACCGCTGGCGGAACATTTTTTATCGCGGCCCGATCGCGACACCAATGAAGCAAAAACACTAAGCAGCGAAGCGGTCGAAAAAATGCGTCATTTCGCATGGCCGGGAAATGTGCGTCAGTTAGAAAACCTCATTCGCAGGTTGGGCGTAACCTGCCCTGAGGCCGTGATCAGCGGGGCGGATGTCGCAGTCGCTTTGGGGCCGATCGTGAAAAATCAACAGGCAATCCGACCCACAAGTACGGAAAAGCTGTCAGAATCAATTGCCAGCCATCTGCGTCGGTATTTTGATTTACATGGCGACGCATTGCCGCCTTCGGGCCTATATAACCGTATTTTGCGTGAGCTGGAGGTGCCGTTACTTGAAATCGCCCTGGATGCGTCCGGCGGCAATCAGGCGAAATGCGCCGAGTTACTGGGCATCAATCGAAATACGCTTAGAAAAAAGGTGATTGATCTGGATATTCACGTGACTCGTCGGCGGAAATTGATGTAAGAATACCACAGTAATTGTGTCTTTTCAGAGTGGATTGTGTGCCTGACGCAGTGGAATCAGCTGGTTACAGCAACTTGCCAGACCTTTTCGGCCCATCCGGCCGCAGATGGCTGGCCAAATTTGGTTTAGAAACGTGATTTCCATCGCCCCAACGTCATTTTGGGACAAACCCAATAGGTTCCTCAAGCAACGTAGAGTCCGCAACTTTGGGACCCTCAGCCTCGTTGTATTAGGGCCACTGCTGGTGGTTCTTACATTTTCGGTGCTTGGTGGATTTGTCGAGGCGGCATCGTCGCGGTTGTTGCGTTTTGTCCTTTTGGGCGATCTTGTTTACATTCTGGTGGTTGCCGCACTTGTCATTCAACGCATTGCTCAGATGGTGGCGGCGCGACGGGCAAAATCGGCTGGATCACGACTGCATTTGCGGCTGACACGGGTATTTGCCCTGATGGCACTCGTCCCAACGGTGGTCGTTGCGGTTTTTGCCACGGCGACTGTAAATTTTGGCATCGAAGGATGGTTTTCTGACCGGGTTCGCCAGGTCGTCGGCAATTCGCTTGCCGCGGCACAAGCCTATGAGCAGGAGCACCGCGACGGGCTGATTAACGACGCGCAGGCGTTACAGGCTTTCCTTGACCAAAGCAAACGGGTGAACCCGTTGCTGACGGATCCGGACATCCGCCTGATTTTGGCACAGGGGCAAAAGCAGGTCCAACGTGGTTTGCGCGAAGCCTATGTGATCGACGGAGCAGGCGCGTTAAAGGCGCGCGGCGACCGGAGTTACCTGTTTGATTATGAGCAGCCCAGTACGGCGGAAATTGACCGCGCGGCTTCTGGTGAAGTTGTGGTTATCCAGGATTGGGAAAACAGCGAATTTCGCGCGCTGATATCACTGAACGCGTTTTCGGACAGATACCTTTATATCAGCCGGGTCGTGGATGGAAAAATCCTCAGTCTTCTGGATGAAACCAAACAAACAGTTGCGCTTTATCAACAGCTTGAAAGCGATCGGGGGCGGTTGCTGTTTGAATTTGGGCTACTCTATCTTGGTTTCGCGGTCATTGTCATTCTGGCCGCTGTATGGCTGGGCCTTTGGTTTGCAGAGCGTTTGTCGCGCCCGGTTGGACGCCTTGCTGGTGCCGCGCAAAGGGTTGGGTCGGGCGATCTTGAAATCCGGGTGGAGGAAGAAGAGGGCGATGACGAAATCGCCATGCTCAGCCGGGTTTTTAACCAAATGACCAAACAGCTGAAATCCCAGCGCGACACGTTGATTGATACAAACCACCACACAGAACAACGCCGCCGGCTATTTGACAGCGTGTTGACTGGCGTCTCAACCGGAGTCATTGGTCTGAACCCCGCTGGACAGATCGAGTTCCTTAATGCGGCCGCAAGGCGTCTGCTGGACATTAGACCCGAACACGAAAGCGGCGTGGCGCTGAAAGATGCGGTGCCGGAATTTGCCTATCTTTTCAATGAATTGAACGAGGGGCGCCGGCAGGTTACCCAAGAAGAAGTTCAACTCACCCGGGCTGGCAGTGGTGAAAATTTGCTGCTGAGGATTGCCACGCGGAAAAACGATCGTGGTAATGTCGAAGGCTATGTTGTCACGTTTGACGACGTTACTGATTTGGTTTCGGCCCAAAGAATGGCCGCATGGGGCGACGTGGCGCGCCGGATTGCGCATGAAATCAAGAATCCGTTGACGCCGATCCAACTTTCGGCCGAACGTTTGATGCGAAAGTTCAGGACCGTACCTGGCATTGATGTCGCGACGCTGGCGCAATATACTGATGTTATTATTCGCCAAACCTCTGATCTCAGGCGCATTGTTGACGAATTCTCGAAATTTGCGCGCATGCCCGAACCTGACCGTCAGCAAAATGACATCGTTAAATTGGTGCGCGATGCGGTGACATTGCAGGAGGCCGCTTTACCGCATGTGAAGATTAGTATCGAGTGTGATCACAACGCAATCTGGGGTAATATTGACGCCACGATGATTTCACAGGCGCTGATTAACTTAATTAAGAATGCTGGAGAAGCTATTGAAACATATACTAATAAAGAAATAGATCAGGGCTATAATCCGGAAATCCGAATTACTGTTACACTTGCGGATGGTGCGACTTTAATCAAAATTTCGGACAATGGCGCAGGTCTTCCGGAAAATCGCGCACGATTATTCGAGCCCTATGTAACGACCCGCGAAAAGGGGACCGGACTTGGCCTTTCGATTGTGAAGAAGATTATCGAGGAACATGGCGGAACTTTAGAACTGGTAGACGCGGAACCGTTTGTACGGGGCGAAAGGTTTGGCGCAATGGCGCGGATTAATTTACCGCATACGGCGACAGAAAAACCTAAGCAGAACAACAAGAAAGTGGCCTAAACGGCTGTAGAGGACTTAAATATGGGCGACATTTTGGTGGTAGACGACGAGAAGGACATCCGCGAATTGGTTTCGGATATCTTGATCGACGAGGGGTATACAACCCGAAAAGCAGGCGACAGCGACAGCTGTATGCGGGAAATTAATGCCGATCCGCCTGATTTGATAATTCTGGATATCTGGTTGAAAGACAGCCGCATGGATGGGATTGATATTCTCAAGACGACTAAGCGTGATAATCCAGATATTCCGGTGGTTATTATCTCCGGGCATGGGAATGTCGAGATCGCTGTGGCTGCGGTAAAGCAGGGTGCGTATGATTTCATCGAAAAGCCGTTTAATATTGATCAGCTGATGCTAGTGATCGCCCGCGCAATGGAGGCGTCGCGTCTGCGGCGCGAAAACGCTAAATTGAAGGTGCACGACGTTACTTCTTCGGTGATGATTGGTACAAGTTCGGCCTTTAAGACACTAAAATCAAACCTTGATAAGGTGACGCGCACCAACGGGCGCATTATGTTAACTGGCCCTGCCGGATCCGGTAAAGAAGTTGCCGCGCGGTATATTCATGCCAATTCAGACCGGGCGCGCAATCCGTTCATTTCGGTGAATTCTGCCTCCATATCCCCGGATCGGATGGAGGAGGTTTTGTTTGGGCGCGAGAGTGCCGAAAGGGGCTTTGAACCGGGTCTTTTGGAACAGGCGCATGGCGGGATTTTGTTCATTGACGAAGTTTCAGATATGCCGATTGGCACGCAGTCGAAAATCTTGCGGGTGCTGGTGGAGCAACAATTTCAACGGGTCGGAGGGTCTGACAAAGTTCGGGTTGATTTACGGGTAATATCGTCGACAAACAAAGACTTACAGGCCGAAATTCGTCAAGGGCGGTTCCGCGAAGAACTGTTCCATCGCTTGAATGTTGTACCCATTTCAGTGCCGTCGCTTGAAACTCGTCGAGAAGATATACCCGAACTGGCGCGCCATTTTATTGCCGAATTGAACCGAAGTCAGGGCCTGCCGTTGCGGAGTATTTCCCAAGATGCAGAAGCCTTGCTGCAAACCATGCAGTGGCCCGGCAATGTGCGCCAGTTAAAGAACGTGATCGAACGCGTATTGATTCTGGGCCCCGATCGCGGGGAAATTGACGTCGAAGAACTGCCGGAAAGCAACGGCGGCGGACGCAGCGAAGGCGGTATGGCGCTTCCCAGCAGTCTGGCGACACTGCCGCTGCGCGAGGCGCGGGAAATGTTTGAACGCGAATATCTG
>DJBQ01000065.1:11152-31360 GCA_002430125.1 Rhodobacterales bacterium UBA5972
CCGGTTTGGCGGTAATATTTCGCGAACCGCCAGTTTCGTCGGCATGGAGCGTTCAGCGTTGCACCGCAAACTAAAATCACTGAATGTGGTGACATCCAGCAAATCCGGTGCCCGCGTGGCAGAAATCGATGACGAGGACGATTAAGCCCTAGATTTCCACCACGTCGGCTGACAATACGCCAAAAAACGCCCGACCCTTCAAATATCCAGAACCAGATGCGGCTGACCGTTTGAGGTTCGCGCATCGGTGCGGCCCTGTGATGTGATCACATTCTGAACGCGTTTTCGAAAGTTCGAAAAACTGTCAAATGTCACGACATCCACTGCTTCATCAAAATCCAGAACGACATGATATCGATCGCCGGGCAAGTTGCGCACACCTATCACTTCACCGATAAAAGGCTGGCCCATAAATTTGCCGGTGACAACCTGACCCAGCCAAACCGGGCAGGCGGGTCGGTTTCCAATTTTGGCAAACAGCGTGTTCCAGTCCTTGGATCCATGTTGATGCGCAATGGCTTCAAGGGTTTGCGAATGGGTCATGTCGATGCCTTGGGCGGCAAGTTCGGCCCTGAGGCGCTTGGCCTGTGCTTTTAGGGCCTCTATAGATAGTTGCATATTGGTCATAACAATCCGTTCCTGCCGATGCGGGTTCGCGAGAGGTGCCTGCGTTACCATCCCTCCGCCAGTGGCAGTGATTGGATGACGTGAAAAAACTCGGGGCTTCACCAAAGCAGATGCTTGCAGGCGGCAGGGGCCCAAACCCTTGATCGACGCGATACGCCGCGAAACCGTTTGTGTCAACGACCGGACATTCAGACGTTGCGCTTTTGCTGCCAATCGGCGAAATTGGCGCAAATTTCCCAGCGGTGGCAGGAGCCCCAATGAAGGTCATCATATGTGGGGCTGGTCAGGTTGGCTGGCAAATCGCCCGCCATCTTTCTGCTGAAAAAAATGATGTAACTGTGGTGGACCAAAATGCCGAACTGGTACGGCGGGCGACGGATACGCTGGATGTAAACGGCGTCATCGGTTTTGCTTCATACCCCGATGTATTGGAACAGGCAGGCGCGCGTGATGCCGATATGATTATTGCCGCAACCCATTCCGACGAAGTGAATATGGTTACGTGTCAGGTTGCGCATTCGATTTTTTCGATTCCGCGAAAAATCGCGCGCTTGCGGGCGCAAAGCTATCATGACGCAATCTATTCAGACCTTTATCGGCGCGAACATATGCCGATTGACGTGGTCATCAGTCCGGAGCGAGAGGTGGCCGAGGCCGCGTTGCAACGCCTTAGGGCCCCTTCGACATTCGACACAGAGCTGTTTTTAGATGGCGAAGCCCAGCTGATCGGCGTGTCGCTTGACGATCATTGCGCAGTTTTGAACACGCCTCTGCGACAGTTAACCGAGCTGTTTTCCACTTTACGCGCCGTCGTAGTTGCAATTCGTCGCGACGGAACTTTGTTTGCGCCCGAGCCCGGCGACCAGTTATTTGCCAAAGACCAGGTCTATATTTTCACCCATACCGAAGATCTTGGACGCACGCTTGAGATTTTCGGCAAGTCAGCCCAAAAGCGCGAGCGGGTCATCATTATTGGCGGTGGTAACGTCGGCTTGGCTGTGGCTAAGCAGCTTGAAAACAGCTCGGATCGAATTCGTGCCAAAGTGATCGAGCGTGACCGCCGGGTCGCCGAATTTGCCGCTGACGCCCTTGAGCGGACGATTGTTTTGCACGGCGACGGCCTTGACATGGATATGCTGCAAGAAGCGAACATTGACAAAGTCGATGCTCTGCTGGCGGTCACGGACGACGACAAAACCAACTTGCTGGTCGCCGCACGCGCCAAAGCCGCAGGTTGTCCGATGGTAATTTCGCTGGTAAATGATCCGACCCTTACATCGCTGATGGGGCCATTAAACATCGACGCATTTGTTAACCCGCGTGCAACTACTGTGTCGTCAATCCTAAGACATATTCGCCATGGCCGGGTGCGCGCGGTTTATTCTATCGGCGATGCCGAGGCCGAAATTATCGAGGCGCAGGTTATGTCGCCGTCGCCAATCGCCGACAAACGCATCCGCGACATCGAATTTCCCGAAGGTGTTTTGGTTGGCGCAATCAAAAAAGGTGACAAGGTTATCAAACCCAATGCTTCGACCAAAATCGAAGAGGGGGATATAATTGCGCTGTTTTGTATGGCCCAGGACGTACCCGAAGTAGAACGGTTGCTTCAGGTCAGTATCGACTTTTTCTAGCCGATGAAAGTTCTGCTGAAACTTCCGTTTCTGGTGATTTTGATGGCGATTTCCGCTGTCTCAATGTTGGTCCCAATGGCGCATGCTATCCGGATTGGCGACTTTTTCACCGCCCGGGTGTTCCTCCATAGCGGGTTGTTGATTTTACTGCTGACCGCCCTGATCGGCCTTGCGCTTTTGAACCGCCCGCCAGCGCGAACTGCACACACGCAGCTTATTCATCTGTTGGCGGCGTTTCTGGTATTGCCGGTATTTCTGGGCATTCCATTGTTGTTCTTGCATACTGGTGCCAGTGCATTTGACATCTATTTTGAAATGCTTTCCTGCCTGACGACAACCGGCGCATCATTGTTTGACGATGCAAGCCGCTTGAACGAGCCGACCCATTTGTGGCGTGCCTTAGTGGGGTGGATGGGCGGATTTCTGATGTTGCTAAGCGCGGTGGCGATTTTTGCACCGATGAACCTGGGCGGATTTGAAGTTTATGCAATTAAACCCGCGGTCAACCCATCACGCAGCATTTCGCAAATCAGGGCGGCAGATGTTTCGGAAAGACTTGCCAGTTTTTCGTGGCGCATGGCGCCGGTCTATTTGGCTGCCACTGCGGTTCTTGCTTTGGCTTTGACGCTGCTGGGCGAACGACCGTTCATTGCGGCCGTGTTGGCCATGGCCACCCTGTCAACCAGCGGGATAACCTCAACCGGTGACAGCGGCAGAATGATGGTCGGCTACGGAGGCGAAGCCCTGATATTCATTTTCATGATATTCGCGGTGTCGCGGGTACTTTTGCCGACCGACCGAACGCTGCCAAAATTAAGGACTATCTGGCAGGATCACGAATTCAAGTTGGCGTTGGCGTTTGTGACCACATTGCCAATGCTGTTGTTTCTCAGGCACTGGCTTGGCGCGTTGGACTTGAGCGAACAAAAAGACATTCCTGAGGCGTTGAGTGCCGCCTGGGGCAGCGTGTTCACCGTTTTGTCGTTCCTAACGACCACCGGTTTTGTCAGTACCAGTTGGCACGACAGCCAGCTTTGGTCCGGGCTTGAAAGTACCAGAATTGCACTTTTGGGTCTGTCGGTTATGGGGGGCGGGATTGCAACAACCGCCGGCGGGATCAAGTTGCTGCGGGTTTACGCGCTTTATAAACACGGCGCCCGTGAATTACAGAAACTCAGCTTTCCAAGGTCGGTCGCTGGCGCTGGCGGGGCCGCTCGACATATTCGCCGCGAAGGCGCTTATGTCGCGTGGTTGTTTTTTATGTTGTTTGCGATCACCACGGCACTGGTGATGCTGGCGCTTGGACTTTCTGGCCTGACGTTCGAGGAAAGTCTGGCGTTTGGCACATCTGCGCTTAGCACCACGGGGCCTTTGGCCGCAGCCGTTCTTGAAAATGGTGCTGAATATGGGGCGCTAAATATCTGGGCTAAAGTGATATTATGCGTCGGAATGGTGCTTGGCCGGTTCGAAACCCTGGCAATTATTGCACTTTTGAACCCGGAATTCTGGCGACGATAGCAAAAAGTGAATAAAAAGCCGCATTTTTTGGGGTTTTGCGCTGGAAATCCTTGATAAGCAACGCCATATTCGAAGCATAAAGATAAAACCAGTAGTCGCCAAAGGCTGCGGTAATAAAACTGAAGGCTGAAAAAAATGGCTGCCGATAAACAAAACTTGCAAGACGCATTTCTGAACAATGTTCGAAAATCAAAAATCTCGGTGACGATCTTCTTGATCAATGGAGTGAAACTACAGGGCGTGATCACCTGGTTTGACAGTTTCTGTGTGCTGTTGCGGCGGGATGGGCAATCGCAACTGGTTTACAAAAGTGCGATTTCAACAATCATGCCGTCGCAACCGGTAAGCCTTTATGAAGGCGACGACGGAACTTGATCTTTATAAGCACCCGGATGCATGCGTAGCCTCGTACTGCACCCCGATTTCGCTAGGCGCGACAGCCGACGCACTGCGCAAAACGCGCTGGCCGAAGCTGTATCGTTGGCACATGCACTTGAGCTTGAGGTCGTCGACGCACTGGTGATCCGCTTGCCAAAAGCCCAGGCAAAGTTTTTGTTCGGCACTGGCAAAGTACAAGAACTAAAGCAATTGATCGAAGACAACGAGATCGGTTTGGTTATTGTGGACGGACCTGTTTCGCCGGTCCAGCAGCGCAATCTTGAACGGGAATGGAAAGTCAAAGTACTTGATCGAACCGGTCTGATCCTGGAAATTTTCGGGGCTAGGGCGCGCACCAAAGAGGGGGTGTTACAGGTTGATCTTGCTGCCTTGTCCTATCAGAAAACCCGCCTTGTGCGCAGTTGGACCCATTTGGAACGGCAGCGCGGTGGGCTGAGTTTTGTTGGTGGCTCGGGCGAGACTCAAATTGAAAGCGACCGTCGCCAGATCGACGAAGCGATAATTCGACTAAAACGGCAACTGACAAAAGTAAGCAAAACCCGCGCCTTGCACAGGGTGTCGCGCAAGAAAATCCCCTATCCGATTGTGGCTTTGGTTGGCTACACCAATGCTGGTAAATCGACGGTCTTTAACACCCTTACGGGCGCCGAAGTTTTGGCCAAGGATATGTTGTTTGCCACACTTGACCCCACCATGCGTGCCGTTCGTTTGCCAAGTGAACATGACATTATTTTGTCGGATACCGTCGGTTTCATTTCCGATTTGCCAACGCAATTGGTGGCCGCATTCCGTGCCACGCTTGAAGAGGTACTGGATGCCGATCTGATCCTGCATATCCGCGATATCTCGCATCCGGAGACCGAACAACAGGCCGCCGATGTCGCGGATATTTTAACCGATTTGGGGATTTCAGACCGCGCCCGCGACACCATGATCGAAGTCTGGAACAAGATTGACCTTGTTGATGACGTTGCACGGGCTGCGTTGAATGTGATTGCTGACAGAAGCCCCAGTATTCTGGCCACCTCGGCGATAACCGGCGAAGGCATGGATCTATTGCGCGCAGCGATCGATCAGGCAATGGCCGAGCCGGTACTGCGCGAACAAATCAGTTTGGCCTTTGCGGATGGCCGCCAACGCGCGTGGTTGTTTGACCAGCATGTTGTTCAAACTGAAACCCAAACCGAAGCCGGGTACACATTTGACGTGGTTTGGACCGAAAAACAGAAAAGCCGGTTTTTGAATATTTAGGAGTCAGTCACCGCTTTGGTGACAGCACCGATATCCCGACAGCGGCAGCTTGTGCCAAGGCCGGATCAAGCGACATCGGAATATATTCACCACGCCGCCATAACTGGGCTTGATCATCATAAAACCGCGACAGGAAATGCCCGCTTTGCCCGGTCGAGATGATAAAGACCGAACCGTCTGGATCTCCGAAGTCATAGACGCCGCGATACCCGGCACCGTGCACGTTGGCAAAAGGATTGTCGCCCGAGCCGCTTGTACGACCGCGCATTAAGGTGTTGTCGCCGCCTGACGTTGATTGGCGGATATTCACCAGCCAACCCAGCAGCGGAATTTTTCCTAAAGTCGAATGATCTTGCAGCGCTATATGCGCATCCCCCCAACGCCAGCTTTCGACCCGGAGACCATAGATTTGCGAGAGGTTTTCAAGGGCGACGTCCAGCGCAAGCTGCGCTATTTCGGTACATGTTTCGATGGCCGTCGATTGAACGACATCACACCACACCGACGCACCGTCCAGATTTCGGAAAACCCGTTCCAGAAAAACCGGATCGTAGTGGGTGAAGTCTACCGTTATCGAGCCGATTTCGTCCTTGATCAAACGATCCTGCAAAACCCGCATCCAAGCCGTAAAGATCAGAGGTTCCGGCAAATGCTCGTTCATTTCGCCATTCCAGTCAGCCAGCAGCGCCAGCGCCTTTTTGCGACGCTGGGCACTTGTGGTCGGCAGATCAGCATCACTGGCAAACCACAGATCCTTGGCAATCAACGGTAAAAGCGCGCGGGCGGAAAAGGAGACCTGATCTAGCTGTGCTTCGATGAAACTGGCGCGAGTATGGACCAGCCGATTGCCCATCAGCTTGCGAAGCCGTTCGATGCGTTGCGAGTCACCCCAGGAAAAACTGACATGGTTTGGAAACGGCCGGTCGACGGTTTTGTTGTTGGTGTTGGCGACCAGACCGCCCAACGGATCAATGATGCGCGGGTTATTTTCATAGGGCAGATACCCGGCCCAAAGGTTTTCCGCCAGCCAGCCAGCAGTTGGAAGACGCCCCTGACTTTGGTGTAAAGCCGGACGGTTGGCCATTTTGCCGATCATCTGAAAGCCGATTGACGTTTTATCGACCAGTGTCAGGTTCTGTGCCGGGGCGACGAAATCGCGCGCTGCGTCGATTGCTAGGGCGACAGTCGGGGCATGCATCATTTTCATCGCAGCCGACATGGATTTATCGCTTGGATCCAAGGCCGTCCATTGCAACGAAACGACGTGTCCCTCGGGCGTGATCTTTTCAAGATTGTAGCGATTGGCAGGCAGAACCGGGCCGTTCTCGGTCCAGCGCAGGGTGCGCGTAACGGCTTTACCGCCATTAACAGTGACAGTTACATCTTTGGTGACAAAGGGTTTGAATCCGTTCGGTGTCAGATACTCGGTCGCATTGTTGGGGTTCAATTTTTCGATCAGCAAATCCTGATCGTCCAGATAGGCAGACGTGATCCCCCAGCCCAGTTTTGCGCTGCGACCGCTAAGAATCAAAGGCATGCCCGGAATTGTTGCGCCGATCACATCACCGGACTGTAGTTCCAGCCGTGCCAGCATCCAGATTGCCGGGGCGGTAAAGCCAAGATGCGGGTCATTTGCCAAAAGGCTGCCTTGATTGGCAGAACGTGAAGGGGCTGCTGCCCAAGCGTTGGACGCTCCTGCCATATCAAAGTCTGGAACCGGATCAAATGCTTGCCTGACCTGGCTGGCGCCCTGGTCGACGCGTGGAAGGCTGGGAAATAAGCTGGCGAAAGAGGGCAGGGCGATGCCGCCGGGGCCAGGCGCATCCGGTAAAATATCACTTAAACGCGCGTTCGATAACACCAAGGAAAGGCGAGAACGCAAAACCTCGTTTGACAAATGACCACTTAACTGCAGCGCCATAACCTTGAGGATAGCAAGACTATCCGCAGGCTGCCACGGCGCGATCTGCCGGGAGAAAATGAAAAACTCAGGCGCACCACGCCCCAAAGCATCATCCCGCACAGCCTCCAACCAGGCGTTCACACCGTCGGCATAAGCCTTTAGCGCCATAGTTGTCGCCGGATCCTGCACGGAAACAGATTTCTGCGCCGCACCGTAAAGATCAAGTTGACGCAGCAGGAAATCAAGCTCCAAAGTTCGCTCGCCAAATAACTCGGAAAGACGCCCCTGAGCGGTTCGCCTGAGCAACGTCATCTGCCACAAACGATCCTGCGCATGTGCATAACCAAGGCCAAAAAATGCATCGCGGTCATGATCGGCGAAAATATGCGGCACATTGTGCACATCGCGCACGATCTCAATCGGTGCAATCAACCCTTTTACGGCCCGATCTTTCGAATAATCCGGTAGAGATTGCGAGGCCAGATAATAGGCCAGCATTGCAGCCAAAATCAAAAAGCCCGAAAGCCCGATAAACAGCCGCATAAGCCAGCGGAAAGTCAGTTGCATTTAGATGTTCCATATTGACCGCGCCGTTCTAGCAGGCCATGCCTTTTGGTACAAACGATCATCGGGGAAAATCATGGCTAAAACTGCATTCATCGGCTTGGGCGTAATGGGCTATCCAATGGCTGGGCATCTTGTCGCCGCTGGCCATGACGTCACCGTCTATAATCGCAACGGCGCCAAGGCCGATGCTTGGGTAAAAAAACATGGCGGCCAGAAGGCAGCAACTCCGGCCGAGGCGGCGAGTGGGGCTGAATTTGTATTCACATGTGTGGGCAACGACGACGATTTGCGTTCGGTAACGCTAGGGTCTGACGGGGCCTTTGCTGGCGTGGCAAAGGGTGCGGTTTTCGTTGATCACACAACGGTCTCGGCGGTGGTAACGCGCGAATTGGCAACCATCGCTACGGTAAACGGATTTTCCTTTATTGACGCACCTGTGTCAGGTGGTCAGGCGGGGGCCGAAAACGGCGCGCTTGGCGTAATGTGCGGTGGTGACGCTGTGGCTTATGGTCGGGCCGAACCCATAATTGACGCTTATGCAAAAGCCTGCAAATTGCTGGGCGGGTCTGGTTCTGGACAATTAACCAAGATGGTCAACCAAATCTGCATTGCCGGTTTGCTGCAAGGATTGTCAGAAGGCTTGCATTTTGCCGAAAAGGCCGGCCTTGACGGGCAGGCGGTCGTTGACGTGATTGCACACGGCGCGGCTGGATCCTGGCAAATGTCGAACCGATATAAAACCATGCTGGATGATTTCTTTGACATGGGGTTTGCAGTTGACTGGATGCGCAAGGATTTGGGCATTTGCCTTGACGAGGCCGACAATAATGGCGCCAGCCTGCCGGTAACGGCGCTGGTGGATCAGTTTTATAAAGACGTGCAGAAAATGGGCGGCAGTCGCTGGGATACGTCCAGCCTGATCCGGCGGTTGCGCGCGGCGAACAAAGCTTAAACACATCGGGACTGTTATTCTGTTAGAGTCTCGATGCGTATGAGGTTGTCTTAATGTTGTTAGGCGCTAGCGGATGATCCGTGAATATTTGGTGCCTGCCAAAGTTGCGCCAACCTGCAAACCAGCACGTCCAAAAATAACCGCAATCACCGGGCTGCGCAGTTTGGTTGAATCAATTCCAATACTGTCGCCCTGATTCTTCAGCACGTATTCCGCATCTGCGCCAACTTGCCAGCCAGCCGACGAACGGAAATCCGACAATGCGTTTTCATTCATAAAGAACAACGTATGTGCGTATTGTTGCAAGCCAAGCTGAAAGCCCCAACTGCCTTGGGCGATTGAATAATAATCCACCGGCGCACCGCCGATCAATAACGCACCTTCGCCATATGCTCCGCCCCAGCCAAAACCGGCTTTGGTCACGGTTGGCATCACCAGCATCCCGACTGCGCGGTCCGCGAGATCACGCGAGCCGGGCACTTCATCATACATTTGATTCAACGCCAGATCGACGCGATAGTCGATGCGGCTGCCGCGGTTGTTACCAATGCCATTGCCACAGGCGGCCACACTGGTGCCTGCACCTGCCAAAAATGCACGGCGAGTCCATTTGTTCATGGGTTTATCCTTGATGCTGCTCTATCTCGGTCTTAGGTGCCGGATCACCCCTAAGTATAGGGTATT
This sequence comes from Rhodobacterales bacterium UBA5972, assembly GCA_002430125.1. GTDB lineage: Bacteria > Pseudomonadota > Alphaproteobacteria > Rhodobacterales > Rhodobacteraceae > UBA5972. The sequence continues at coordinate 20,688 of DJBQ01000065.1, forward strand.
TCTCAATCGCTGTCACGGATCAGTTCAACAATCAGTTGGCCTTTGGCTGATTTATGCCTGTGCGCGCAACAGTTTGGCCGCCAAGGGCGCAAAGTAGGTCAGAATACCGTCACAACCAGCCCGCTTGAAGCCCAAAAGGCTTTCCATTGCGGCCTTTTCCAGATCAATCCAGCCATTACCTCCCGCTGCCGAGATCATCGCATATTCGCCAGACACCTGATATGCGTAGGTGGGCACGCCAAATTCAGCTTTTACTCTTTGGCACACGTCAAGATAGGGCATGCCCGGTTTCACCATCACCATGTCAGCACCTTCGGCAATATCACGGGCAACTTCGCGCAGGGCCTCGTCGCTGTTGGCACTGTCCATTTGATAGGTTTTCTTGTCGCCGACTAACGCGCCGGTCGCCCCAACCGCGTCACGAAACGGTCCGTAAAACGCCGAGGCGTATTTGGCAGCGTAGGACATAATCAGTGTATCTTGGTATTCATGCCCTTCAAGGACGCGCCTGATCACCCCGATGCGACCGTCCATCATATCGCTGGGGCCAAGTATATCAGCCCCTGCTTCGGCCTGAACCAACGCTTGCTGTTCAAGTGCAGTAAGGGTTTCGTCGTTCAAAATAATACCGTTTTTGACCAGACCGTCATGCCCATCGGCATTATAAGGATCTAGCGCGACATCCAGCATGACGACCATATCCGGAAGTGCTGCTTTGATCGCCCGCGTGGCGCGGTTCACAAGATTTTCTGGGTTCCAAGCCTCTTCACAGGTCGAGGTTTTCAAAGATGCGTCGGTATAAGGAAAGATCGCCATCACTCCGATGCCCAATTCGGCGGCCTGATGGGCCGCTGCGACACAATTATCAACACTCAACCGATCAACGCCGGGCATCGAGGCAATAGGTTCGCGGGTGTTTTGTCCATCGCGCACAAAAATCGGCCAAATCAGATCAGCGGCGGTCAATACGTTCTCGGCAACAAGTCCGCGAATGGTCGGATTGCGCCGCAAACGGCGCGACCGGGCAAGCGGAAAGGGGGCGATTGTCGGGCGCATTGGACCTCCTGAAGTTAATCTGCGATTTTTCGCATGTAGGCGCGCGGTTTAACAAGCGAAAATGCCAAATACGTGTGGAATTATCTGCGTTAGGCTTTATGGTCCGCCGCACCGCCGAAAACAAAGGGCTGAACCTTGGACTGGTATACAGGCATTTTTGAATTGATTGATACAAGGTCGTTTACCAGCATCTGGTATTGGATCGTTGTGGCCGTGACGTGGTCATCTACCAGCCACTATACGCTTGGTGTGCCGTTTGATATGGTGACACGGGCGCGCAAAACCGAGGAAGGGGCTGCGCAGGATGACCTCGAACATCTGGTTATGATTAATTGTAACCGGATGTTGCATATACTGGATGTTTCCGGTGTCTGGCTGGTTGGGATTGGCTTTTTTGTGCTGACAGTGCTTGGGCTTTTTGGGTTTTTCTACAAGATCCAGTTGGCGCAGGCGGTTTTTCTATTACTGGCGCCGCTCAGTGTAGTGGCGGTTTTATCCACCCAAAACGCGCGTTTAATCCGGGCGCGGCAAACAAGCGGTCACGCTTTGCGGGCGCATCTTTCGCGCCAACGTCTGATTAATCAGGTGATTGGAATGGTTTCGATCTTCATCACGGCCTTTTGGGGCATGTGGTACAATATGAACGCCACAGTGCTGTAATCACCGGCTTGCGGCTTTTGGAAACGCTGTTATAGCTCGGCACCTGATGTCAAAACCTGAAAAACACCCAAGAATTACCGTTGGAGGCGCGCCAGAAGGCTTTGACGGTCGTTTGCTGGTGGATCTTGTGCGCCAAAAGCAAGGCGCAGTAGTCCACATTGCGCGCGATGATAAAAGACTCGAGGAAATCCGAAAGTCTGCACAGTTTTTTGCGCCCGACCTGCCTATTTTCTCGTTTCCGGCATGGGACTGTCTGCCTTACGACCGGGTGTCGCCAAACCACGATATTTCGGCGGCACGTATGGCTGTATTGGCAACCTTGGCGCAGGGCTTCGACCGGCCTTTCCTGTTGCTGACAACGGTTAACGCTGCCACCCAGCGCGTACCTGCCCGCACGCTTTTACAGACCGCCAGTTTTACCGCGACTGTCGGCAACCGCTTAGACGAAGCCGCCTTGCGAAATTTTCTGGTTCGCATGGGGTTCACGCAATCGCCTACCGTTATGGAACCCGGCGATTATGCCATCCGCGGCGGTTTGATTGATTTATATCCGCCAGGCGAAACAGGCCCGGTTCGTTTAGACCTATTTGGCGACGTACTTGAAGCTGCCCGTCGGTTTGACCCGGAAACCCAACGCACCGTTGAAAAACTTGATCGCGTCGAATTGGCGCCGGTGTCCGAGGTAATATTGGACGAGGCAGCAATCCAGCGGTTTCGCCAAAATTACCGTCATGAATTTGGCGCGGCAGGTACTGATGATCCACTTTACGAGGCCGTAAGTGCCGGGCGTAAACATCAGGGCATTGAACACTGGGCCCCTTATTTTCATGAACATATGGAAACTATCTTTGACTACTTGCCGTCAGCGACGATTTGTTTGGATGATCGAACAACGCCGGAAAGGTTGGTGCGATGGGATACGATTGCCGATCAATACGATGCGCGGCGTGAAGCGTTAAAAGCCAAAGCCCGATTAGATTCAGTCTATAAACCTTGCCCCCCGGGATTGTTGTATCTTGATGATGCAGCGTTCGAGGCGCAACTTGTTGGCCATGAGGTTCGCCAGTTCGCCGCATTGCCGCTTGGGCTTGGACTTGGGGTTATAGATGCAGGCGGCCGTATCGGGCGGAATTTCACCCCCGAGCGACAAATTGAAAATCTAAGCCTTTTCAGTGTTTTAAACGATCATATTAATGCAGTTCGCGCCGACGGGCAGGTTGTAATTGCCTCTTATTCCGAAGGCGCGCGCGAAAGGTTGTGGCATCTATTGGGGGACGAAGGTGCTACAGGTGCGGTTGAAATCGATAGTTTTCGCGATATTCCCGATGGGAAAGGCGGCATCTTTCTTGCAGTTTGGGCGCTTGAACACGGGTTTAGCACGGGAGGATTGACGGTTATTTCAGAACAGGATGTTCTGGGCGATCGCCTGATCCGCACAAACAAACGCAAGCGCAAGGCGGAAAATTTTCTGACCGAGGCCACCAGCCTCAGCCCGGGTGATCTGATCGTGCACGTGGATCACGGGATCGGGCGCTATACCGGGCTGGAAACCATCACAGCGATGGGTGCGCCGCATGAATGTATTGCATTGGAATATGCTGGCGGTGATCGGCTGTACTTACCAGTAGAAAACATTGAACTATTATCGCGGTATGGCCACGAAGAAGGTCTGCTTGACAGACTTGGCACTGGTGCGTGGCAGGCGAAAAAGGCCAAGCTGAAAGAACGTATCCGGGAAATGGCCGAACGATTGATCCGCGTCGCGGCGGAACGAATGCTGCGCAAAGCGCCAGTTTTGGAGGTGCCCGAACACGATCTTGACCGGTTCTGCGCCCGTTTTCCTTACACCGAGACTGACGACCAATTACATGCGATTGAGGATGTGTTGACTGATATGGCAAGTGGTCGGCCGATGGATCGTCTGATTTGTGGTGATGTGGGTTTCGGCAAAACCGAAGTTGCGATGCGGGCGGCCTTTGTGGCGGCGATGAGTGGACAACAAGTGGCGATTGTTGCGCCGACAACTTTGTTGGCACGCCAACATTTCAAATCATTTGAGGAACGCTTTCGCGGGCTGCCAATAACTGTTCGCCCTTTGTCCCGTTTTGTGTCCGGCAAAGATGCCAATGAAACCCGCGAGGGCTTGGAAAAGGGGTCAGTCGATATTGTGATCGGCACGCATGCGGTGTTTGCAAAGGGCGTAAAGTTTTTTAACATAGGCCTGTTAGTGATTGACGAAGAACAAAAATTCGGCGTTCAACACAAGGAGCGGCTAAAACAATTACGCTCTGATGTTCACGTTTTGACCCTGACCGCCACGCCAATCCCACGCACGCTGCAATTGTCGCTTTCCGGGGTTCGCGATTTGTCCATCATCGGCACCCCGCCGGTCGACCGCCTGGCAATCCGCACCTATGTCAGCGAATTTGACACTGTGACCATCCGCGAGGCGCTGTTACGCGAACATTATCGTGGCGGGCAGTCGTTCTATGTCGTACCTCGCGTCACTGATCTGGCTGGAATCAAAGCGTTTTTGACCGAACAGGTGCCCGAAGTGACATTTGTCGAGGCGCATGGCCAAATGGCGGCGGGCGAGCTTGATGACCGGATGAACGCGTTTTACGATGGCAAATACGACGTTCTGCTGGCCACGACGATTGTCGAAAGCGGGCTGGATATTCCCACGGCAAACACCATGGTGATCCACCGCGCTGATATGTTTGGATTGGCGCAACTCTATCAAATCAGGGGCAGGGTCGGGCGCAGCAAATCGCGCGCTTATGCGTATCTGACCACCAAACCGCGGCAAAAATTGACGCGCACAGCCGAAAAACGTCTGCGTGTTCTTGGTTCGCTAGACAGTTTGGGGGCGGGTTTCACGCTTGCTTCGCAAGATCTGGACATCCGCGGGGCCGGTAATATTCTGGGCGAAGAACAATCCGGTCAGGTGCGCGAAGTCGGGTACGAACTGTATCAATCCATGCTGGAAGAGGCGATTGCCAAGATGAAAGCCGGCGGCCTTGAAGGCTTGTCAGACGCCGATGATACTTGGGCACCGTCAATCAATTTGGGTGTTCCTGTTTTGATCCCCGAAGCATATGTGCCCGATCTGGATGTGCGCCTTGGGCTGTATCGCCGCCTTTCAGCGTTGCATGAAAAGGTTGAACTGGAAGGATTTGCCGCCGAGTTGATCGACAGATTTGGGAAATTACCTCGTGAAGTCAATTCCTTGCTGAATATTGTTCGCGTAAAAGCAATGTGCAAACGTGCGGGTATTTCCAAACTCGATGGCGGCCCGAAAGGCGCTGTTGTGCAGTTTCACAATGATAAATTCGCCAATCCTGCCGGGTTGGTGCAATTCTTGCAGGATCAACGTGGCTTGGCGAAAGTCAAAGACAACAAGATCATCGTGCGGCGTGATTGGGCAAAAGCTGGTGATAAAGTCAAAGGCGCGTACGCAATTGCCCGTGATCTGGCCGAGTTGGCTGCGGCATCGCGTTCATAACAACGCACCCCGGTACATTGGCGCATCTATAGTTAGGCAGGTATCCTGACCGGTAAGGGTTTCGCGATGCTTCTGACTATTTCGGTGGGTTGTTGAAACCGGATGTTACGCGCTTAAGCGTCTTTCGGATTGCTGAGCATCAATGTCAGCGACATTGCCGAGCAGACACTGAAACCGATCAGCAAGGGCATAGGGCTGCCATCATACGCTAGCCCGATTGGAACAGCGATCAGCACCCCCAAAAGCGTTGAAACTGCGCCCATGACTGCCGAGGCCATGCCAGCGATGTGGCCCATTGGTTCCATCGCGAGGGCGTTCAGGTTGCCGAATGTCAGGCCTGGCACGAAGAAGGATATCACCGAAAACAACAAGAACAGGTAAAATGCAGTTTCCAGCGGGATATCCCAAAGATAGAGCGTCAGCGCGAATAGAATAGAGGCAATCAACATTACAAAATAGGCTAATGTCGCCAAAGAACGCATACCGATCCGCATCACCACGAGCGAATTCAAGACACCGGAACCGCCCGAGATAATCGCGATACCCGCGAAATAAAGTGGGAAACTTGTGCCAGCATTATATGTTTCAACATAAAGCTGTTGTGCCGAGCTGAGATACGCAAACAACGCACCGTAACTTAATGACATTGCAAGCGTATAGGTCATCACAACCCTGTTCATGGCGACCTCGCGCATCGCAACAAAATAGGGTTTCAGACGCATTGGCTGGCGCAATTCAACCGGGTGGGTTTCTGGTTGACGCAGACCAAGCCACAAGAAACCGATTATCGCAAAAAGTATGAACGCAACGAAAATTGAGCGCCAGCCAAAGGTGGTCATGATCCATTGTCCCATCAAGGGGGAAATCGCCGGCACCAGCACAAATAGCGTCATCGCCAGCGACATAACCCGCGCCATTGGCCGACCTGAATAAAGATCGCGGATCAAGGCCATTGCGACGGTACGCGGGGCGGAAACGCCGACGCCTTGGATGAATCGGGCGGCCAGCAGCCACTCCAAAGATCCGACATAAATCGCCATAACGCAGCCAGCCATATAGATCAACAATCCGCCGAGGATTACAGTTTTACGACCCAGCGCATCCGATAGCGGCCCCATGATTAGTTGGCCAATCCCGGTCCCCAGAAAGAATGTGGTTATCACCAATTGCGCCTGGTTGGCGTCGGTCAACCCAAGGTCGCGGGCGATTTCCGGAAAGGCTGGCAACATTGCGTCAATGCCAAAGGCGACCATGGCAAACATGACCGCAATCAGGGCCACGAATTCGGCAAAGGGCAACGCGGGTTTTGTCACGCTTGGGCTTTCGCGGGGCTGGCGTTGATTTCATCAATCAGCCGTTGCCAAAGGTCGGTATCCTGCGCGCCTTGCACAACATAGTGGTTGTCAACGATAAAGCAGGGCACACCGCGCACGCCTTTTTCACGAGCATAGGCATCACGTTTGAGGATACCGTCTTGGTCGGCATCCTGAGCCAGCAGTTTCGCAATCATTTCACCATCAATTCCCGATGAAATCGCGATTTCCACCAAGACCTGATGGTCGGATATATCCAAACCGTCCACAAAATAGGCGTTGAACAATTTGTTCACGACGGCTGATTGAACGCCCTCAAGTCCAGCCCAATGGATCAGGCGATGCGCGTCCACCGTGTTTGGCGTGCGACCTATCTTTTCAAAATTTACCGTAAGTCCGGCAGCCTCTGCTGCGTTTGCAATGCTTGTATAGACTTCTATTGCACCAGCGCGTCCACCAAACTTCGCCTCGAGATAGTCGCGCCGATCCATGCCCTCGGGTGGCATTTCCGGGTTCAGTTGAAAGGGATGCCATTCGACCTCAAATTCATGCCCGGGACGGGCAGCAAACGCCCGATCCAGTTTTGCCTTGCCGATATAGCACCACGGGCAAATCGGGTCGGATATGATGTCGATCTTGGTCATTCTTCCACCTTAAACGCTTTTCGCAACGCGGCGCGTTGGAGCTTGTTGTTTGCCCCTTTGGGCAACGCTGTCACACGCAAAAACAGGCGTGGGCATTTGTAACGCGCCAGCCTTTCAGCACAAAACGCTGCCAGCGTGTTCTGGTCCAAATCTATGTCCGAATGATAGTAGGCCGCAATCACGAATGTGTCAGGCTTGATCTCAACCGAAACGGCAGCGGATTCCACGATGCCGGGATAGGTGTTCAATGTGGTTTCCACCTCAATCGGTGAAACCCGGTACCCGCCTGCGTTCATCATATCATCCGCACGGCCCTGATAGGTGACATTTGCGTCGCTATCCATGGCAACGATATCGCCAGTTACAAACCATTCATCGGTCATATTGGCCATAGAATCAGCACCATAATACCCAAGCATCAGTCCCGGGTCATTCCTTGAGACAGCCAAGACGCCACTTTGACCGATTGGAACCGGCGCAAATGTTTCAGGCGACAGAACGGCAACACGTCGACCATGCTGAGGTTTTCCCGAGGCTCCGTCTGCAGATGGTTGCCTGGGTGAAGAGGATATGAAGGTTGAAACCTCGCTCATTCCCAAGGCCTCGTGGATGTTGCATCCGGTTGATCGCTCCCAATTTGACCTAACGGCGGGGCTGAGTTTCTCACCGGCTGAAAGACCGTGGCGCAGGGTCGGCATGGCAGGCAGGTGATTGGCTTTTAGAATTTGGCGATATATTCCCGGAGCGGCGGCAAATATCGTGGCCCGGCCTTTATTAATCAAGGCTGGCAGGTCAATTGGCGCAACTGAGACATCCGGGATAAGCGCGGTGGCACCAATCGCCCAAGGGTCCATCAGGCCGGTGCCTAAGGTGTAGGTCCAGTTAAAAGCGCCTGCATGCATCAGGCGATCATCAGCTGACAATCCGTACCAACCGCCCCACATCATCCGCCGCGCCCAAATCGCCCGATGCGCGTGCATAACCGCGCGCGGCTTTCCCGAGGTGCCTGACGTAGTCACCAGATACGCCAAACGGTTGGGATCGCCGAAATCTAATACTCCGGCTGGATGATTGCGCAAATCTTTCAGGTCTTCCGGGCCGATAACTGAACAGGTTAGGGTGTTGAGGCACGGAACGTCCTTACCAAAGACCACCAGCGCCGGGTTCAGGTCGCTGATCAGCGTTCTGACTTCTGGCTCGGTAAGTTGGGTTGATGTGGGGATCGGAACGAACCCGCCTGCAATCGAGGCTAGAAACAGGATAGGAAAGTCGATTTGATTGCCGATCCTCAACAGGATGCGATCACCCTTGGACAAGCCGGACGCTTGCAATCCGCCCGCGACCCCCATGATGGCTGCGGTAAGATCACCATAGGTCCAGCGCTCAACGCCATCCAAAGACAAAATCTCCAGCGCGGTTTTGTCGGGCGTTTTTTGCCCGGCCGACAGCACATAGGCTGCCATGTTAAATGGCGCCGGGCAGGGCGGTGGCGGACCTTGATCGAACAGAGAAACCTTCAACATGTGCATTCCTTAAAAGTCGCGCGAGGCAGTTGCAACCAAATCTACCATTGGCTATTGGCAGGCACTACCGATAGAAAAGCACATGACCCAAAAAGACGAACCCAGCCTGATCCGTATGGCCCGCGCCGATGGTCAAAACGCGGCGATCCAACCATTGCATCTTGGGGCACGCGTGCGCGAGTTGCGCAAGGCCCGCAACTGGACTCTGGAACAGGCCGCCCAACAGGCCGGTCTGGCGCGCTCGACCCTGTCAAAGATCGAAAACGAACAGATGTCGCCGACGTTTGATGCGGTCAAGAAACTGGCCGAAGGTTTGGGTATTTCGATCCCGCAGCTATTCACCCCGCCGCAAAGCGACAAAGTACTGGGGCGCATCGCAGTCACCAAATCCGGCGAAGGCAAACCGCATCTAACGGCAACTTACGAGCACGAACTGTTGGCTGCCAGCCTGACAAACAAACAAATGCTGCCGTATCGGGCGCGGGTCCGGGCAAGGGATGTCGCTGAATTCAATGGCTGGGTTCGCCATGATGGCGAGGAGTTTCTATATGTTTTGTCCGGCGTGATCCGGTTTTACAGCGAGTTTTATGAACCGATTGAAATGCGGCGCGGCGACAGCGCTTATTACGATGCCGCAATGGGGCATAATGTTGTGTCAACCAGTCAGGAAGACGCGATCATCCTGTGGGTTACATCGCTAAGTTAATCCTTGGAAAACAAAAACGATGCGACGCCGACCGCCAGCCCTGCGCCGATTATTTGCATCACAATGAACATCAGCGCGTCGCCGGGATTTATGCCCGCAAAGGTATTCGACAAACTGCGCGCGATGGTCACGGCAGGATTGGCAAAGCTGGTGGACGCGGTGAACCAATAGGCACCGGTGATGTAAAGGCCAACCAGTGCCGGGATCGCGTCAGGCTTGAAACGAATACCGCCCATGATCACCAGCAACAGCCCAAAAGTGGCGATCACTTCGGAAACCCATTGGGCATTTCCGCTGCGCGTGGTTGTTGAGGTTTGAAAAACGGTTAGATCAAACATCAGATGGGTCAGCCAAACGCCAATTACCCCGCCTGCGATCTGAACGGCGATGAATGCCGCCGCAAACGGCAGCGCGCAGTCTTTTCGCAGAACCATGGCCAGGGTTACCGCTGGATTGAAATGCGCGCCGGAAATAGGTGCCAGCAAGGTGATCAATACATAGAGAATCGCGCCGGTGGTAATTGAATTTGCCAACAGTGCCACGGCAACATTTCCGTCTGACAATTTATCGCCCATGATCCCGGACCCGACGACACCGATCAAAAGAAACATCGTTCCTAAAAACTCGGCGATCAGTTTGCGGTTCATGTCTGCTCTGCGATTCGGTTCAACAGTTGTGACAGGGCAATCGGTGACATATTTTCAAACGGTGTTGCAATCAAAGCCACCGCATGACGTTTAAGTTGATCATAGGCGGATTTGAACGCGGCTTCTTTTTCCTGATCCAATCCGATAACTGCCGCTGGATCATCAACACCCCAATGGGCGCGTATTGGCGCACCGGGCCAGATAGGACAGGTTTCGCCAGCTGCACTGCTGCACACTGTGATCACAACATCCATATTGGGTGCCTCGCTACTGGCAAATACGTCCCATGACTTTGATGTCAGCCCTTTGGTTTCATGGCCTTTGGCGTCAAGAACAGCAAGACCGAACGGATCAACTTTACCCGTTGGATGCGAGCCTGCGGAAAACGCCGTGACGCGCCCGTTTCCAAGATCCTTGAGCAAACATTCAAGCAGGATGGAGCGCGCCGAATTACCCGTGCATAATACAAGAATGTTCATTCTCACCTCGCTGAGCTTGAGCTTACCCGCATCGATAATTCAGTGTTATGAAGGTTTTATGACAAGGGGTTAAACCAACCACCTAAACAAAAAAAACGCCCTCACGAAGAGGGCGTTAAGTTATTGAGGCAGGTTTCATA
>DJBQ01000162.1 GCA_002430125.1 Rhodobacterales bacterium UBA5972
CGGCCTGCCAATACCCGGTTCAGGCACCACTCTGTTGCGCATGAACGGGTTTGCGCAACGCAATTTTCATCTCGTTTTACACATATCCAAAGCCCGAAACAGTGTCAGGAGCCCGCTTCAGCGCATCTGCCACGCCCATCCCGTCGCTCAGAAAATCCCGCCAAATATTAACACCCATATCCGGAGGCGTACCGGTGGCCACGAATACGCCCTGCGGAACATTCAGCGTCCCGATCCCTGAAATCAGCCCCGGACCAGTGGTAATCGGATTGACATCGGCCCCAAGAAAAATCACCGCCTGTTCGGGCCTTGTCCCGACCAGATTAAAAAGGGTTGCAATAGAAAGCCCTTCGTAATTGACGCTTGTTAAGGTGATATCGGTGACATCGACCGGTAGAAACCAGGTATCGGTGTCGGAATGCACAAAATGACCGTTTAGAAGCACGACAATCTGATCGACTTGCGGCATCGCTTCGTGCAGCGTTGATGCGACCGATTACCAATAACAAAGGCGATATCTGCTGCGAGCAAAGCCATTTTTGAAAAACATAGAACGGTCACCGTAGTGGCGAGTAGCTTAGCGCAGTGAAACATGATGCCACCGAAGGTCGACTCAGTCATAGCTCCTTTGGTCATCAATGACCTTGCCGTCATTTGGCAGAGAGCCTTTGGGTAAAACTACAACTGTCCCGCGCAGTTTCAGAGTCTCAAAAACCGCAGATTCAAATTTGCTGCCGTCGGTCGCATCACTTTCAATCTGAACAGTCATTGCATCACGTTCGCCTTCGCGCGTGGCGATGATCCGAGCTTTGTGGATCTCGTGATGCTTGGCCACCAGTGCGGCCACCTGTTCCGGGCGCACGAACATGCCTTTGATTTTGGTGGTCTGATCCGCCCGGCCCATCCAGCCCTTGATGCGGGTATTGGTGCGCCCACACGGGCTTTGCCCGGTCAAAACGGCAGAGAGATCGCCTGTGGCAAAACGGATCAACGGGTAATCGGGGTTCAGCGAGGTCACAACAACTTCACCAACCTCGCCGTCTGCCACAGGTGTGCCGGTGCCCGGGGTGACAATTTCAACGATCACACCCTCGTCGATGATCATCCCCTCCATCGCCGATGATTCGTACGCGATATTGCCCAGATCCGCCGTGCCATAACATTGCAGGCATTGAATACCCCGCGCCGCGTATTCCGCCCTGAGTGACGGAAACAAAGCCCCGCCGCCAACTGCCGCCCGCGTGATCTTTGACAAATCCACGCCCATTTCGTCGGCCTTATCAAGGATCATCTTCAGATAATCCGGCGTGCCGGCATAGGCGGTCACGCCGATATCAGCGGCCGCCTGAACTTGAAGTTCCGTCTGCCCGGTGCCAGCCGGAAAAACCTTGGCCCCAACCGCCCGCGCGCCATTTTCAAACATCATGCCAGCCGGCGTCAGGTGATAGGAAAAACAGTTCTGCACGATGTCGGATGACCCAATGCCCGCGGCGTGCAGAAAGCGGCCAAACCGCCACCAATCGTGGCTGCCATTACCGGGTTCATAAATTGGACCGGGCGATTGAAATACATGCGTATAGGCCCCCATGGTGACTCCGCCAAACGGTGGTCTGGCCTTTTGCCAGGCACTCAAATCGCTTTTGCGTAGCACCGGAAACCGCGACAGATCAGCGATCGAGGCAAGTGGCCCATCCGGATAGGCATCGCCAACCGCCGCTTGAATGCGCGACACCAAAGTGATGGCTTGCGCCAGTTGATCGGCGGCCCGTTCGTCGGCGCTGCGGGTCTCAAGAGTATCAAAATATCCGGTCATGCTACCCGTCCTTTTTCTGTGATGTTCAGTCATACCGTTGCCGAAATGAAAACTGGAGCTGGCTGACATTTCAAAGGTTCTCCTTGGCGGGTACGGTCAGTGAATTGGCCGCACCTGCCCTGTCCGGGCACGATACCCGGCCTGAAATCGACGTCAAAATCATCAGCTAAGCCAGCGTTTCCGGCGACGGTATGACCGAACATCACGAAAGGATTTGCGCCCCTCATCGGCGATGCCCAGATAAAATTCCTTCACATCCGGGTTCTCGCGCAGATCGGCGGCCGGGCCATCCATCACCACACGCCCGCTTTCCAGAATATATCCGTAATGCGAATATTTCAGCGCCACATTGGTATTTTGTTCGGCCAGCAGAAAGGACACGCCTTCCTTTTCATTCAGGTCTTTGACGATGCCGAAAATCTCTTCCACCAATTGCGGCGCAAGACCCATCGAGGGTTCGTCCAGCAGGATGGTTTCAGGCTTGCTCATCAGCGCGCGGCCAATGGCGATCATTTGTTGTTCACCGCCTGAAGTGTATCCGGCCAGTGATTTGCGCCGCTCGCGCAGACGTGGAAAATAGGTGTAGACCAGTTCAAGTGCCTGCTTGATGGCGGCATTCCCATCCTTGCGGGTATAGGCCCCGGTCAGCAGGTTTTCTTCAACCGTCAGATGTTCAAAACAATGGCGGCCTTCCATCACCTGAATGACGCCACGGTTCACCAGTTCCGAGGGGTTCAGTTCGGCAATCGGGTTGCCGCGATAAAAGATTGACCCCTTGGTCACCTGACCGCGTTCCGAGTGCAGCAGGTTTGAAATCGCTTTCAGCGTCGTGGTTTTACCCGCGCCGTTACCACCAAGCAGCGCCGTGATGCCGCCCTTGGGAACCGACAGGCTGACGCCTTTCAGCACCAGAATGACGTGATTATAAATCACCTCGATATTGTTAACCTCAAGCAAGTTCTCAGATTTTCCGGCGTCAAGCATGGCGTCACTTCGCTGTGTTTGGGGTGTATCCGGCGCGATTACCCGCGCCGGAAGATATCAATTCACGACCTTAGTTACAGGCGCGCTCAGTGATGTTGTTTTCCTTGGCAAACGCTTCGGAATCTTCTGCGATCAAAGGATCGATGATCGAACGGTCAGCAGAAATCCAGTCGGTGACAAGGCTCCACTTTTTGGTGGTGGCATCCCACTGCTGGATCTTGGCGATACCGGAACCACCATGATTGGCGCAAGACACCTGGAACGCCGGGCCAAAGCCTGGCATACCGCGTGCGGCCATCAGTTCTTCGGTGATGTTCAAAGCTTCCATACCGTCACGCACCATTGCCGGGGTCACGTTCATTTCGCCCGACATTTCCTGTGCTTTGCGGATTGCTTCGGTGCTCAGCAGCGCTTGATACATACCGCGCATATAAAGCACTGTACCGACCTGATCGCCTGCTCCGGCGGATTTGCCGGCGTCATAAACGTACTTTTTCATGTCCGCCATGATCGGATAACCGTCGCCCGGGTTTGCAAGCGCCAGCGCTTTATACCCGTTTGACCCAGCACCAGCGGGCAGCACGTCATTTTCAGAACCTGACCACCAGATGCCGATGAAATGGTCCATCGGAAAGCGAATGTTCGCAGCTTCCTGAATGGCAACCGGGTTCATAACGCCCCAACCCCACATCAGAACATAGTCTGGCTTTTGCTGACGAATGGACAGCCACTGGGATTTCTGCTCCTGACCGGGATGGTCAACGGGCAGCAAGCTCAGTTCAAAGCCGTGCTTTTTCGCCAGTTCTTCCAAAGTCCGGATCGGCTCTTTGCCGTAACCCGAGTTGTGATAGACCAGTGCGATTTTCTTGCCTTTGATGTCGTTGTTTTCAAGGGCAAGAATGTGGTTGATCGCGATGGATGCGCCATCCCAATAAGTCGCGGGATAGTTAAATATCCATTCAAACACTTTACCGTTTGCCGCAGACGTCCGACCATAGCCCATCGAGTGGACCGGAATACCGTCAGCCGTGGCTTTGGGGATCAGCTGATAGGTGATACCTGTGGACAGCGGTGAATAAATCAAAGCGCCTTCGCCTTTTGTCGCCTCGTAGCATTCCACGCCTTTTTCGGTGTTATAGCCTGTTTCGCATTCGATCATCTTGATCGGAACGCCGCCGATGCCGCCATCACGGGCGTTCAGCATGGTCAGGTAATCCGCAAATCCATCTGCAACGGGGATACCGTTAACAGCATAGGGGCCAGTTCGGTAGCTCAGCGAGGGGAGCACAAGATCGGCCAAAGCCGGGCTTGCGGCCGCGATGGCCAAGGCGGCAGCTGCCACCAGTTTGGTTAGTTTCATGTCGTTATCCTCCCTTAGGTTACGACGGTTGATGCGCCGAGTTTCACGGTCGCAGTAAAGTTGGACTTGCCCTAATGTGGGAAAGGCCAAAGACGTAGTTTCTCTTTTACGGTGCGCCAAAGGGCGGCAAGACCGTGCGGCTCTAATATCAGGAACGTGACGATCAGGCCCCCGACAATCAGAAATTCAACGTGAACGGCAATATCTGTCTGCCAGCCAAGCGTGCCGACCAGTACGTTCTTTAACAATACCGGCAACAGCACCAGAAAGGCAGCCCCGATGATTGACCCGAAAATCGACCCAAGACCGCCCAGAATAATCATGAACAGGATCAGGAATGATTTCTGTATGCCAAATACCTCGCCAACTTCGACAGCACCCAGATAGACCGAAAAGAACAATGCCCCGGCCACACCGATAAAGAACGACGAGACAGCAAAGGCCGACAGTTTCGCAACCAACGGGTTCACGCCGATAATCTCGGCAGCGATATCCATATCGCGGATCGCCATCCAGCTGCGCCCGGTATTGCTGCGGGTCAGATTGCGGGCAAGCCATGCCAGCAGAACCACAAAGACCAGGCAGAACAGATATTTCGCCCACGCCTCGGTATTGGGTCCGGTGATGATTATCCCCATAAGCGAGCGTTCAGGCGCTGTGATCTGACCTGATGCGGAATAGTTGTAAAACCAGCCAACTTTATTGAACAGCCAGACCAGAAAAAACTGCGCGGCAAGCGTTGCCACAGCCAGATAAAACCCCTTGATGCGCAGACTCGGCAGGCCGAACAGCATCCCGACAAGCGCTGTAATCAAGCCTGCCAGCAAGACACAGAAAAAGATGTTCAGGTCCGGAAAACTGGTCATAAATTTGTAACAGGCATAGGCGCCGACCGCCATAAACCCGCCGGTCCCCAAACTGACCTGACCGCAATATCCGGTCAGAATGTTCAGGCCCAGTGCGGCGATTGCATAGATCAGAAACGGCACGAAAACCGCGTTAGCCCAATAGCTGTCGATAAAGAACGGCACCACACCAAAGGCCACGATCAGGATAAGATAGTACCCGATACGATCAAACTTGATCGGGAACGTCTGGCTGTCTTTGCTATAGGTGGTTTTGAAATCACCGGCTTCACGATACAGCATCTGGCTTATACCCTCTCGATAATCTTGTCGCCAAACAAGCCTTGTGGCCTGAAGACGAGGAACAGTAATGCCAGCATATAGGCGAACCAGTTTTCTGTGGCGCCGCCGATCATTGGACCGATCGAAAATTCAAACAGCTTTTCGCCAACGCCGATAATCAACCCGCCGACAATCGCCCCGGGGATCGAGGTAAACCCGCCTAGCATCAGCACCGGCAGTGCCTTCAGCGCGATCAGCGACAGCGAAAACTGCACGCCCGATTTTGCGCCCCACATGACACCGGCAACCAGCGCCACAAACCCGGCAATCGACCAGACAATCACCCAGATGAACCTAAGGCTGATCCCAACCGAAAGTGCCGCCTGATGGTCATCGGCCACCGCGCGCAGGGCGCGACCGGTCTTGGAATATTGCGAAAACAATGTCAGTGTTATCACCAGAATGGCCGCCACGATCGTCGCCGCAATATCCAGATTGTCGATGAAGAACCCATAACCCCACCAACCATACGTCACTGATTCCAGCGTTTCATTCAGCCCTTGCGGCAGGCCGATATCCAGCTTTTTGATATCAGATCCCCACATCAGGTCTCCAAACCCCTCCATAAAGTAGGCCAAGCCGATGGTCGCCATAAACAGGATGATCGGTTCCTGATTAACCAGATGTTTCAGGATGTAACGCTCGACGATGATGGCAAAAAGAACCATCACACCCAATGTTAAGATAATCGCGAACACCGCCGGAACGTGCCAACCGAAATGATGCACGTTCGTTCCGAATATCGCGTTGATCAGATGCGCGAACGGCACCTGTCCGTCTTGAATGCCCACCAGCGTCAGCGCCGCAAACAGCGCCATAACCCCCTGGGCATAATTGAAAATTCCTGAGGCTTTGAAAATCAGCACAAAGCCAAGTGCCACCAGCGAATACAGCACCCCGGCCATCAGACCGTTGAGTGTAACCTCCATCGCAAAGAGGAGTTGATCAGGCATTGTACTCTCCGTTGATTGCGGGCAGTTGCCCCGGACCCCGCTCCGGGGCCTCTTGAGGTTGAGTGGCAAAGAGGTCCCGGAGCAAGTCCGGTACGGCGTTGCGTTGCATCTTAATCATGCGCAACCCCCAGATAAGCGTCGATCACCTCCTGGTTGTTGCGAATTTCGTCGGGCGTGCCGTCACCGATTTTTCTGCCGTAATCCATCACGACAACCCGGTCCGAGATATCCATCACCACGCCCATATCATGTTCGATCAGCGCAATTGTGGTGCCGAATTCATCATTCACGTCCAGAATAAAGCGGCTCATGTCCTCTTTTTCTTCGACGTTCATTCCGGCCATGGGTTCATCCAGCAACAACAGCTTGGGTTCCGCCGCCAGGGCGCGCCCCAGCTCCACGCGCTTTTGCAAGCCATAGGGCAGACGCCCCACCGGAGTTTTGCGGATCGCCTGAATTTCAAGGAAGTCGATGATCTTTTCAACCACTTCGCGGTGTTCGTTTTCTTCGCGTTCCGCCGGGCCTTTCCAGATCGCCTGCATCAGCATGTTGGATTTCACATGCGTCATCCGCCCGGTCATAATGTTGTCCAGCGTCGTCATACCGTTGAACAGCGCGATGTTCTGAAACGTCCGCGCAATACCCTGATGCGCCACCTGATAGGGCTTCATTGGCGCGCGTTTCTTGCCGTGAAACCAAATCTCGCCCTCTTGCGGATGGTAAAACCCGTTGATGACATTCAGCATCGAGGATTTACCCGCCCCGTTTGGCCCGATGATCGCACGGATTTCGCCTTCGCGGATATCAAAGCTGATATCCTTGATTGCCACCACGCCGCCGAACCGCAGTGTGATATTTTTCATCTCCATCACCACGCCGCCAATCGTACGGCCATCCGGGGTGGTGTAGCTTTCAGTGATGTCCAAGCTATCCAAACTCATGCTGCTTTCGCCTCCCGCGCGAAAACTTGCGCGTCACGGATTTCCAGTGTCGCCGAGATCGATCCTTTGCGACCGTCTTCATACATCACTTCGGTCTTGGTCGATATTTCATGAGCGCCGCTGTTCAGCGCCTCAATCAGGTCATGGTATTTTTCGTCAATTATCCGGCGGCGCACTTTGCGGGTGCGGGTCATTTCGCCATCATCCGGATCAAGTTCCTTATGCAGGATCAAAAAGCGATGCACCTGACAGCCGTAAAGGGTCGGGTCATTGGCCAGTCCGGCATTCACCTCTTCCACATGGCTTTGAACCATGTCCAAAACCTTCTGATGTCCCGCCAATTCCTGATACGAGGCATAGCCAACATTGTTGCGTTCCGCCCAGTTGCCGACCGCCGCCAGATCAATGTTGATGAAGGCGACGCATTTGTCG
This sequence comes from Rhodobacterales bacterium UBA5972, assembly GCA_002430125.1. Lineage (GTDB taxonomy): Bacteria > Pseudomonadota > Alphaproteobacteria > Rhodobacterales > Rhodobacteraceae > UBA5972. The sequence goes on from DJBQ01000162.1 coordinate 7,671, forward strand.
GAATTGGCGCCAAACAGAACGACTTCCAGAATGTTGGGGTAAAACTTTAGCTTGTTTTCCACGTATTTGGGCGCAAACAGGCTGCCATCGGCCATTTTGCCAACGTCTTTGGCGCGGTCGATAATCTTCAGATGACCAGTGCCTTCTTCAAAATATCCCGCATCGCCCGTGGCGACCCAACCGTCGGCATCCTTGGTTTCGGCAGTGCTTTTCGGGTTCTTGTAATATTCGACAAAGGTACTGGCCGAGCGGTAATAAACCTCGCCATTATCACCGATCCTGATTTCCACACCCGGCGCTGGCACGCCAACCGTATCGGCGCGCACTTCGCCATCCGGCTGCACGGTGACATAAACCGAAGCTTCGGTCTGGCCGTAAAGCTGTTTCAGGTTGATCCCAAGCGAGCGGTAGAAATCAAAAATCTCGGGGCCAATCGCCTCGCCAGCTGTGTATCCGATCCGCACGCGGGTCATGCCAAGCTGGTTTTTCAACGGCCCATAGACCAAAAACTCGCCAAGTCGGTATTTCAGGCGATCCATAGTGCTGACCGGCTTGCCGTCCAGCAACTTACCGCCAACGTCTTTGGCAAGCGCCATGAAATATTTGAACATCCGCTGTTTGCCTTTGCTGGCATCTTCCATGCGGATCATCACAGTCGTCAGCAGGCTTTCAAAAAACCGCGGCGGTGCGAAGAAATAGCTGGGGCCGATTTCTTTCAGGTCCGATTGCATGGTTTCCGGGCTTTCCGGGCAGGCCACGCAAAAGCCGGTCCAGTAACACTGACCGACTGAAAAGATGAAATCACCCACCCAGGCCATCGGCAGATAGGCCAAAACCGAATCCCCGACATTCAGATTGTCAAAACCCGACGAGGTGCGCGACGCTTCGATGATATTGCGGTTTGACAGCACCACACCCTTGGGCCGTCCTGTAGTGCCGGACGTATAGAGCATCACACATACAGTGTCGTAGTCCTGGCCTTGCAGCCGCTGCGCCAATTCAGGCTCAAGCCGTTCATGGGCCGCACGTCCCTCGGCTTGCACGTCTTTATAGGCATGCAGTGCGGTATGGTCGTATTTCCGCATGCCGCGTGTGTCGTAATAAATGATCTGTTCAAGGCCGGTCAGCTTCTCTTGAATTTCCAGCACTTTATCGACTTGTTCCTGATCTTCAGCGATCACAAACCGCGCACCGCAATGATCCAGCACATAGGCCATCTCTTCGGCAACGGCGTCCTGATACAAAGGCACGGGCACCGCGCCTACCATTTGGGCGGCGACCATCGACCAGTAAAGGGCAGGACGATTACGACCGATGATGGCCACGTGATCGCCTGCGTTCAGGCCCAGCGCCAACAATCCAAGCGCCAACGCTTTGACCTCATCTTCAACTTCGGCCCAGCTCCAGCTTTGCCAGATGCCGAATTCCTTTTCGCGGTAAGCAGGTTTGTCTCTGTATTTGATGGCATTACGCGCCAGCAATTTGGGCACAGTATCCAAGCCGCCTGTCGGCGCGATCAGTGTTGTCAATTTCAACCCTCCCGTTCGCCGGACATTGCCGACGTGCAGATTTCCGCGAAGAACGCGATTCTTCTGCAATATTTGACACCGCATGTTTGACGCCCAATTGATACATCAGTTTTTCGCAAATGTATCGAATTGTAACAGTCACTTCCTCGTGCGCCACGGCACTGGTCAAGCCCTGCCGTTCAATGCTAGCGAATGGATAGGGAGGCCTCGTGACAAAATCCGGCGC
>DJBQ01000151.1 GCA_002430125.1 Rhodobacterales bacterium UBA5972
CCGAGCAGGTTCTGGCTGAGGACATCACGTTGCGCTCCGGTACGTTTGACCGGCGGAAACTTTTGCTGGCTTGCCTGTTGATGCGCAAACCAAATGTCTTGTTGCTCGATGAACCAGCATCAGGACTGATCAATTCCGAGATCGACGAACTTGACCTGATCATCCGCCGCTTGGTGGACGCATACGCCATCGGGGCGATCCTGATCGAGCACCGTCTTGAGTTGCTACCGGCAATTGCCGACCGAACGGTTGTGTTGGACCTGGGCCAAGTGATCGCCACAGGCACACCGCAAGAAGTGTTCCGCGACCCGCGGGTCCATGCCGCCTATTTCGAGGAGCCCGAAGTTGCCTGATGTTCTTAACATCAAAGGTCTGACCGCAGGGTATGGCCCCTTGCGAGTATTGCACGAGATCGATTTTCGTGTCGAAGAAGGCGAACGCATCGGCCTTGTCGGCCTGAATGGCCACGGCAAAACCACGCTGTTTCGCGCAATTTCGCATCTGGTTGGCTGGCAAAGCGGCTCGATCAAGATGAACGGCGAAGAAATCGGTGGATCCCGGTCCACCGGCCCCGGGCGCCGAACATCAGCCATCGCGCGAAAGGGCATGGCGATGACGCCGCAAGGGGACGCGATCTTTCCTGGCCTCACCGTACGTCAGCACCTTGATTGCGGTGCATATTCAAAACTCGCATGGCGTGACCGCCGCAATCGCCGGGATATGGTGATGGATATTTTTCCGCCGCTGCGAAAGCTGGAGGACGCGCTTGTGGGCAAGTTATCTGGAGGCGAACGTCGAATGGTTTCGGTCGGGCGGGCGTTGATGGTGGATGCGTCGCTTTATCTGATCGATGAACCTTCTTTAGGGCTGGCGCCAAAGATTTCGGCGTCAGTAATCGAAGCCCTTTTCTCCCTTCCCACCGAAGGCCGGGCAATGGTGATCGCCGAACAAAATGTCGCGCTTTTAAGTGGCAGGGTGGACAGGATGGTCGGAATGCATGCCGGACGTATCCGTGGCGATGTCGGCCACGTGGAACTGGGATAGGGGGCGGATATGGATATTTTTGGAACGGTCGTACATGGTCTGAACCTGGCGGCGATCTATGGCTTGATGGCGATCGGCATCTCGATCCTGTGGTCCTCGATCGGCATGATCAACATGGCGCGACTTTCGCAGCATCAGGTTATGCCGCATGGCTGGTTTCCTCAGCTGCCAAACCGATAATCTTCGCGGCTTTTGGCAAAACACTGATTGCCAAACTGGCAATGGCAAGTGTCACCGTTCTTGCCGGGGTTTTTGCCGGGGCCATTTTCGGCGCGATCATCTATTTGTTGGCCTTTTTGCCGATACATGACAAGCCGAACTATCCTGTTCGGTCGCTGATTGTGACACTGGCGATCAATCTGGCGACGGTACAGTTGTTGCTTTGGTATTTCGGCCCTAATCAGCGGGGTCTGCCAAAACTTTTCGGGATCGGTAAGTTCGACCTTTTAGGAGTGTCGATCGGGATCGACAATCGCGCAAGCCTTACCGCAATAGTAAGCTTGGATCGCAGCAGATGACCGCAAAGGAAATTTCAGCGATGAAATTCATAACAAATATTGCCGGTATCGTCCTAATTTTCTCTCTCACGCCAGCCATTGCTGCCGAGCCATGCGAAACGCTCTGCAGCCTGACGTTTTATCAAACCGCTTCGGCGGCGTCCGTCCTGAATTTGTTGGCAGATGGCGCAGATGTGAACGCAAAAGATGCACAGGGCAAATCGCCTCTGCATTATGTTGCAGGCGCATCACCAGAAGTGATCGCTGCTTTGCTCAGCGCTGGCGCGGATGTGATGGCCAAGGATACGTTGGATCGAACCCCATTGCATTTCGTCTCCGCAACCGGTTCGCCAGAAAATATCATGATATTGCTGAACGCTGTTGGAAAAGTCCGAAAGCGCGCTTGAGTTGCGCGGCTGGTAGTTGCATTAATAACATCTTGTAAAGATATGTTTTAATATAGATAATAATTTTGTGATCACAATTTTTAGCCTCACGAAACCAGCATATCCCACACCTCAGATTCTTCGTAAACGTCAAAATCTTACCGGCCGATTAGGCGCAGTGTCTTCGCCTTTTGCCAAAAAACCCACCCAAGCGCATCTTGCGCCACCACCAATGCATTTTTCACCGGTGGGTAAATATCATTCGACCCATTGGCAGAATCTCCGCATTTTTCGTAACGTTATTTTGTGCGGCGTGACTTTTTTTACTATGCAATCCTAATTCCGCACATAAAGGTGACCGCACCCAGCAAATGACCGATCAAGGTCGCGACGTTTTGACAGGAACAATGATGGACCAATCAACCCCAGCAACCAAAATCCGCGGCGGTGCCATTCTGGCGCGGGCATTGAAAGAAAAGGGTGTGGAGCATGTTTTCACGCTGGCTGGCGGCTTTTGCAATCCGGCGCTTGAGGGGTTCATGGAATGTCAGATGCCGGTCATCAACACGCCACACGAACAAGTCGCAGGTCACCTTGCGGATGGCCATACTCGGATCACCCGTAAGCCCACCGTTTGCCTTGTTGGCCCGGAAGGGTTTGCCAACGCCGTGCCGGCAATGCTTGAGGCAGGTGGCGAACGCAGCCCGGTGATTTTCGTCACCGGATCATCGACCCTGAAACGGCAGGGGGCTGGTGGATTCAAGGAAATTGACGATGTGGCGATTGCCGCCCCCTTGGTCAAATATTCCGTCCAGATCACCGATGGCGCAAGGATCAGCGAATTTGTTGACCGGGCCTGGCACGCCGCCACAACCGGCTATCCCGGCCCTGTCCACATATCGCTGCCGGTCGATATCATGTTCGCATCCTTTGACGAAGACATCGGCCGCGAGGAACGCCCCTTTAACCGCGATGCCCGCCCAGTGCCGCGCGCCTGGCCTGATCCGGCAGCACTTGACCGCGTGTTAGCCTTGCTGAAAAAGGCCGAACGCCCGGTGATCATCGGCGGTCATGGAGTCTGGTGGTCAAAGGCGGAAAAGGCTTTTGAAGAGGTCGGCCGCCGCCTGCGCATCCCTTTGTTTAACGTACCCTACCACCAGAAATTGTTGGGCGAAGAATCCGAGGCCTATATGGGCCTTGCCGATTTCCACCAATACCACCCGTCAAAACCAGCGATCCACGAGGCTGATCTGGTGCTGATGATCGGCGGGCGGCTCGATAATCAGATGAACTTTGGCAACCCACCGTTCTTTCCGGCGGGCCAGACCCTTGTCTGCATTAATGGCAGCCATGAGGAACTGGATAACAACCGTGCCGCCGACGAAATGCTGCTGTCAGACCCCGGTGCTTTCCTGACCGCAATGCTGGATGTTGGCCGTACTTGGCCCGATTGGTTTGATCTGCAACGCCAACGCCGCGCCGATTGGGTGGCCGAATGGACGGCGCATATCGCCGCCGAAACCGCAAACGACGCGGCCAACGGCACCAAAATGCATCCGTTGCAATTGTCCCTGGATGTTCAGGCTGAACTTGGCGATCAGGACTGGCTGATTTTTGATGGCGGAAACACTCATTTCTGGTCGGAAATCGCCGTTAACATGGCGGGCTGGCACGGCAGGAAACTGGGCGGCATCATGCATCCCGGCAACTATTCCTTGCTGGGTGTTGGCGTATCCTTTGCGGTTTCTGCCAAGGCCACGCATCCGGATAGAAACGTTGTACTGATTTCCGGCGACGGGGCCTTTCTTTCCGGCGGCCTGTCGATCGAGGCGGCGTTTCAGGAAAACCTGCCGATCACCGTCGTCATCGACAACAATGGCGGGCTTGACTGTATCAGCCAGCAACAGGAACGCCTGTTTGCCAATGGCAAGCATTTCGCCACCGATTTCCGCGACATCCCGTTTCACAAAATGATCGAAGGCCTTGGCGGGCATGGCGAGCTGGTGGAGCATCGCGAAGATCTGGCCCCCGCCTTGCGCCGCGCCATGGCATCCGGCAAAACCGCCTGTGTGAACGTGAAATGCCGCGGCGTTATCAGCCCGATTGTCGCCGCAACCTCGGACAAGCGCGATAAGGCGTCGATAGAATGATGGCAACTGTAACCTCGCATACTTTGAACGCCGCAGACGGAACCCATGCCAGCGGCATAGCGGCGCGGCTGGTGAATATGACCACGCAGGCTGTGTTGTTTGAAACCGCAACCGACGCTGCCGGACGGTTGAACCAAACCATCGATCTGACCGGCGCAAACCCGACGGATCGGTACGAACTAACGCTGGCGACCGGCCCTTTCTGGACCGCTGCCGGGCAAACGCACCCACAGATCGTTGATGAAATCGTCCTGCGGTTCAGCATGCCCGACCCGCAAGCGCGCTATCACATGCCGCTGATCCTGTCGCCCAACGGTTATTCGACATGGCGCTCGCAACCCGAATAGGAATCTCAGATGTCCGATGGCCTGAACTTGTCGCGCCGCATCCGGCGCACGCCCTATACTGACCGTGTTGAAGCCGCCGGGGTACGCGGCTTTTCCGTCGTCAACCACATGCTGCTGCCCAAGGCCTTTCAGCCCACAGTCGAACAGGACTACTGGCACCTGCGGACCCATGCGCAAATCTGGGACGTGTCCTGCCAGCGGCAGGTTGACATCTCTGGCCCGGATGCAGCGCGTTTGGTGCAATGGATGACGCCGCGTAATATTGGCGGGGCCAAACCGGGCGATTGCCTTTATGTCCCGATTATTGATGCGGATGCCGGGCTGATCAACGACCCGGTTTTGTTGAAACTGGCCGAGGATCACTTTTGGCTGTCGATCGCTGACAGCGACGTACTGCTTTACGCCAAAGGGCTGGCCATCGGGGCCGGAATGGATGTGCGGGTCACTGAACCTGATGTGTCACCCCTTGCCGTGCAGGGGCCAAAAGCCGTTGATCTGATGGCTGACCTTTTCGGCGCTGCCATTCGCGACCTTGGCTTTTTCAAATTCGGCTGGTTTGATTTTCAAGGCACCAAACAACTGATCGCCCGATCCGGATATTCCCGTCAGGGAGGGTACGAGATTTACCTGAATGGCGGCAGCCTCGGGTCAGCCCTTTGGGATGCCGTCTGGCAAGCAGGCCAGCCTTACAACATCACCCCCGGCTGCCCCAATTTGATCGAACGCATCGAGGGCGGGTTGTTTTCTTATGGCAATGAAATGACCCGCGACAACAATCCGCTGGAAATCGGGCTGGGCAAATTCTGCACGCTGGACGGCTCAATTGACTATATCGGCAGCCAAGCCCTGCGCCGCATTGCGACCGAAGGCATCAGACGCGACATCCGCGGCGTTACATTTGACGGCGGCCCCTGCCCCACATGTTCAAGCCCTTGGCCGGTTATGGTTGGCGCGCTCAAAGTTGGTCAGATCACCTCGGGCATCTGGTCTCCGCGCTTGAAAACCAATGTCGGACTGTCGCTGATTGATACCGGTTATGACGATATCGGCCAACCGGTGACCGTTCACAGCCGCGACGGCCTTGCCCGTGTTGGTCAGATCACATCCCTGCCGATGTAAGCCCCTCAGAAACTGGTATTGATCAATTGCGGGGAAAAACGTGGCCGCGTGACCACCGCGTTTGACATGGTGCGTGCCGTCAGCCCGATATTGAACGCCGGCACGAAAGGCACGTAGCTTTCTGAAAGGATCACGGTTTCGCCGGACCCAATTATCGGCAGATAATGCTCTTCCCATTTGTACGCATAGACCATATCTGTGGTCAGCGCCGTATTGCCATCAGTCGCGTAGCTCCATTCGACCGTATAGCCGATATCCTGGGTGAACTTCACGCTTGAAACCCGCAGCCACACGCCCTGGTCACTGGCGGTCATATACTTGAACAGCGATTCCAGTCCGTCGATATAGCCGTTATCAATCTCGTTCTGGCGCGACAGAATATCGCCGATTGTATAGGCCGCTTTACCTTGGCTGTTTGTATCACGAAACGCGTCGAAAAAGGCAAAGCTTCCGGCATACCACCATAACAACAGCGGCAGGATCAGCACGAATTCGATCGAGATCGAACCGGCCTCGTCAACTGCCATCCGTTTTGTCCGTAATTTGCGAAACAACGTTTTCATTTATCTGGCCTCATTGGCAAAGGCAGAACTGGCAACCAGCATCACACCACCGCTGGAATCTTTGCTCAGGATCAGACCCAGACCGATATTCGGATACATCGGGTCAACCACGACGCAGGCGCGTATAAACAAAAGGTCTCCCTCGTCGCCCGAATTAAACGTGACCACCGGCTCGATTTCCGAGGTCCGGTCAACACAGTCGGCGGCCAAACTTGGTGCAATCCAGGCGTTTGGCGACACCTGCAAAAGTTCAACCTTTAGCGAATTGGTGCAGTCCTGCAAAATTCCGGCATTGTCGCAGATCATTTGCTTGACAGCGGCATGGGTGATATTGGCGTTGCCTGGCGACAAACGGATCGCCCGCACGGTCAGATCCAGCCCACGTTCCAACATCGTCAACCGCGTCATCATCAAACCGCTTTCAAAGACCGACACGAACAGCGTCATGAACACCGGAAACAGGATGACAAACTCGACCGTCGCGGTGCCATTCTGACTGCGGGCAATCGGGTGCTGAACGTCCCCCACAATTCGGGATAGGTCATTTGCACCGGATTGCCACCCAAGGCAGTTGCATGCCAGGTGCGGTCATGCGGATAATAGTATTCCTCGCGATCAGTGTCATAAACCGAATATTTGGTCGTTGAGCCGCTGGGCGCATCATGGTCCAACCAAACATCTGACAGCCCGCTCTTGCGTTCCTGAATGATGTCATACTGGTTGGTATTATCGCCATCGGTCATCAGAATGATAACTTTCAGCGTGTCCCCGTCTGAATACGCAACCGGACGGTCAGCCAACAACGGGTCTGCATCGTCCGAGGCAATCAGGTTCGTCAAAACATCGCGCGCACTTGGGTCAAGCAAGCTGACGCCCCATTTCATGCCGATATCCGAAGCGGTCATGCCGCCCGCGCTCAACCCGTCGATATGCGCGTTAATCGCGGCAATGCTGGTAGAGAACGGCAATATGGCGCTGTCGGTTCCAGTGTCACATTCAGGCCAAGCAATTGGCGAACTGCGGCCTGAGTTCTGGTAATCAAAATGCGCAACACGCTCGATGGACTGACTTGTCGACAACGTGGTTGTGAAAAAATCCTCGTCGTCAAACCGTACACAAGTAGACGCGTTGTGCTCGACCGTCAGATTATATTCCTGCGCCAATCGGCTGCCGACAACCACGGTGCCGTTATAGGGAATGATCGAAATCGCAACTTTGCCGACACGGCCGGCATCGATCAAAGCCTGCGCAAAATCTTTGGCCGCAACCTTCAGGTTTGCGAGTTTCGAATTTGATCCCATCGATCCGGACACGTCCAGTACCAGCGAAACTTCCAGCTTTTGAATGCGCTCTTCGGCGATACCAGCGGTTATCACACTCAGAGTGTCGATTCCGACCATGTTCAGAAACAACGAATTTTGTGTCAGCGCTGCGGATGCGTTCACCGTCCGAAAGTTAACGCCTTCATCGACAGAAATAGTCAGCGTGTAATCTTTCAGGCCGGATTTGGCGAAATAGTCGATCACCACGGCCTCGGCATCAAGCGGCTGGTTCAGCGCAGCCGCCGCCAAAATCGCCCGATCCAGAGTCGCCTGCATCCGCGAGCGGTTGTTTTCATACCGCATAAAGTCGATGGCCATCCCGGCCCCAACCAACATGCCCATAAAGCACAGCAGCGCGAATATCAGCATCCCGCCTTTTTCGTCACGTCGAAACCTGCGAACCGGTTTGAAAACCGTCTGCTTCAATCGGGTATTCAGGCCCATTATCGGCCAGCCCACAGTCATCGCTATTTGTTCAATTTTGCGTTCCATGTCGCTCACACCAATCACCGTTACATCACGCATCTGCTCTATGCCGGATATGGCGGTACAAATGGTATGTCGAATTTCGTGTCTAAAGGTCGGCTTAAAACCGGGAAATTTTCGGTCACAAATGTGGCAAAAATCTGGCTTCGCGGCCAAAACGGGAAACACACTGTGTCTGAATGTGAAACGGCCATCGTGACATTCATCACTATATATTGAAAAAACTCCTCGTTCCTCGCTAGGTATGGTGTTTTTTTGGCCGGTTTTGATGAAAACTGTCGATAATATGCTGTGTATCTGCGGGTTCGGGCAAGACCGCAATTACGACAAATAATCGGAACCGCGCCGTCATGGTTTTGCAATGCTTCACCAAACAAATCCTGACAACTCTGCCATAAACCCTGCGCTGGAATTGCACCTTTGCATCAGCCCACCTAATCTTGGGCGAACCAATTGCCCGAGTCGCTTCATCTTTCTGCAATCTCAAAGGCCCAACCATGAACCCTGCCGAATGGCTGATCCGAACCGCTGCGCGCGCACCCAACGCCCCAGCGCTACTGCGCGACCACGAAATCCTTGCCGATTACGCCACCTTCGCGGCCCGTGTCGCCGCAATCGCCGGCAACCTCAGCCGCACGTATAATATCGGCCCCGGCGACAGGGTGGCGATTTTCATGGCCAATTGCACCCAATACCTTGAAGCGATGTATGCCGTCTGGTTCACTGGTGCCGCCGTGATCCCGATCAACGCCAAACTGCATGCGAAAGAAGCCGCATGGATTATTGAAAACGCCGACGCGCGGCTGGCTTTGGTTGCGGGGGACGCGGGACACGCGCTTGAACAGGCTGCGCCGACATGCCTGAAAACGCTGATCGCTGCGGATAGTCCAGACTGGGTTGCGATGTATCAGGCCAAACCCCTTACCGCCCCGGCGCTGATCGACAGCGACGACTTGCTTTGGCTGTTTTACACGTCCGGCACCACCGGCAGACCGAAAGGTGTGATGGTCACTGCTGGCAATATAAGCGCCATGACCATGGCCTATTTCGCCGATGTTGACACGGTAACGGCAGACGACGCCATCCTATACGCCGCCCCGATGAGCCACGGCGCGGGTATCTATAACTTCATGCATGTGATCAAAGGCGCGCGCCACGTTGTGCCCGCCTCAGGCGGCTTTGATGCTGGTGAAATCCTGACGCTGGCGGCGAAGCTTAGAAACGTTTCGATATTCGCCGCCCCCACAATGGTCAAGCGTCTGGTCGATCACGCCCGAAAGACCACTTCCACCGGCGAAGGCATCAAAACTATCGTCTATGCAGGCGGGCCAATGTATACCGCTGATATCATCGACGCCTCCCAGGTCATGGGCAACCGTTTCGTGCAAATCTACGGGCAAGGCGAATGCCCGATGGGGATCACCGCGCTATCACGCGATCTGGTCAGCGACCGCAGCCACCCAAACTGGCGCGCCCGTCTTGGATCGGTTGGGGTGGCGCAAAGCACCAGCCTTGTGCGTATCGCGGCTGCGGACGGCAGCTTCCTGCCACCGGGCGAGATCGGCGAGATCGTCGTGCGCGGCCCCGTCGTGATGCAAGGCTACTGGCAAAACCCCGACGCCACTGCCGCCACAATCAAAGACGGCTGGCTGTGGACCGGCGACATGGGCGCGATGGATGAAGACGGATTTATCACCCTGCATGACCGCTCTAAAGACATGATCATATCGGGTGGCTCGAACATCTATCCGCGCGAAGTGGAAGAGGTTTTGTTGTCCCACGCGGGCGTGTCCGAAGCCGCCGTGGTCGGGCGTACCCATCCAGAATGGGGCGAAGAGGTGATCGCCTTCATCGTCCCCACCAATTATCCTGACATTTCACTGGTCGAGCTTGATGCCTTTTGCCTCGCCAACATCGCCCGCTTCAAGCGCCCGAAAGAATACCACATCTTGCCGGAACTGCCGAAAAACAATTACGGCAAAGTGCTGAAATCAAATCTCAGGGCGATGTTGAAACGAGACCCTTAACCGCAAGCCGACCGCGCCCTCTAACGCCAGTCAATCACCTGCTCGACAGCCGCGCGATCAGTGCGAAACCCGTTCGCCGGATGCGCCTCATCCCGCAAGCCAAACGAAACCACGCAAACCACATTGCGATCCTCGGCAATGCCGAAATGCGACCTTACCTGATCGGAATAGCCGGCAACAGCCGCCTGCGCGATTGACGCAACGCCCGCCGCCTCGGCTGCCAACATGAACCCGGTCACAAACGCCCCGCAATCCAGCACACCATACGCCCCCAAATTCTTGGGCGCGGTTATCACTGCCACGTGCGGCGCACCAAAAAACCGGTAATTCTCGACCATCTGCGCAGTTGACGCCGCCCGATCTCCCTTTTGAACTCCAACCACCGCATAAAGCTGCCAGCCGCACACGCTGCGCCGGTCCTTATAAATCCCGGTATAGGCCGCCGGAAACGCGATATCCGCGTTATGGCCCGCCGTCTGAACCGCTGCTGCCATCGCCGCGCGAAACCCTTCAGTCGCCTCACCGCGCGTGATGATCACCTGCCACGGCTGGGCATTGCACCAAGACGGCACCCTTTGCGCCGCCGCCACAATTGCCGTGATCTTTGCGTCGTCAATCTGATCCGCCAGAAACCCCCGGCAGGAATGGCGCGCGGCCAACAAGGTTTCAAACTGCTTAAGATCAGGTTTATCGGTCATTTTCGCCTCGGGTATCGTTGAAAATCATGCCTTTACCTTGGTCAATCCCGGCACAATTGACAACCCATTGCTACCCGCCCTTGCATAAGAACAAAAAGGGGCCAATTCTAGGGTTCAGTCAAAGGAATCATCGATGAACAAGCTGCTTGCCACCGCCGCCCAAACCGCGCCCCGCGCCAAGCTGGAAGGCGGCCGCCCGTTCGTCCTACATGCGCCGTTTGAACCGGCGGGCGATCAGCCGAATGCGATCCGCGAACTGGTCGCGGGCATCCGTTCCGGCGACCAAAATCAGGTGCTGTTGGGGGCGACAGGGACCGGCAAAACCTTCACAATCGCCAAGATCATCGAAGAAACCCAACGTCCGGCGATCATCCTAGCCCCCAACAAAACCCTTGCCGCCCAGCTATATGGCGAGTTCAAAGGCTTCTTCCCGGAAAACGCCGTCGAATATTTCGTGTCGTTCTATGACTATTACCAACCCGAGGCCTATGTCGCCCGCTCTGACACGTTCATCGAAAAAGAAAGCCAGATCAACGAACAGATCGACCGGATGCGCCATTCGGCGACCCGCGCGCTGCTGGAACGTGATGACGTGATCATCGTGGCGTCGGTGTCGTGCATTTACGGTATCGGCTCGGTCGAAACTTACGGGGCAATGACGCAGGATATCGAGGTTGGCAAAGAATACAACCAACGCGGCGTCATGCAGGATCTGGTCGCCCAGCAATATAAACGCAACGACAACGCGTTTGCCCGCGGGTCATTCCGAGTGCGTGGCGACAGCCTTGAAATCTGGCCTGCCCACTTGGATGATCGCGGCTGGCGGTTGTCGTTCTTTGGTGAAGAACTGGAAGGCATCACCGAATTCGACACGCTGACCGGTGCCAAAACCGACACGCTGGAAAAGATCCGTATCTATGCAAACTCGCATTACGTGACGCCCAAACCAACGCTTAATCAGGCGATCAAAGAGATCAGGAAAGAACTGGAACTCCGCTTGAAACAGTTCGAAGGCGAGGGCAAACTTCTCGAAGCCCAACGCCTAGAACAACGCACCCGGTTCGATCTGGAAATGCTGGAGGCCGCCGGATTTTGCAACGGCATCGAAAACTATTCGCGCTACCTGACGGGCCGTATGCCCGGCGAGCCCCCCCCCACCCTGTTTGAATATATCCCCGACAACGCCATCGTGTTCGCCGATGAAAGCCACGTGTCAGTGCCGCAGATCGGCGGCATGTACAAAGGTGACTTCCGGCGCAAATTCACCCTGGCCGAACACGGTTTCCGCCTGCCCAGCTGCATGGATAACCGCCCCCTGAAGTTCGAGGAATGGGACGCCATGCGCCCGCAATCGGTGTTCGTATCTGCCACCCCGCAGAAATGGGAGATGGAGCAATCGGGCGGCATTTTCGCCGAACAGGTGATCCGCCCCACCGGGCTGGTTGACCCGATGATCGAAATCCGCCCGGTGGAAACCCAGGTCGATGATCTGCTGGATGAGGTCCGCAAGGTCGCCGCCGCTGGCATGCGAACGCTGTGCACGACGCTGACCAAACGCATGGCCGAAGACCT
>DJBQ01000126.1:0-1389 GCA_002430125.1 Rhodobacterales bacterium UBA5972
ATGATTTGCAACAGCTTTTTACCTTTCAGTAAATCGCCCTGGTCATCCGGCGGTTTGTTTGCAAAAGGACCGCCGATATAGTATTATTCGGTCACTTTACCAACTAGCGGGGGACTGTGATGTTAAGATTTACCCTGCTTCTAGTTGCAGTGTTGCCGGCAACAAATCTGGCCGCCTGCAGACCGCCACCTGGTGGTGGCGGGATGCATGAAGGCGAATAAATCCGGTTCGGTTCAGGAAGAATTTGCTTAGGATCCTGACGTTCATTCGGCATTACCGCAGGCATTCCTGGTCTTGACCTGAACGCGGTGTTCGATCATGACAACACGATGATTTACAAAATATTTCGCAGTGCTGAATGGTCAGATTTGCAAGCCAAAGGTCAGACTTTGGGGGCGCCGATTGATCTTGCGGATGGCTATATCCATTTTTCAACGGCAGCGCAGGCCGCTGAAACTGCGGCCAAGCATTTTGCGGGGCAGGATGATTTGTGGTTGGCTGCGATTGATGAAACCGCCCTTGCTGAAAACCTGAAATGGGAAGTGTCGCGCGGCAACGCCTTGTTTCCACACCTTTACAGGGCTTTGCACCTTAGCGAAATTCAATGGTGTGTTCCGCTGCCTTTAAGGGACACAGGACACGACTTTCCCGAAAATCTGACATGAACCTGACCGAGAAATTCGGCCTGTGGGCGCTCCATAAGATTGATCCCGAACGGGCGCATACCTTGTCATTAACAGCGTTGAAACTTGGGCTGGTGCCAATGGCGGGCGTCGTGACATCCCCGCGACTGGCCACCACGATCGCCGGACTGCAATTACCCAACCCAATCGGCCTTGCCGCCGGATATGACAAAAACGCCGAAGCCATTGAACCTTTGTTGCGGGCGGGTTTTGGATTTATCGAAGTCGGGGCCGCAACCCCGCGTCCGCAAGCCGGAAACGCCAAGCCTCGGTTGTTTCGCCTGACGCAGGACCGCGCCGCGATCAATCGGTTCGGGTTTAATAATCAGGGTGCCACCGCCATTGCAGCGCGGCTTGCCATGCGCCCAACCAACGGCGTTTTGGGCCTGAACATTGGCGCCAACAAAGACAGTCTTGATCGGGGGCAAGACTATGTTCAGGTGCTTGAAACCTGCGCTGCCCATATTGATTTTGCGACGGTGAATGTGTCTTCGCCAAACACCGAAAAGCTGCGGGATCTGCAAGGCCCAGCAGCACTGCTGGCCTTGCTGGACCGCGTTATAAACGCTCGAAACGCGCTGCCACGCCCTATTCCGGTATTCCTGAAAATCGCGCCAGATCTGACGCCTGCCGAACTTGACGGCATCGCTAAGGTTGCGCTGCAAACCGGGATAGACGCCGTCATCGCAACAAACACGACACTGGC
>DJBQ01000126.1:1405-23740 GCA_002430125.1 Rhodobacterales bacterium UBA5972
GCGACGGACTGTTAAGTGTGGATAGCACCCAAACGGGCGGCCTGTCTGGGGCGCCTTTGTTTGAAAACTCGACCCGGGTTCTTGCCTTGTTGGCGCAACAGCTTGATGGTCGGGTTCCGCTTGTCGGGGTTGGCGGCATTTCCAGTGCGGCGCAGGCCTATTCAAAAATCAAGGCAGGCGCCTCGGCGGTACAGCTTTATACAGCGATGGTTTATGGCGGCATCGGTTTGGCCGCTGAGATCGCTCGTGGGCTTGATCACCTTTTGGCACTGGACGGATTTAACAATGTGGCGCAGGCTGTCGGCATCGAAAAGGACCTATATCAATGAGCGATCTTGTCTATTGGCACAATCCGCGATGTTCGAAATCCCGCGAGGCTTTGGCTTTGTTGCATGAAAACGGATACCAGCCGGCGATTGTGACCTACCTGACACTCCCCCCAACTAAATCCGAGCTGCGACGTGCCATAAGCCTATTGAATCTGCCGGTAATCGCGATGATGCGCGTCAAGGAAAAACGCTTTGCCGAGCTTGGCTTGCACAGCGGCAGCACGGATGACGAACTTATCAAAGCAATGGCCGCAAACCCGATACTAATCGAGCGACCGATCCTGTTCACCGCAACCAAAGCTGCAATTGGCCGTCCGGTCGAGAATGTGCTAAAGATACTTTAGCCATATCAACTTGATTGTGCAGAGGCCTCGAGTTTTGGATACCACCACGCCAGTGTCAGGCCCCGCACAGCGTTAAAGATCATCAGCGCCGCCCATAAACCGTGATTTCCGTATGGTTCCAGCAACAGCCAGACTGCCAGACAGTAAACTAAGAACGATATCAGCATGCCGTTGCGCATTTCTTTGGTTCGTGTGGCGCCGATATAAATCCCGTCAAACATCCATGACGCAATTCCGATCAACGGGGCCGCCACAATCCAGAACAGATAGGCATGCGCTTCGGTGCGTACATCCGGCGCCGTGGTCATCAGCTCAATGATCCGCTCGCCGAACAACGCAAATGCCGCAGCCATTCCAACCACCATCACCAGCCCCCAGCCACTTGTCAGAACCGCAGATCGCCGGATCGAGGCGCGCGACCCAGCCCCAAGCGCCTGCCCGACCAGCGTTTCGGCGGCGAAGGCAAAACCGTCGAGGGCAAATGCGGTGATATGCAAGAATTGCAGCAATACCTGATTGGCCGCCAGCGTAACATCGCCAAGGCCAGCGCCGAGAAACAGAAATGACGTAAAAGCCCCCAACATCAGGATCGAGCGCAGCATGATATCGACATTGACTTGTGCCATCCGGCGCAACCGCACCGGATCAAATATCCGCACCCAATTGGCCCTGAACAGACCCGGCATTCCACGCGCGCACAGCCAGAGACCAAAAAGCAGACCCGTCCATTCTGCGATAAAAGTTGCCAGTGCGACGCCTTCGACCCCCCAGCCAAGCCCCAGAACGAACCATAGATCCAAAATTATGTTCAGGCCGTTCATCCAGACTTGCAGGATCAAAACGGCACGGGTGCGTTCAAGCGCGATAAGCCAACCGGTGATGCCGTAAAATGCAAGGGTTGCCGGTGCTGAATACACCCGGATCGACAGATACGATCGCGCCATGGTTTCAACCTCGGCCGAGGCCGGTGATATCTGAAACGCTGCCCAAAAGATCGGCACCTGAAACAGGACCATAGCTAAACCGGCCACTCCACCGATCATCAGGCCGCGCAGCAACAGTGCGCGGACTTCTTCCAGATTACCGGCCCCATGTGCTTGCGAGGTCAGACCCGTGGTGCCCATGCGCAAAAAGCCGAATACCCAATAGACGCTGGACAATATCACAGCGCCGATTCCAACCGCACCCAGCGGAACCGCTGACCCCAACTGCCCGATGACGCCGGTATCAACCAGACCCAAAAGCGGCACTGTGATATTCGCCAACACAATCGGAAAAGCAATTTTCAGGATGCGGCGGTGAGTTATGGTTTCCGGCGCAATGTCAGCCATCTTGTTCCGGCATCAGAAAATGCCCGGTTGCCTGTGCAAACATGCGATCGCGATTGTCTTGCCAGCCTTCGACATGCACCGACGCATAGCGCCGTCCGGACCGGTTCACCGTCGCACGCGCATACGCATCCCGTGGCAAGCCCGAGCGCAGGTAATCCACAGTCAGATCGATGGTTTTCGGGATTTTCGGCAGATGCTTGCCCTGCCAGTGGTCTACATCGCGCACACCGTTTTCCATCCGTTCCCATGACAGCGTCCAGCTTAGGACAATCAAGGCCGTCACTTCCATAAATGCAGCCGTTACGCCGCCATGCAACGCCGGAAGGATCGGGTTGCCGATCAGCTTTTGGTCAAACGGCAAAATGGCGGTCAATTCGTCACCGCGCCGGTCAAAGTGGATTCCGAGAAACCGGATATATGGCACGCTGTCTACCAAGGCGCGCAAGGCATCGTCGCGACGCTGGCGGACGACCTGCACAGGTTCGGGGGCTTTGCGGATCATGATTTTGCCCCGCTGCGCGTGGTCCGTTCGACGGTGAATGCCCCGGTTGCGGTCGCCACTGGTCGGTCACGATCATCGTCATAGGTTGTCGCGCGCACAAAGGCCACCGAACGGGTCACATGATAACATTCAGCGCGGGCAAATAATCCCTGTCCCGGTGTGGCCGGACGCATATAGTCAATCCGTATGTCAATAGTCGCCGTCGCGGTTGGCACGGACGGGTGGCTGATAACTGCCGCCCCGCAACAGGTATCCATCAAAGCCGAGACCGCCCCACCATGCACCACGCCGGTTTCCGGGTCGCCTATCAACTTTTCGTCATAGGGCATCGAAATCTCGGCAATACCTGCATCAATTCGTTCAAGCGACATTTGCAGGTGATGCGAATGCGGTAACGCTTCCATGAATTGGCGCGCCACTTTGATTTTCTGTTCGTCTGTCATTTCGGTCATGCAAGGCACCTTCCAGCAGCGCATTCAGCGCAGAGTTGCTGGGCCACGTTATTTGGCCTTGACTTGGGCGGCGCAAGCAGTATTTTCCTTGTTGAGAATAGTTCGCATTTGCATCAGGAGTCCCATGCATCCCTCGCCACCTGCTTTTGGTCAACCGCCTGTTGGACCTTTCACCGCAAAAGATTGGTTCGGCTGGTTTCGCCTGAAACGCCTGCCGGTGGTGCTTGTGCTTCTGGCCTTGGCCTTGGCACCGGGTCAATTGGGCGGGTTAACCCGGTCGCTGATGGTCGACGCTTATGTGCAGGTCTCGGCTTTTGTCGCGGCGACGTTGCTGTTGTTTTACGGGGCCGAGCGGGTTTTCAAGTTTGATATCGGCGCAGGCCTTAAGAACGCGCGCGCAGCCCAGGTGCCGCTGGCGGCTTTGCTGGGCTCGACACCCGGTTGCGGCGGGGCGGTGATTGGTGTTGCCGCATATGCGTCAGGCAATGTTGGTTTCGGCGCGGTTGTCGCCACGTTGACCGCCACGATGGGGGATGCTGCGTTTTTGCTGATCGCTACTCGGCCGGATGTTGCGTTGCTTGTGCTGCCGTTATCGTTTGTGGTTGGTATCATCACAGGTTGGATTGTTGATCGTTTCGTCACGGTGGATTTTCGCGGAGTTACCGGTGCGGGGTGCGATCTTGCGCCGATGATTGGCAAAACCCGCTGGCGTGATCTGGCGTATCTGGCAATCGGCGCGCCCGGCCTTGTGATCGGTGTATCCCAACTTATGCAGATTGATCTGGCGACCACTTACGGCGTTATGATGCCCATCGTCGGATTGTCAGGTGCAGCACTTGGTTTGCTGATCTGGGCGTCCTCGCCTTTGCAGGCGATGACCCATTTAAAAGACTCGCCGGTCACCCGCATGGCCGAAGAAACCAGTTTCATCAGCGTTTGGGTGATCGGCGCCTATCTGGCTTATGATTATGTCGTGGCATTTGCCGGCCTTGATCTGGAAGCTCTTTTTACATCGGTTGCGCCCCTGTTGCCGCTGATTGGGATATTGATTGGTTTCATTCCGGGGTGTGGGCCGCAAATTCTGGTAACCACGCTTTACATCAACGGTCTGATCCCGTTTGCGGCTTTAATCGGCAATGCGATTTCCAATGACGGTGATGCCTTGTTTCCTGCCCTTGCGCTCAGCCCTCGAGCGGCCATCTGGGCCACGGTCTTTTCTGCGGCACCGGCGCTGATTGTTGGCTATGGTTTTTATTTCTTTGCCCCGGGCCTGTTCTGAGGGCTTGAATATCCCGCCAATTCGGGCCAGCCTTTGATCGGAACAATCCATGGATCAGCAGAATGCCCGACGAAAGACTGACCCTTAAGGAAATGTGTGCAAAGTTTGATGTCACACCTCGAACCCTGCGACACTATGAATATATCGAACTTTTGCAACCCGAAAAGGTTGGGCGTGTGCGGTTCTATGGTGCGCGCGAAATCGCACGCTTAAAACTTATCCTGCGCGGGCGGCGTTTTGGGTTCCCACTGGAAGGCGTGCGGCAATGGTTGCTGCTCTACGATGCTGATCCAATGAATCGCCTGCAAACCGAGGCATGGATAGAAATGTCAGGTCGCCAGTTAGAGGAACTGAACAGTCGTCTAGAGGAACTGAACGCAACCGTTAACGAGTTGCAGCAATTGCGCGCAGCGTCGATTGAAAGCCTCAAAGCCTTGCCCTGACGGGTAGGTTGACGCAGTATAACATGACGTAACGTATTCCCCACGTAAACGTAACTGTGACTTGAGTTGTGTGCTGTACGGGTGCATTTAGGTTTCACACATTACAAATCAGTTGGTTCCTATGACAGATTCTATGCTGACCATCCGCCAGATGTGCGAGCTATTTGACGTAACACCGCGCACTTTACGGTTCTATGAGGCCAAGGAATTACTGGCGCCCAAACGCATTGGCCAAAAACGCTTGTTCAATCATCGTGACCGGACCCGGATGAAGCTGATCCTGCGCGGCAAACGTTATGGCTTTTCGCTGGAAGACATCCGGCATTTGCTTAATCTTTACAACAGCGGCGAGGGGCAAATTTTGCAAATCTCGCGCACGTTGGACATCTCCAATGAGCGGCTTGCCGAAATGGAATTGCGCAAGCTGGAACTGGACGCTGCCATCGCCGATCTTCGCACACAGATCACCGAGGGCGAAAATATTATGACCGATTTCAAGAACACCAACGCGCAGAACGCACCCGAATAACCAAGACACCTGGAGACGACAATGCCCACCTACACCGCCCCAATCAAAGACATCAACTTTGTGCTGCATGATGTGCTGAAAATCAGCGAGTCTTCCATCCCCGGATACGCAGATCTGGATCGGGATTTCACCACCTCTATCCTGGAAGAAGCCGGCAAAATAACCTCGGAAGTCCTGGCCCCCCTGAACGTGGTCGGCGACCGCGAAGGATGCCGGTTGGAAAACGGCGTGGTTTATACACCGACAGGTTTCAAAGCCGCCTTCAACCAAGTCCGCGACGGCGGCTGGCCGGGTTTGGCAACAGACGAAGAATATGGCGGCCAAGGCCTGCCCTATCTGATGGGCACGGCTGTGGGTGAAATGTTTGGCAGCGCCAATCAGGCTTTTACCATGTATCAGGGGCTGACAAACGGCGCCTATGCGTCGATCCATGCCCATGGCACGGACGCGCAAAAGACCACGTACCTTCCGAAAATGACCAATTGCGAATGGACAGGCACGATGAACCTGACCGAACCGCATTGCGGCACCGATTTGGGGATGATGCGCACCAAAGCCGATCCGCAGTCCGATGGCAGCTATAAAATCACCGGGCAAAAGATTTTCATCTCGGCTGGTGATCACGACATGGCTGACAATATCATCCATCTGGTGCTGGCGAAAATCACTGGCGGTCCCGAAGGCATCAAAGGTGTTTCGCTATTCATCGTCCCAAAGTTCATTGTGAACGACGACGGCTCGCTTGGGGCACGCAACGGTGTTTCGGTCGGCTCAATCGAACACAAGATGGGCATTCACGGCAATTCAACCTGCGTGATGAACTATGACGGCGCCACCGGTTATCTGCTGGGCGAAGAACACAAAGGCATGCGGGCGATGTTCACGATGATGAACCACGCCCGTCTTGGGGTTGGCCTTCAGGGTCTTGCCCAAGCCGAAGCTGCCTATCAGAACGCAGTAATTTATGCCAAGGAACGCCTGCAAGGGCGCGCTGTTACCGGCACTGAAAACCCAAATGGCCCGGCTGATCCGATCATTGTACATCCGGATATCCGCCGCAGCCTGATGGACCAGAAAAGCTTTGTCGAAGGTGCGCGTGCCTTTCTGTTATGGGGGGCAAGTCTTATCGACCAGACCCATCGGGCTGGCGACAAAGACGCTGATGGTCTGATTTCGCTGATGACGCCGGTCATCAAGGGTTTCCTGTCCGACAAAGGCTATGACATGACCGTGCAGGCCCAGCAAGTATATGGCGGGCACGGCTATATCGAAGAACACGGCATGTCACAATTCACCCGCGACGCGCGGATCGCAATGATTTATGAAGGCGCAAACGGCGTTCAGGCCCTTGATCTGGTTGGCCGCAAACTGGCCGTGGACGGCGGCAAACACGTTATGGCGTTCTTTGATATGGTCAAGAGCTTCATCAAGGAAAACGAAGGTGACGACGCGCTGAAAACAAATTTTCTTGACCCGCTGAAAGCCGCCAGTAAAGACATGCAAACCGCCGGAATGTACTTCATTCAAAACGGGATGAAGAATCCAAACAATGCTTTGGCGGGATCCACCGACTTCATGCATCTTTTCGGGCATGTCTGCCTAGGCCTGATGTGGGCCCGCATGGCAAAAGCCGCGTCTGCGGCCCTTGCTGACGGCACCTCGGATCCAGAGTTTTACCAAACCAAACTGGCAACCGGCCGCTATTACATGGCGCGTCAGCTACCGGCAACCGCGCTGCATCTGACGCGCATCCAATCGGGCGCTGACACCGTAATGGCTTTAACGGCCGACGCGTTTTAGGAATGCCGCAACGGCATCTGCCGTTGCGGCACCCAAGCGCTTGATCGAGACGAAAAGGTTTGGCAACAAAAGCCAGACCTAAGGAACACCGGAGAATAGAAAATGGGCCTTGCCGACTTAAAATCCGACTGGATGACCGACGAGCATCACATGCTTGCCGATATGACTGCGAATTTCATCAACACCGAATGGGCGCCGAAATTTGGTGAGTGGCGCAAGCAAGGCGAGATGGATCGCAGCACCTGGAAACAAGCCGGCGAGTTGGGTCTTTTGTGCCCGTCGATCCCCGAAGAATACGGCGGCCATGGGGGTGATTTTGGCCACGAAGCGGTGATCCTGATAGAAGGCTCGCGCGCCAATCTTGCATCATGGGGCCAAGGCATCCATTCCGGGATCGTCGCGCATTACATTCTGAACTGCGGCACCGAAGAGCAAAAAATGCGCTGGCTGCCGAAACTAACCACTGGCGAGCTGGTCGGCGCATTAGCAATGACCGAACCTTCGGGCGGCTCTGACGTGCAAGCGATCAAAACCCGGGCGGTTCGGGATGGAAATTCCTATAAGATGACCGGGCAGAAGACCTTTATCACCAACGGCCAGCACGCCAACCTGATCATCGTGGCGGCGAAAACTGACCCGGCGTTGGGTTCTAAAGGCACGTCGCTGATGGTGCTGGAAACTGACGGCGCGGCGGGCTTTACCCGTGGCCGCAACCTCGATAAAATCGGCCTGAAGGCAGCCGACACGTCCGAATTGTTTTTTGACAATGTCGAAATAGCCCCGGAAAACCTGTTGGGCGGCGAGGAAGGCCGTGGATTTTACCACATGATGCAGCAATTGCCGCAAGAACGCCTTATCATCGGCTGTGGCGCAGTTGGGGCAATGGAAGGCGCTGTCGAACGCACAATCGCGTATTGCAAGGAACGTATGGCATTTGGAAAGCCGATCATCGACTTCCAGAACACACGGTTCAAACTGGCGGAATGCAAAACCAACACAACGGTGGCGCGCGCATTCCTTGACACCTGCATTGCCGCGCATCTGAAAGGTGAATTGTCTGTCGAAACCGCCGCGATGTGCAAATATTGGCTGTCGGATTTGCAGGGCGTTGTGCTTGACGAGTGCCTGCAACTGCATGGTGGGTACGGCTTCATGCAGGAATACGCGGTCGCGGAAATGTGGACTGACGCGCGGGTGCAACGCATCTATGGTGGCACTAACGAGATCATGAAGGAATTGATCGGACGCAAGCTATAAGCGCTGCGCAGCCCCGGACCTGCTCCGGGGCCTCGCGGCGGGAATAACGACCAAAGGGAAACAATACCATGACGATCAAACTCCATTGCTTTGGCGAAAGCGGCAATGCCTACAAGGCGGCTTTGTCGCTGCAATTGTCCGGCCTGAATTGGGAACCGGTCTATGTCGACTTCTTTAACGGGGCGACACGCAGCCCGGATTACCGCGCCAACCTGAACGTCATGGGCGAAGCGCCGGTGATGGTCGATGGCGATTACAAGCTGACGCAGTCGGGGGCTATTCAGGACTATGTCGCTGAAAAATCCGGCCGTCTTGGCGGCACGAATGCAACCGAGCGGCGCGAGATATTGCGTTGGGTTTTGTGGGATAACCACAAGTTATCCTCAAACGCTGGTATGACCCGGTTTTTAATGAACTTCCTGCCCGCCGACAAGCGCCCGCAAGAGGTTATCGCCTTTCAGCAAGGCCGCCTGAAAGCCGCTTACCAGGTATTGAACGCCGCCCTTGAAGGGCGTGATTGGTTGGTTGGTGACAGCATCACCAATGCCGATATCGCCTGTTGCGGTTATTTGTTTTATCCCGAACCCTTCGGTTTTGACCGCAAGGAATTCGCCAATATCGACGCCTGGATGGACCGGATTGCAACGCAACCGGGTTGGAAACATCCCTATGATTTGATGCCCGGCTCGCCTGCCGACCGCGCATAACAAAAAGGAAAACATCATGACCGAAGCCTATATTTACGACGCCGTGCGCACGCCTCGTGGCAAAGGCAAACCAGACGGCACCCTGCACGAGGTTACCTCGGTGCGCTTGTCGGCTCTTGCGCTGAACCAGCTCAAAGAACGCAACAATCTGGAAGGCCACGCGGTCGAGGACGTGATCTGGGGCAACGTGACCCCGATTGGCGAACAGGGTGCCTGTCTTGCCCGTTCAGCGGTGCTGTATTCCGATCTTGATGAACGCATTCCGGGCGTTTCGATTAACCGTTTCTGCGCCAGTGGCATGGAAGCCGTCAATATGGCGGCCAATCAGGTTCGCGGTGGTGCGGGTGACGCGTTTATCGCCGGTGGTGTTGAGAGCATGAGCCGGGTGCCGATGGGCACCGATGGCGGCGCGATTGCCGTTGACCCGACGCTGGCAATGAAAACCTATTTCGCGCCGCAAGGTATTGGCGCCGATCTGATCGCCACCAAATATGGCTTTTCGCGTGATGATTGCGATGCCTTTGCGGTTGAAAGCCAAAAGCGCGCGGCGGCGGCACAAGCGGCCGGACGGTTCAACAAAACAGTGTTCACCGTCAAAGATCAGAACGGCATCGACATTCTGGGCCATGATGAAATGGTGCGGGCGACTGATATGCAAAGTCTCGGTTCGCTGAAAGCATCTTTCAAGGACATGGGCGAAGTTATGCCGGGCTTTGACGCGGTTGCCTTGCTGAAATACCCGCAGTTTGAACGGATCAACCATGTGCATCACGCTGGTAACTCATCAGGCATTGCGGACGGGGCGGCAGCAATCCTGATCGGCAACAAGGAATTTGGCGAACGCATGGGCCTGAAACCCCGCGCGCGTTTTGTGTCGACCAGCCGCATCGGCACTGACCCGACCATCATGCTGACCGGTCCGGTTCCGGCCACCGAACGCGCCTTAAAGGCTGCCGGTATGGCATTCAGCGACATTGATCTGTTCGAGGTGAACGAGGCCTTCGCCTCGGTTGTTCTGCGCTTCATGCAGGCCTTTAACGCTGACCACAGCAAGGTCAACGTCAATGGCGGCGCGATTGCTATGGGCCACCCGTTGGGGGCCACTGGTGCGGTTATCATCGCAACGCTGCTTGACGAAATGGAGCGCGCTGACAAAGCCACCGGTCTGGCAACTTTGTGCATCGGTTCAGGCATGGGGGCCGCCACGATCATCGAGCGGGTCTGATGGGCCTGCTTGATCTTGCGGCGATTCCGGTTGAAACCGGATCGTCCTATCCGGAACCCTATGCGACGGAAATGGGCAACCGGGGCTGGCAACGGCTGGGCGACGCCGGTGGGCTGACCCAGTTCGGGGTCAGGATGATGATCATGCAGCCGGGCTCAAAATCAAGCCTGCGTCACTGGCACGAAACCGAAGACGAGTTCGTGATGGTCACCCAAGGCGAGCTGGTTTTGGTCACAGACGAACGCGAAACCACAGTGCGCCCCGGCGATTGCGCAGCGTTTGCTGCCGGTGACACCAACGGCCACCACCTGATCAACCGAAGCCAAACTGAGGCACGGTTTCTGGTGGTCGGCACCAAAGTTGAAAAGGACGTCTGCACCTATTCAGACGTCGATTTACGGGTCGAGATTAACGGCGAAAACGACCGTTTCACCCGTAAAGACGGAACAGACTTAAAGTAACCCTGAAGGGGATAGAAATGGCTGAATTTCATTACACCAAAGATGCCGACGGTATCGCGACGATCACCTGGGATTGCCCGGACAAATCCATGAACGTGATGACCTATGAAGGTCTGGCGGAACTGAACGCGCATGTGGATACGGCCTTGGGCGACGATGCCGTAAAGGGTGTGATTATCACCTCGGGCAAAAAGGATTTTGCTGGCGGGATGGATCTGAACGTTCTGGCGCGCCAAAGCAGTGGCGATAAGGGCGGCAACCCGGCCGAAGGGATATTCAACGGCATCATGCAGATGCATGCGTTGCTGCGCAAAATCGAATTGGCCGGGATGGACCCGAAAACCAAAAAGGGCGGCAAACCGATTGTCGCCGCCCTGCCCGGCACGGCTGCCGGGATCGGATTTGAACTGCCGCTGGCCTGTCACCGCATCATTGTGGCAGACAACCCCAAGGCCCGCATTGGTCTTCCGGAAATCCTGATCGGGTTGTTCCCCGGTGCCGGTGGAGCCACCCGCGTGCCGCGCAAAATCGGCCTGATGGCGGCCGCGCCGATCCTGATGGAGGGTCGGATGCTGGCGCCTGCCAAGATGAAGACGACCGGTTTGATTGACGATGTTGTGCCTGCAGATCAACTGATCACTGCGGCCAAAGACTGGATCAACAACGCCAAAGATGCGGATCTGGTGAAACCTTGGGATATCAAAGGCTACAAAATGCCCGGCGGTGCGCCGTACACTGCGCCCGGATTTCCGATGTTCGCCGGTGCTGCCGTGATGATCCACGGCAAAACCCAAGGCGCCTATCCGGCTGCCAAAGCTTTGCTGGCGGCAATCTATGAAGGCGCGCTTGTGCCGTTTGACACAGCGCTGAAAATCGAAGCGCGCTGGTTCACCAAGGTGATGACCACACCGTCGACGGCGGGCATGATCCGTTCGCTGTTCCTCAACAAACAAGCGCTTGAAAAAGGGGCTGTGCGTCCAAAAGACGTTCCAGATCAATCGGTCAAAAAGATCGGCGTGCTGGGTGCTGGCATGATGGGCGCGGGTATTGCCTATGTCTCGGCCAATGCCGGGATGGAAGTTGTGTTGATTGACGCCACGCAAGAAGCCGCCAACAAAGGCAAAGCCCATGCCGAAGGCATTCTTGACGAGGGCATCAAGCGCAAAAAGGTGACGGATGCGAAAAAGGCCGAAGTTATGGCCCGCATGACAGCAACCACGGATTATGCAGCCCTTGCGGGATGTGATCTGATTATTGAAGCGGTGTTTGAAGATCCGGGCGTGAAGGCCGAGGTCACGAAAAAGGCCGAAGCGGTCATCCCTGCGGACTGCATCTATGCGTCAAACACATCGACCCTGCCGATTTCCAGCCTCGCGACGGCATCAGTGCGGCCCGAACAATTTATCGGCATCCATTTTTTCAGTCCGGTTGACAAAATGGCACTGGTCGAGATCATCAAAGGTGCGCAAACTGGTCCGCGTGCAGTCGCCAAAGCGCTGGATTACGTACGCCAAATTCGCAAAACCCCGATCGTGGTCAATGACGAACGGTTCTTTTACGCCAACCGCTGCATCATCCCTTATATCGGCGAAGGTGTCCGGATGGTTCAGGAAGGCATCGAGCCAGCGCTGATCGAACACGCGGCCAAAATGTTCGGCCTGCCGCTTGGTCCTTTGCAACTGAACGACGAAACGTCGATTGATCTGGGCGTTAAGATCGCCAAGGCAACCAAAGCCGCGATGGGCAACGCCTATACCAACGATCAGGCCGATGAAGTGACCTTCAAGCTGTTTGATCTCGGCCGTTACGGGCGCAAAACCAAATCAGGGTTTTACGATTACGACGAAAACGGCAAGCGGACCGGCATCTGGAATGGGCTGCGGGAAAACTGGGCGCAATTGGAAGACCAGCCAGAAGTGGAAGAAGTAAAACTGCGCCTTGCCATGGCACAGGTTCTTGAGGCCGTACGTGCCTTTGAAGCGGGCGTTCTGGAAGATATCCGCGAAGGCGATGTTGGCGCAATCCTTGGCTGGGGCTTTGCGCCGTGGTCGGGTGGACCGTTCAGCTGGCTGGACATTCTGGGGGCCTACAAAGCGGTCGAGATTTGTGACCGGATGACCGAAACTTACGGCGAGCGGTTCAAGACCCCCGACCTGTTGCGCGATCTGGCCAAAACCGGCGAGACGTTTTACGGCCGCTACGGTAACGGGCAAAGCGCCAAGGCAGCGTAATTTTCACGCCTGAAATTCAAAGCCCCGGTCGAAAAGCCGGGGCTTTTTTGATTATACCCTCGCCAAAGGCATTCGAGCGCAAAGGCAGCAGTCTTTGGCGGGGATATTTGAAAAAGAAAGAGACAGGCGCGGTTTTAGAATTGATAGGAAAATTGCGCGATGTCCGCGGCACAAATTTCTGCAACGATATCCTGATCGGCCTGACTGTAATAACCGCGCCAATCAGCATCGCGGGTTGATCGGTTTTCGTGGCCGAGGGCTGGCAGTTTGAGATTTAGGTTTTGCTCTAAAGCCGAGATATCAGACGCAAGATTTTCCTGACGCAGAAAAAGATCACAACGCATATTGCCCGTGACATCTGTGACATAGGATGAATAGGGCGCGGCGCGAAAGCTGGCTTTGGTTTCCGGATCGCGCAAAAACTCTGAGAACGGCAATGACTTGGCCAAAGTCACGGTAGCATGATCGAACTTTTGCGCGCGCAGCCAAAAATAATAGCTGACCACACGGTCCCAAGGATTTCGCACGATCGTGAAGATGAAAAAACTGTCGATTTCCGCCTGACTGACCAACCCGTAAATATCGCGCAGACCTGCGTGTTTCCACAGTTTCCCACTGGCTGTCAGCCCCTTTTGCCGCTTGCGCCGCTTCAATGCTTTTGGTGTATCGCCCAGCAGAATGTCGTCTTTCCCGACTTTGCTTTCCAGCGCCCGCGCCAGCGATGTGCCGCCGGTTTTTGGCGCATGCGCAAAAATATAACGGTGTTGAAACGAGACGATCATTGCTCTGTCGCACGCGACCGCATGACGATAATCAATCCGGCAATCATGATCGCAGCGATACCCCATACGGCACGTGCATCCGGAACCTCGGCCCATAACTGATACGACCAGAAGGCGGCGGACACCAAAAACCAATATTCCGCGACCGCCACATAAGACGCTTCGGTCAGTTGATAACCGCGCGTCAGTAGGGCGACCGCGAACAATGAACCAAAGGCCTGTACCAGCGTCCAAAAGATAAAGACACCACTTGGCGCAACCCAGCCGCGGGTAAAAAACGGCAGATCTGCGGCCATCTCGGCGCTGGCAGGGACCAATGTGAACCAAATCAGACCCAATGCGCCAAACAGGCCAAGCCCGAAAAATGCCCCAAACAGCAGTGTTTGGGTGGTTTCTGCGCCGCAGGACCGCCGGGTGGCGATCCCGCCCAGCGCATAGAAAAACCCACTTAGCAAAGGGATCACGGTCATGATTGAAAATTCTGTTTGTTCCGGGCGCAGGATCAGAATGACGCCAACAAACCCAACTACCACTGCCAGAATGCGCCAAATGCCGATCTTCACGCCGTAAAAAAGTGCCGAAATCACTAAAACGAAAATCGGTCCGGTAAACAGGCCAGCCGCCGCTTGTGCCAAGGGGATCATCCCGGCTGCGCCAAAATAGGCCACCATGGAGATCGAAAAAAAACCGCTGCGCCAGATGACGGCTTTCAAGCTTTTGGGTCGTAACCGCCAGCCAAACACCCGACAAATACCGGCGATCAACACACAAATCACCACGGCGCGGCAAAAATGAAACTGCCACAACCCGGCTTCTCCGGCGATCACCTGAATGAAGTTGTCAATATATCCGATGACAGACATTGCCAGCACCGCCAGCAAAATACCAAGGACCGGGCGATTTTGAATTTGCTCTGGCATTTGCGGCGTCTATCCTTGGTTCCGGCGTCCGAACGTACTTGCGCGTTGCAAAAATCTGGCCAAAATGACAAGCCAGACTGGCGCAAGGTGAAAGGACAACTCATGGGACAAATGGCAGATGAAACCGGCTTGGGCAAGGTCGCTGCGAACCACGTCGCCCTGACACCGCTTTCACATCTTCAGCGCGCCAACCGGGTTTTCCCGGAACGTGAAGCTTTGGTCTACCGGAACCGCCGCTGGTCATTTGGCCAATGGCACGCCCGGTGTTCGCAATTGGCCTCGGCTCTTGTCAATCACGGCGTCCGTCCCGGTGATGTCGTATCGGTGATTTGCCCGAATGTGCCTGCCATTGCTGACGCGCATTTCGGAGTCCCCGCCAGTGGTGCCGTTCTGAACACGATCAACACGCGGCTTGATGTTGACACGGTCGCCTATATTTTTGATCACGGCGAGGCGAAATTGGTGATTGTCGACAGTCAGTTCCTGCCACTGGCCGAAGCAGCAATTGCTGCGATGGACGGGCCTGCCCCGAAAATTGTCGAAGTTGCGGATGTGGCCGCAGGATTTCCTGCCTCGGGCAGGCATCTGGAATATGAAGATTTTCTTGCAGAAGGTGATGCTGATTTCGCATGGCAAATGCCCGCGGACGAATGGGAAAGCCTGTCGCTTAATTACACGTCCGGTACAACTGGCCGACCCAAAGGCGTGGTCGCGCACCATCGCGGATCATATTTGATGACGATGGGCACCGCGATCGCGTGGCAGGTGCCGCTGTTTGCCCGCTATCTGACGATTGTCCCCCTATTTCACTGCAACGGTTGGAACCACACATGGATGATGCCGATGTTGGGTGGCACGGTGATTTGTTTACGTGATATCACCGCCAAAGGGGTTTACGACGCCATTGCGGATGAAAAAGCCGCGTATTTTGGTGGCGCACCGATTGTGCTGAATATTCTGGTCAATGCAAATCCCGCTGAACGGCGCGACTTTGATCATCTAGTGAATGTTTACACGGCGGGCGCCCCGCCGCCTGCCGCAACGTTGCTGGCGATTGAGAAAATCGGATTTTCAGTCACCCAGGTTTACGGACTTACCGAGACTTATGGACATATCACCGAGTGTTTGTGGGACGACGCAAAATGGGGCGACGTGTCCGAGGACGAGCGCGCTCTGATCAAAACCCGAACCGGCGTTGCAATGCCGATGATGGAGGATATCAAGGTTGTTGACGAACAAACACGCCAGCCGGTGCCTTGGGACGGCAAAACCTTGGGTGAGATTGTCATTCGGGGCAATTCGGTGATGAAAGGCTATTACAAGAACCCCAAGGCAACCGCCGAAGCCTTTGAGGGCGGTTTTTTCCGGTCTGGCGATATTGCGTTTCAATATCCTGACGGGTTTATCAAAATCACTGACCGGTTAAAGGACGTGATCATTTCAGGTGGTGAAAACGTCTCGTCGGTCGAAGTGGAAGGGGTTTTGATGCACCACCCTTCTGTCATGTTATGCGCAGTTGTGGCGCGGCCAGACGATAAATGGGGCGAAACACCTTGCGCTTTTATCGAACTGAAGCCGGGCACAACTGCCACGCAAAGCGAGTTGATTGCGTTCTGCCGTGAACGGCTGGCCGGGTTCAAATCACCGAAAACCGTGATATTTCAAGAGCTTCCAAAAACCTCTACTGGCAAAATCCAGAAATTTATCCTGCGGGCGCAAACCAAAGATATGTGAAGTATATAAACTTCTAAGCGTTGGATTTTGTCCCGGAAATGCATTAAGGTCGCGCAAAAGCCGATATAACCCGAGCAGAATCCCGGCCACATGACCGCACTCCGTGAATATGAAAAACTAGAGGCTACGGGCCTTTGGCGCGAAACACTGGAAACCCAGCGTCGCGAAGTCTTTGTGGGCTTTGGCAATACCTCTCTGATGATCCGCAATAAGGCCGATGAAGCCTTGTCGCATTGGTCGCTGCCCGCAGTACAGCGCCTTAATCCGGGTCAAATGCCTGCATTATACGCCCCCAATTCCGAGGCCAGTGAAACACTGGAAATCGAAGATCAGACAATGGTCGAAGCGATTGAAAAGGTTCGCACGTCGATTGAACGGCGGCGCCCACATCCCGGGCGGTTGCGGTTGGCGGTGTTTTTGGGCCTGACGGTTACCATCGCGGCCCTCGGGATTTTCTGGCTGCCCGGCGCGCTGGAACGGCACACGGTTGGTGTGGTGCCTTATGAAAAGCGACTGTTGATCGGGCAGGCACTGCTTGCGAATATAACCCGTTTATCCGGCAAGCCTTGTGAGACTCTATCAGGTGCGGCGGCGCGCGAAAAACTGACACGTCGTTTGTTTGAGAATGAGCCGGGACAATTGGTGATCGTACCCGATGGCATTGCTAAATCGGCCCTGCTGCCGGGGCGGTTTGTGTTGCTGAACAAAGCACTGGTGGAAGATTTTGAAGGGCCCGAAGTGGTCGCCGGATATGTGCAACTGGAACTCGCCCGCGCCAGCATACAAGACCCGTTGGGCCGTATGTTGTCATATCTTGGCGGGCTTGCCAGTTTCCGTCTGCTGACCACTGGCGAAGTTAAGGCTGAGGATTTACGCGCCTACGCGCAATACTTGCTGACAACGCCTGCCCCTATGCCGCCAAACGGCGTGATCTTGGCGCGCTTCAAGGCGGCAGGGTTTTCCAGCAGTCCGCTGGCCTACGAGATTGATACTTCAGGAGAAACCACGTTGGCGCTGATTGAATCAGACCCGTACCGCAACACACCGCACCCACCGCTGTTGTCTGACAGCAGTTGGGTCAGCCTGCAAAGTATTTGCGGCGGCTGAATTTTTTCAACCGTCAACAAGCACGCCGCTTTCCAGCCTGACAATCCGATCCATCCTTGCTGCCAGCGCCATGTTATGGGTGGCAATCAAAGCAGTCAGACCGGTTTCCCGCACCAGCCCTATCAAAACATCAAAAACCGTTTCGGCTGTGGCTGTGTCCAAATTTCCAGTCGGTTCATCCGCCAGCAACAATTTAGGGTCATTGGCCAAAGCCCGGCAAAACGCCACCCTCTGCTGTTCTCCGCCGGACAATTCGGCCGGTCGGTGCCCTGCCCTGTCCGTCAAACCCACCTTCGCCAAAAGCTTCAGTGCGCGGTCCTGCGCCGCTGAATTTGACCGTCCATTGGCGCGTTGCGGCAGCATGATATTTTCCAGCGCCGTGAACTCTGGCAGTAAATGGTGAAATTGATACACAAACCCGATATCCTGCCGCCGCGCTGCCGTTCGCGCGCGGTCATTGGCCCCGACCATCGCCTGACCGCCCAATGCCAAAGTGCCGCCATCCGGCGTATCCAACAGGCCAGCGATATGCAGCAATGTCGATTTCCCAGCGCCCGAGGGGGCGACAAGCGCCACCATTTCCCCAGAAGTCAGGCTCAGGTCAACACCGCGCAGCACTTCGACCGGTTTGGCCAAATCGCGGGTGTAGGTCTTTCGAATACCGCTCAGTCTCAACACAGGATCACTCATACCGCAGCGCCTCGACGGGGTTCATGCGAGCTGCACGTCGAGCCGGAAAAATCGTGGCAACAAAGGACAAGGCCAGCGACAACACCACGGCCGAAACCACATCCCCCAATTCCAGTCTTGCTGGCAATTGCGACAAATACCGCACCGAAGGATCCCAAACGCCGCCACCCATTGCCCAGTTCACAAAGGTAAAAATCGGGTCGATATAGACGGCGAAAAGGCAGCCAAAAACCACACCCAGCACGGTTCCGACGATCCCAATTGACGCGCCCACAATGAAAAACACCCGCAGGATCGACCCTTCGGTCAGGCCCATGGTGCGCAGAATGCCAACATCCCGGCCCTTGTTTTTTACCAGCATGATCAGGCCGGAAACGATATTCATTGTGGCGATCAAAACGATAATCGACATGATGATGAACATCACATTATCCTCGGTCTTTAGCGCCTGCAGAAAGTTTCCGGACGCATTGCGCCACGTCCAGATAACCGACCGCGATCCAGCGACCCGCGTCACCGGGAGAACCATTTGGTCTACATTATCCGGATCGTCCAGTAGCAGTTCAATCTCGTCCACCGCCCCTTCACGGTTGAAATAATCCTGCGCTTGGGCAAGTGGCATATAGATCCGGGTTCGGTCAATATCATAGCGCCCAACGCCAAAGACATAGACAACCTCGTAACTTTTCACCCGTGGCGAGGTGCCAAAGGCGGTTTTCACCCCTTCGGGCGAGATCAGTTTGATCCGGTCGCCAACCGAAATCCCCAATTCGCGCGCCACACCGATGCCAATCGCCACCCCATCGGCGAAACGGTCAAGATTACCGATCCGGGTCTCAGG
Organism: Rhodobacterales bacterium UBA5972; assembly: GCA_002430125.1. Lineage (GTDB taxonomy): Bacteria > Pseudomonadota > Alphaproteobacteria > Rhodobacterales > Rhodobacteraceae > UBA5972. Next base: position 20,370 of record DJBQ01000126.1, read on the forward strand.
ATGCGCAATCAACGGTGTCGCGATCAAATCCGCAGACCGGATGCCATAAACTTCGACTCCGGAATTATAGCCGTTCGCGGTGGCCATAACCTGATTGCGCACAACCGGTGCGGCCCGGCTTACCCCCGGCACCTTGGCCAATTCCCCGGCCTTGGTCACGTAGTCGGTAATCGCCCGGCTGGTTTGCCCCTGTTCGTTGACATAAGTCGACGACAAAACCGTCAGATGCGCATTTGCCCCCAAAATTGTCTGTGTAAACTCGTACCGGAAACCGGATCTGACAGCCATTGTCGCGACCAGTGCAAAGACCGCCAACGTGATCCCGATCAACGAGATCAGGGTCATGATGCTTACGCCGCCTTCGCGCCGCTTGGCCCGCAAATAACGCCAGGCGATCAGCCATTCAAAGCCTGCAAAAGGGGGGGTCGCCTGTGCCACTGTTGGGTCCTTTGTTTGGCGCAAGATGGGTCGAAAGCCCGCCAAGGTCAAGCGCGAGACGTTGCGCCGCGTCAGTATACCTTACCAAGAACAGCAGCCTGCTATCTTGTGTAGACACACGCATAAGGGGTGACATGAAGTGTTATCTGAATGAAATTACTGATTTTGTGCCGCTACGGTGTATTTGGAGGCCGGCTGGTTCAGTTGCTCGGCGACTTGCCGCAACTGGAAATATTGGTTGCCGGTCGAAATCTATCAGCAGCAAAGGCATTTTGTCGCGACTTTGAGGGCGAGGCAACACTGCGCCCGTTTGAACTTGACCGCGCCAACGCTGCCAAAGTCTTTGCTGGCGAAAAACCTGACCTTATCATCGATGCCTCCGGTCCGTTTCAGGACTACGGCGAAGCGCCCTATAGTGTGGTTGAAGCCGCGATAGTTGCCGGGATCGACTATGTGGATTTCGCCGACGGTTCCGATTTCGTGTTCGGCATAGCACAATTCAATCAGGCAGCAAAACAAGCCGTGGTCTTCGTGCTTTCTTGGGCAAGCAGTTTCCCTGTTCTAACAGCAGCGGTTTTGTCGGAACTGTCCAAGACAACGACCATCCGCAGGGTGACCGAAGGCGACGACGGCCCGTTCATCCCCTCAATGGCGATCGAGGGGATTGTTCGCCAAATACTCGCCGGACAAAAACCGAAATCCGGCGCGCGCGCAGCGACCGGGGCCGTGGCGCTGTCAGAATATGAGACCTTGTTTTCCTGGCGGACGATTTATTCTGGCTGGCGTGAAACAGCCGATGGGCAACCTGCCTACAAGACTGTTCTTGGCCCTGTGTTCCCAACCCTGCCACCGCTTTTACAGGCGCTGCACCAACCTGGCATGCTTGCGGTCTGGAAGGGTCGCGCAGGCATCATTGTATCGCCGGGCCTATTGACGCGCCTGCTTCGGGCGTTGTTCAGATTTCCTGATCCGGGGACGGATGTGCCCGTCAGCGTGACTTTCTCCACCGACGAAAACGGCACCGAAACCTGGCAGAGAGATTTCGCGGGGCAGCAAATGCACTCGACCCAGGCGGCAGGCACCGGTCGCAACGCGCATCTGATCGTGGAACGGTTCGGCCCATTCAGCTTCGGCCTTGCGGGGACCTTTACCGAAGGCAAATTAACCCTTACGCCGCGCCGATGATCGCTACTCGGCCTGCCCCTGCCGCATATGCTTCTGCCGAAGGGCGACACGTATGAAACAGAAATCGCCGGGCGGTTCTATTTTCATGTTGAAATTACATTGCCGTTGATCGGTCCCCCGGTTCGGTATGAAGGCTGGCTTCTGCCACATCCAAACACAGCCCACGCGCAATCTCGGCCTATTTTTCAGCAAACCTTGCAACGAGCCTTAAATCGCGGCGTAAATCGCCTTTAACCGCGCCACGGCCTCGGCCGGCACCAGTTCTTCGCTGATCCCGGTTTTGCGGCTGGTCAGTTCCACCACGCCATTCTTCAGCCCGCGAGGCCCGATCGTCAGGCGCCACGGCAATCCGATCAGGTCCATGGTCGCAAACTTACCGCCAGCACGTTCGTCACGGTCATCGTAAAGTGGCTCCAGCCCGGCGGCATCAAGTTCTTTGTAAAGTGCGTTACAGGCGGCGTCGGCCTCTCCGTCGCCTTGTTTCAGATTGACAATCCCAACCTTGAACGGCGTTACAGATTCAGGCCAGATGATGCCCTTGTCGTCATGGCTGGCCTCGATAATCGCCCCGATCAACCGGCTAACACCGATACCGTGTGATCCCATATGCACCGGCACCCGCTCACCGTTTTCGTTGACCACAACCGCGTTCATCACCTCGGAATATTTAGTACCAAAGTAAAAGATTTGCCCAACTTCAATGCCGCGCGCGGTGCGCCGACGTTCTTCTGGAATTTCGGCGTAAAGGGCTTCGTCATGGGTTTCATCCGTACGCGCATAGCGTGTGGTGAATTCCTCCAGTACCGCCTGACATTGTGCTACATCGTCATAATCAATCTCGCGGCTGCCAAATGTCAGATCTGTAACGTCGCTGTCATAGAACACTTCGCTTTCGCCGGTGTCCGCCAAGACGAGAAACTCGTGCGTGTAATCGCCGCCAATCGGCCCGCCATCAGCACGCATCGGTATCGCCTTTAGCCCCATGCGTTCGTACGTCCTGAGGTAACTGACCAAATGCCGGTTATAGGCGTGCAGCGCGTCTTCCTTGGTCAAATCGAAATTATAGCCGTCCTTCATCAGGAATTCCCGCCCTCGCATCACCCCAAAGCGCGGGCGCATTTCGTCGCGGAATTTCCACTGGATGTGATAAAGCGTCTGCGGCAACTGCTTGTAGGAGGTGATCGAATTGCGAAAAATATCGGTGATCAATTCTTCATTCGTCGGCCCGTACAGCATGTCCCGGTCGTGGCGGTCTTTAATCCGCAGCATTTCTTGTCCATAATCATCGTAGCGACCACTTTCACGCCACAAATCCGCAGATTGCAGTGTCGGCATCAGCATCGGGATATGGCCCGCCCGCACCTGTTCTTCGTGCACGATGTTTTCAAGCTTGCGCAGAACCTTGAAACCCAGCGGTAGCCACGAATATATCCCGGCACTGGCCTGGCGGATCATCCCGGCACGCAACATCAACCGATGGCTGACGATACTGGCTTCGGACGGGGTTTCTTTCAGGATGGGCAGAAAATAACGGCTGAGGCGCATGAGACGACGGCTCCAAATGAGTACAGGGTTTCGTCTTCGTCTAAGGGATTGGCCGGGGTTCGGCAAGGTCACACGATGTCCAGACACACCCGAAGCAGCACTGGTGCTGGCCGGTGATTGTGTCTGGCAGAAATACCGCTGGGCGGTAGCGTTCCAGTTCGGAGATTATCATGTTTTTGCGGTATACTGCGAGTCCTTAAGGA
>DJBQ01000089.1 GCA_002430125.1 Rhodobacterales bacterium UBA5972
CATGGGGTGCTTGGGAGTTACGTCCATTATTTATCCTAACCGGCGTTCGCTGCTGAAGGGTGGCGCTATCATGGGTGCAGGACTTGCTATGCCAATGGTGCTTGCAAGCCGTGCAGCTGCTTACACAAACGAACCCACTGGCGGTTCGGTTGTTCTGGGCTTTAACGTTCCACAGACCGGCCCTTACGCAGATGAAGGCGGCGACGAGCTGCGCGCATATATTCTTGCTGTCGAGCACCTGAATGGTGAAGGCGACGGCGGTGCGATGAACACATTCTCGTCCAAAGCCCTGACAGGCAGCGGTATTTTGGGCAAGAAAGTTGCCTATGTTACCGGTGACACTCAGACAAAATCAGACGCAGCACGGGCATCGGCCAAGTCGATGATCGAAAAAGACGGCGCAATCATGATCACCGGCGGTTCGTCCTCGGGTGTGGCTGTTGCTGTTCAGGGTCTGTGCCAAGAAGCCGGCGTTATCTTTATGGCTGGTCTGACACACTCCAACGACACCACAGGCAAAGACAAAAAAGCCAATGGTTTCCGCCACTTCTTTAACGCTTACATGTCAGGTGCTGCGTTGGCACCGGTGCTGCAAAACGCCTATGGCAGCGATCGTAAGGCATATCACCTGACGGCTGACTATACGTGGGGCTGGACCCAGCAAGCATCGATCCAGGCTGCAACCGAGGGCGTTGGCTGGCAGACAGTTAACAACGTTCTGACACCATTGGCGACGACCGACTTCTCGTCCTATATCGCCCCGGTTCTGAATTCGGGTGCTGATATCCTGATCCTGAACCACTACGGCGGGAACATGGTTAACTCGCTGACCAACGCAGTTCAGTTTGGCCTGCGCGACAAGATGGTGAACGGCAAGCAGTTTGAAATCGTTGTTCCGCTTTATTCGGAACTGATGGCAAAAGGCGCCGGTAAAAACATCGAAGGCGTGTTCGGTTCGACCAACTGGTCATGGACCCTGCAAGACGAAGGCACCAAAGCGTTCGTTAAATCCTTCGGCACCAAATACGGCTTCCCGCCATCCAATGCCGCTCAAACCGTTTACGCCCAGACCCTGCTCTATGCAGATGCCTGCCAGCGTGCCGGTACATTCAATCCTTGTGGTGTTGTTGCAGCACTTGAAGGCTTTGAATTTGATGGTCTTGGCAACGGCCCGACTCTTTACCGTGCCGCGGATCACCAGTGCTTCAAAGATGTGTTGGTCATGAAGGGCAAGCAGAACGCTGAAAACGAATACGATGCCCTTGAAATCGTTGAAGTTACGCCGCGTGCGCAAGTCGAATACGCGCCGGATCACGAGATGTTTGCCGGTGGCAGCCTCGGCACGTGTAACCCAGGCGCTTAATCGCCCTGTTAAAGGTTCCCCTTCTGGGGCCCTCTCCGGTCGCATTCAAAACCTACCCGGTTGAATGCGGCCGGACTTTTCGGCTAAGTATGGTCGGCAACATTCCAAAAACCTGAAGGTGGGAACGATGGACGCAATCCTGCTGCAAATCCTGAACGGTCTGGACAAGGGCAGCGCCTATGCGCTGATCGCACTTGGACTGACTTTGATCTTCGGCACGCTCGGCGTGGTAAACTTTGCGCATGGCGCGATTTTTATGATTGGCGCTTTCACGGCGGTAGCTTTCAGCAAGCTGCTGTCATTTTCTTTCGTCACGCTTGACCCGGTTAAGAAAAACTTTCTCGGCAAACCGCTTGAGATCCAGAATACGTATCTGGCCGAATGGTTTGGCGACACGGTGGGTAACGGTCTTATCGACTGGGCCGTGCCGCTTTCCATTCTGTTCTCGATCCCGATCATGCTGTTTATCGGCTACGCGATGGAGCGCGGCCTGATCAAACACTTTTACAAACGTCCGCATGCAGACCAGATCCTTGTGACATTCGGCTTGGCCATCGTGCTGCAGGAAATCATCAAAGCGTTCTTTGGTGCCAACCCGATCCCGACGCCAGCGCCTGAAATGTTCCGCGGCTCAATCGATTTCGGGGTTCTGATCGGCTTTGCTGAAAACGCGATCATCTATCCTTATTGGCGGCTGGTCTATTTCCTGTTTTCCGCCATTGTCATCGGTGCGGTCTTTGCCTTTCTGCAATTCACCACCTTTGGCATGGTGGTGCGCGCCGGTATGGCGGATCGAGAAACCGTGGGCCTGCTGGGCATCAATATCGACAAGCGTTTCACCATCATGTTCGGCATTGCCGCTGCGGTGGCAGGGGTTGCCGGGGTGATGTACACGCCGATCAACTCGCCGAATTACCATATGGGTATGGACTTTCTTGTCCTTAGTTTCGTGGTTGTGGTTGTCGGTGGCATGGGGTCTTTGCCGGGCGCGGTGCTGGCGGGGTTCCTGCTGGGGATCCTTGAAAGCTTTGCTTCGATGAACTTTTTCAAAGAGTTCATTCCCGGCGTCGATCAGATCATCATCTACCTTGTAGCAATCGTTATCCTGCTGACCCGTCCACGTGGATTGATGGGGCGCAAGGGCGTGATGGAGGAATAGACCATGCTTGGACTTGACAAAAACGACACCAAACTCCTTCTGATCGTCATTTGCCTGACAATGGCAACCCCTATCCTGCTGCAACCCTTTGCAGAAGGCAGCGGCATGGCGCAGTTCAACGCGGGCTATCCTGACCTTATGCAACGCTTTGCAATCTTTGGGATTTTCGCGATTGGTTTTAACATTCTGTTCGGGCTGACCGGGTATTTATCCTTTGGTCATGCGGCTTTTCTGGGGGTCGGGTCTTACTCGACCGTCTGGATGTTCAAGCTGTTGTCAATGAACGTGCTGCCCGGCCTAATTCTGGCGGTGATCCTGTCGGGCCTGTTTGCCTTGCTGATCGGGTACATCTCGCTCAGGCGCTCGGGGATCTACTTTTCAATCCTGACGCTGGCCTTTGCACAGATGTCGTTCAACATCGCTTATTCGGTGCTGACCCCACTGACCAACGGTGAAACCGGCCTGCAGGTTTACGCCTCGGACCCGCAATACCTGATGGACGAAACATCGTTGACCTCGACGCATTTCTTTGGCCTCGCAATGAGCGCCAGTCAAAAGGTTCTGTTTCTGGGCCGCGAGTTCACCTTTAACTTCGGCTATTATTTCTGCGCTGTGATCGCTATCGCAGCCTTTTACCTCAGCCTGCGGATATTTCGCTCGCCGTTTGGGTTGATGCTGCGGGCGATCAAGACCAACCAGACGCGCCTGAACTATACCGGCATCAACACCCGCCCCTACGCGCTGGCCGCGTTTGTGATCTCAGGCATGTATGCAGGTCTTGCCGGTGGTTTGCTGGCCTCGATGGACCCGCTGGCGGGGGCTGAACGGATGCAGTGGACCGAAAGCGGCACCGTGGTTCTGATGACAATCCTTGGTGGTGCGGGCACCCTGATGGGGCCGGTCCTGGGTGCGGGTTTCATCAAGTACTTTGAAAACATCTTTTCCAAGATCAACGAGAACGTGCTGCACCAGTGGTTCAGCTGGATGCCCGATGGTCTGGAAGATGCGGTCGTCTGGGTTCTGCATTTCTTTGTTGGCAAAGGCTGGAGCCTGACACTTGGTGGATTGTTCATGCTGGTCGTGATCTTCCTGCCCGGTGGTCTGGTCGAAGGCGGCCAAAGAATCGCAGCGTTACTGCGGCGGATGCGTAACAAGTCTGATGGTAAAAGTGCGGGCGACAAGCCCGGCACGACGCCAACAGCCGCCGAATAACGGAGGTTCTGATGGGAATTCTAGAAGTAAGGAACGTCTCGAAACGCTTTGGCGGCCTCAAGGCGCTGGATGATGTGAACCTGACCATCGAAGAAGGCACGGTTCACGCCATCATCGGCCCGAATGGCGCTGGCAAATCCACGCTGCTGAACTGCTTTGTCGGCAAACTGATCCCCGATGCCGGCACGGTGATGTTCAACGGCCATTCTCTGCTGGGACAAAAACCGCATAAAATCAACCAGCTCGGCGTCAGCCGGGTGTTTCAGACACCGGAAATCTTTTCCGGACTGTCGGTGTTTGAAAACGTCATCATCCCTTGTTTTGCCAAACGCGACGGCTCGTTCCGGCTGCATGCGATTGAAACCGTGGCCAACGAAGTGGACATGGTTGAAAAAGCCGAACAGATGCTGATCGACGTCAACATGCAGGACAAACGCCACATGAACGCCGCCAGCCTGTCGCGCGGTGACAAACGCCGGCTGGAAATGGCGATGTGTCTGGCACAAGACCCAAGACTGTTATTGCTTGACGAACCTACCGCCGGCATGGCGCGGGCCGACACCAACAACACCATCGATTTGTTAAAGCAAATTCAGGACAGTCGGAACATCACCATGGTAATTATCGAACACGATATGCATGTGGTATTCAGCCTTGCCGAACGCATCACCGTTCTGGCCCAGGGCACGCCGATTGCCGAAGACATTCCCGCAAACATCAAAGGTCATCCGAAGGTCCAAGAGGCCTATCTCGGTGGCGCACATTCAGGGGCTTAGATCATGAACGCAGAGCTTGCGAAAAACGCGAACCACGCCGCCAACGCCCCGGCCTATTTCTCGGTCTATGACATTCACGCCTATTATGGTGAAAGTTATATCGTTCAGGGCGTGTCGTTCAATGTCCACGAAGGCGAAATTCTGGCGCTGCTGGGCCGCAACGGGGCGGGCAAAACGTCGACCCTGCGTGCAATTGCCCAAGTCGGCAGCCCGATGATGACCAAGGGCGAAGTCTGGCTTGACCATCAGGCCATTCACACGATGAAATCTTACACCGCAGCCCAGGCAGGCATCAGTCTGGTCCCCGAGGACCGGCGGATCATTCAGGGTCTGACGGTTGAAGAAAACCTGCAACTGGCGCAGATCGCCCCGCCAATTGGCTGGTCGATCGAACGCATCTATGATTTGTTCCCGCGCCTTGGCGAACGGCGCAAACAAGAAGGCACAACTCTGTCTGGCGGCGAACAACAAATGCTGGCCATCGGTCGCGCGCTTGCCCGTGACATCAAGGTGTTGTTGCTGGACGAACCCTATGAAGGCCTTGCCCCGGTTATCGTGCACGAAATCGAGCGCACTTTGCGCTTGATCAAGGAACAGGGCATTACAACTGTTATTGTAGAGCAAAACGCGGTTGCCGCACTGAACCTTGCTGACCGGGCAGTGATCCTTGATACTGGTCAGGTGGTTTTTGACGGCACCGCCCAAGAGGTGCTGGACAATGAAACTCTGCGCCACGAATATCTGGCCATCTGATTTGACCCCAGCTTGGCTTGCCCATTCCGGCATGCATGCCATCAAGAGGCCCCGCATCAAGTGCGGGGCTGCGTTGCAACCCTAAGACAGGACCTTGCCCAATGACCGCCAATAAACTTTACCCGCCCTCAGCCGATTTCGTTGCCACCGCCAAAATCGACGCCGCTAAATACGAGGAAATGTACGCAGCCTCGATCAATGATCCTGCGGCGTTCTGGGGCGAACAAGGCAAGCGGCTTGATTGGATCAAGCCCTATTCCAAGGTCAAGAACACCACATTCGCCTACCCTGATGTGTCGATCAAATGGTATGAGGACGGTCTGTTGAACGTCGCGGCCAATTGCGTTGACCGGCATCTTGAAACCCGCGGCAACCAGATCGCCATCATCTGGGAAAGCGATGATCCGGGTCTGTCAAAGCACATCACCTATGCTGAACTGTCCGAACATGTGAACAAGCTGGCGAATGTCTATAAATCCCTTGGCGTGACCAAGGGCGACCGTATCGTGCTTTACATGCCAATGATCCCCGAAGCCGCCTATGCCATGCTGGCATGCGCGCGGATCGGTGCAATCCATTCCATCGTCTTCGCCGGTTTCTCGCCCGAAGCCCTTGCCTCGCGCATCGACGGGTGCGGCGCCAAACTGGTGGTCACCGCCGATCAGGCTCCGCGTGGCGGGCGCAACACACCGCTGAAATCCAACGTCGATGCGGCGCTGGCGATCTGTGGCGACGTACAAACGCTGGTGGTCGAACGCACCGGCGTCAATGTAGCGATGAAAGACGGTCGCGATCACGCCTATGGCGCGCTGATGGCCCATGCCAGTGCTGATTGTGCGCCCGAGCCGATGAACGCCGAAGACCCGTTGTTCATCCTTTATACATCAGGCTCCACCGGCAAACCCAAAGGTATCCAGCACACCACCGGCGGTTATCTGGTCTTCGCCGCTATGACCCACGAGCTGGTGTTTGATTATCACGACGGCGATATTTTCTGGTGCACGGCTGACGTCGGCTGGGTCACCGGCCACAGCTATATCGTCTATGGCCCGCTGGCCAATGGCGCGACCACTTTGATGTTTGAAGGCGTGCCCACCTATCCGGACGCCGGCCGGTTCTGGGCCGTGTGCGCCAAGCACAAGGTCAACCAGTTCTACACCGCCCCCACCGCGATCCGCGCACTAATGGCGCAGGGCAATGATTTTGTCACCAAACACGATCTTTCCTCGATCAAAGTCCTTGGTTCGGTCGGTGAACCGATCAACCCCGAGGCCTGGGCCTGGTACAATGACGTGGTCGGCGGCGGCACCTGCCCGATCGTTGACACATGGTGGCAAACCGAAACCGGCGGTCATTTGTTAACCCCGATCCCCGGCGCAATTGCCACCAAACCCGGCTCGGCCACCAAACCGTTCTTCGGCATCGTACCGGCGATCTTGGATCCCACGACAGGCAAGGAAATCACCACAACCGAGGCCGAAGGAGTGCTGTGCATCAAGGACAGCTGGCCCGGCCAGATGCGATCAGTTTACGGCGACCACGACCGCTTTGTGTCGGCCTATTTCGCTGACTACAAAGGCTATTACTTCACCGGCGACGGCTGCCGCCGCGACGCAGACGGGTATTACTGGATCACCGGACGGGTTGATGACGTGCTGAACGTCTCGGGCCACCGCATGGGCACCGCAGAAATCGAAAGCGCTTTAGTGGCACATCCGAAAGTGTCCGAAAGTGCAGTTGTCGGCTATCCCCACAATATCAAAGGCCAAGGCATCTATGCCTATGTGACATTGATGGCCGGCGAAGACTATACCGAGGCATTGCGCAAAGAACTCAGCGATTGGGTGCGCAAGGAAATCGGCCCGATCGCCAAACCCGACCTTATTCAATGGGCACCAGGCCTGCCAAAAACCCGCTCCGGCAAGATCATGCGCCGCATCCTGCGTAAAATCGCCGAAAACGATTACGGCGCCTTAGGCGACACCTCAACCCTTGCTGATCCGAGCGTCGTTGAAGATCTGATCGCAAACCGGATGAACAAGCCCTAGCCACCCTGCCCGCCCATCATAGTTTCAAAAATACTCTGGGGGTGTGGGGGTGAAACCCCCGCCCGACGCGCCGTTCAGGCGTCGTCGGCCGGGCGCAACTGAAACCGGCCGAAGGTCGTGTTTCAGGCGTGAGAACCTCCT
>DJBQ01000152.1:0-3114 GCA_002430125.1 Rhodobacterales bacterium UBA5972
GTTGGATCGGATCATGTTCGTTTGGCGGCCCAACGACGGCCAGTGATGTGACCGGTTACCCGATCCGCATAAAGGCCGATGCGCTTGGCGATATGCGTCCGTATCAGGATTTGCTGGTCAGCCCACGGTTTCGGGTTCTGTCCAACCATGCCAGTTGTGTAGCTTTGTTTGGGTCGCCTGAAACTCTGGCGCCAGCGATTGATCTGATGGATGACGAAACCATCATGCAGGTGCGTCCGCCCGAGGATTTGCTGTTTTACAATCTGATGCTGGACAATCACCAGATCATTCAGGCCAACGGGCTGGACACCGAAAGCTATCACCCCGGTAATTACGGTGTCGCGGTCATGTCATTGGAAGTTCAGCACCATATGCGGCAAATCCTGCCGCATCTTGATGGCGACCTCAGCCGGTTTGGTCGCACCGTACGCCCGATCCTGAAAGGCTTTGAGGCCGAGGTCTTGCGCGTCGGTTAACCGCGATCATGTTTGTTGATTGCTCAATCGGGCGGTGGTCAGTTTCTGGCGGCTGCCCGTTTTTCCATGACATCAAAAGGCACGCCCGGCTGATCCTTGGCGCAACGGATCACCAGCGAAGTTTTGACACTGGCGACGTTAGCAGCAGATGTCAGGCATTCCGTCAGGAAGCTTTGAAAGGAGGACAGGTCCGGGGCGACACATTTCAGAATAAAATCAATCTCGCCGTTCAGCATGTGGCATTCGCGTACCAGCGGCCATTCGCGGCACTGTTTTTCAAAGGCCGACAAATCCACCTCGGCCTGGCTGTGCAAACCGACCATCGCGAAAACCTGTACCTCAAAGCCCAACTCGCGGGCATTGACGTCGGCATGATAGCCTTTGATCAGACCGGCCTCTTCCAATGTGCGGACCCGCCGCAGGCAGGGCGGCGCTGAGATGCCGACTCGTTTGGCCAATTCAACATTTGTCATACGCCCGTCCCCCTGCAATTCGCGCAGAATTTTGCGGTCAATCGGGTCGATCTTGATGGACGCCATAGTTTTTTCCTTGTTCGTTGGGCGCAAATTACCCGCACGGCTGGATTTCCGCAATAATCTTTCGCATTCACGCAACAAAATTTCTGACGGGGACGGATATCGGGAATCTTGTCACAGTTTGGCAGGGTGTGCTTTCACCTCAAAGGGCGGCGGCCTATATAAACAGGGCAGATTTCATTACGAGGCAGATCATGACCCAAACCCGCCATTCCCGCTTGTTGATCATTGGTTCCGGCCCGGCCGGTTATACCGCCGGGATTTATGGCGCGCGTGCCATGCTGTCGCCGTTGCTGATCCAGGGGATTGAACCCGGCGGACAGCTGACAACCACAACCGAGGTTGAAAACTGGCCCGGTGATACCGAGGTTCAGGGCCCTGATCTGATGGTCAGAATGGAAAGCCACGCCCGCGCCATGGGAGCCGAGATTGTGTCGGACCACATCGCCAGCCTTAATTTGACCAAGCGACCGTTTACTGCGGTTTCCGACAGCGGCGACACCTACACAGCGGATGCTTTGATTTTGGCGACAGGTGCGCGCGCAAAATGGCTGGGCCTGCCGAGCGAAGAAAAATTCAAGGGCTTTGGAGTTTCCGCCTGCGCCACCTGCGACGGGTTTTTCTATCGTGGACAGGAAATCGTAGTGATCGGCGGCGGTAATACCGCCGTGGAAGAAGCACTGTTCCTGACGAATTTCGCCAGCAAGGTGACGCTGATCCATAGACGCGATGAATTGCGGGCCGAAAAGATTCTGATCGACCGGCTGATGAAGAACCCGAAAATCACGCCTTTGTGGTTTCATCAACTGGACGAGGTCGTCGGCACCGAAAACCCGCTTGGCGTTGAAGCTGTGCGCGTCAAACACACCAAAACCGGCGAGATAACCGAAATCCCGTGCAAGGGGGTTTTCATCGCAATCGGCCATGCACCCGCCAGCGAATTGGTCAAAGACGCGCTGGAATTGCACAACGGTGGCTATGTGACGGTGAAACCCGGCAGCACCGCAACTTCGATCCCCGGGGTGTTTGCCGCAGGCGATCTGACTGATCATGTGTATCGCCAAGCGGTGACAAGCGCCTGCATGGGTTGTATGGCGGCACTGGACGCTGAACGGTGGCTGGCCGAGCAAGGGGATTAGGCCTGACAGTACCACCCGAAACCATACCCTGCGTGGCGAAATTGCCATTTGCATGTCGGATATGCAGTTGCCGCAATTGCACATTCTTATCTGCATGTTATAGGAACCGCGTATTCGCAATAAACACAGTCAAAGCGAGATTATTATGTCGACCATTCTAAGCGCGCCGATCCCGGAACTTTTTGTCAGCGCGGAAAGCGCGCAAAAGCTCAAGCACGAGGCAGGCGCACTTGCCAGCTGGGATTTGACTGCCCGTCAGGTTTGTGATCTGGAACTGCTGATGAATGGCGGTTTTAACCCGTTAAAAGGTTTTCTGGGCGAGGCCGATTACAATGGCGTTGTCGAGAATATGCGTCTGGCGGATGGCACTTTGTGGCCGATCCCGATCACGCTGGATGTCAGCGACAATTTTGCCGAAGGTGTGGAACCCGGGCAGGATATTGCGCTGCGGGATGCCGAAGGCGTTATTCTGGCGATCCTGTCAGTGTCCGATAAATGGGTGCCGAACAAAGCCCGCGAAGCCGAGATGGTTTTCGGTGCTGACGACAGCGCGCATCCGGCCGTCAATTATCTGCATAATACCGCTGGTAACACCTATCTTGGTGGCGCGATCACCGGTCTGCAACAACCGATCCATTACGATTTCCGCGCCCGTCGCGACACCCCAAACGAATTGCGCGCCTATTTCCGCAAGCTGGGCTGGCGCAAGGTTGTGGCGTTCCAGACCCGCAACCCACTGCACCGGGCGCATCAGGAATTGACCTTTCGCGCCGCGCGTGAAGCGCAGGCCAACCTGCTGATCCACCCGGTTGTCGGTCTGACCAAACCCGGCGACATCGACCACTTTACCCGCGTGCGCTGCTATGAGGCGGTGCTGGATCAATACCCGGCCTCGACCACCACAATGTCGCTGCTGAACCTAGCGATGCGCATGGCAGGCCCGCGCGAGGCGGTCTGGCACGG
>DJBQ01000152.1:3303-13284 GCA_002430125.1 Rhodobacterales bacterium UBA5972
GAAATGGGCATCGAAATGGTCGATTTCAAACAAATGGTCTATGTGCAGGAACGCGCTCAATACGAACCGCGCGACGAAGTTGAAGATGGCGTGACCATTCTGGACATTTCCGGCACCGAACTGCGCCGCCGCTTGGCGGAAGGTTTGGAAATCCCAGACTGGTTCAGCTTTCCGACTGTCGTGCAAGAACTCCGCCGCACCCGCCCACCGCGGGCCAAGCAAGGCTTTACGGTGTTTTTCACCGGCTTTTCAGGCTCGGGCAAATCAACCATCGCCAACGCTTTGATGGTCAAGCTGATGGAAATGGGCGGCCGTCCTGTCACGCTGCTGGACGGGGATCTGGTGCGTAAGAACCTGTCGTCAGAACTGGGTTTCAGCAAAGTACACCGCGATCTGAACATTCGCCGGATCGGTTATGTCGCAAGCGAAATCACCAAAAACGGCGGCATTGCGATCTGCGCGCCAATCGCACCCTATGCCACAACCCGCCGTGCCGTGCGTGAAGATGTCGAAGCTTTTGGAGCCTTTGTTGAAGTCCATATCGCCACCTCGATCGAAGAATGCGAACGTCGGGATCGCAAGGGGCTTTACAAGTTGGCGCGTGAAGGCAAGATCAAGGAATTCACGGGCATTTCAGACCCTTATGACGTGCCGGAAAACCCGGAACTGAGCATTGAAACCGAAAATTCCGATGTTGATAACTGCGCTCATCAGGTGATCCTGAAACTTGAAAACATGGGCTTGATCGCGGGCTGATGGTGCGCCCGGTCGCGCTGATCTTTGATGTATTCGGAACCCTTGTGGACTGGCGCACATCAATTGCGCGCCAGGTCGCGGCGGCTTTTGCGGCCAAAGGGAAAAGTGTTGACGCCACAGGTTTTGCCGATCTGTGGCGGGCACAATATGATCCGTCTATGGACCCAATCCGATCAGGCAGTCGCGCCTATATCGCGCTTGACCATCTGCATCTGGAATCACTTGCGACGGTTCTGACGGCTTATAAGGCAACCAGCTTTTTCACGGCATCCGAGCAGCGCGATCTTGCCCGCGCGTGGGAACGCCTTGATCCGTGGCCAGACAGTGCTGCTGCCCTTTTGTCATTGCGTCAGGTTGCGCTGTTGGCCCCATGTTCGAACGGGTCGATTGCGTTGATCAGCCGCTTGTCGCGTCACGCAGCTTTTCAATGGGACTGTGTTCTGGGGGCGCAAATCGCGCATAATTACAAACCACACCCGTCGGTTTATCTAGCCAGTTGTGCGGCCTTGGGCCTGCCGCCCGAACAGGTGATGATGGTTGCTTGTCACAATAGTGATCTGGCAGCCGCCGCCGCTTTGGGCCTGCAAACCGGGTTTTTCCCGCGGGGTCGCGAGCACGGCCCAAACCAGCAATTCGATCTGGCAGCGCGTGGTGACTGGACAATTGTGGCTCGCGATCTGGCCGATCTATCGGCAATTTTGACAAAAGCCCCGTGACAGAGGCGGGTAACTGGGCTAAATCGCCTGCCAACGACTCCTTAGCTCAACCGGATAGAGCAGCTGCCTTCTAAGCAGCAGGTTACAGGTTCGAGTCCTGTAGGGGTCGCCATTTTCAACAACCAGCACTAATGTATTGAACGCAGCAATTTGCATATAGCAGACAAAGCGTCATGTGTTGTTTCCGGCGGACTATTTTGTCCTGACCAGACCTGAGCAGAAAGCGTGAAATGAACAAATCGATAATTGCCGGAGCAACAGGCTTGGTTGGCACCAAGCTACTAAGGGCACTTGAGGCCAAGGGCGATCAGGTGGTTGTATTAGCACGGCGGCCCATTCCGGACCTCGCTGAAAATACCAGATGGGTGCAAACAGATTTTGACGGTTTGGTTCTCGGTGGAAATTTGCCACCATGCAACCATGTCTATATCTGTCTTGGAACAACAATGGCGAAGGCAGGCAGCAAAGATGCTTTCTGGAAAGTTGACTTTGAATACTGTCTGGCCGTCGCAAAAAGAGCACGTGAAGCTGGCGCCACAACTCTCAGCCTGATTTCTTCGGTTGGGGCTGATGCTGCATCCAAAAATTTCTATTTGCACACCAAGGGTTCTTTGGAGAATGCGATTGCGACGCTCGATTTTCCCAGGGTCAATATCTATCGTCCCGGTCTGCTACTGGGGAACCGAACTGAAAGACGACCGCTTGAGGCGCTTGGTATCATTCTGTTTAGGGCAATTAGCCCGCTGCTTGTTGGCAGCTTGCAGAAGTACCGCGGCATTGACGTTGAATTGCTTGCATCATCAATGGTCGAGAATGCCAACGACACCCGCACGCCGGAAGGCATCAACTACTTCCATTTCAGGGACATCAGGCGTCGTTAGTCTTTGTGCGCGAATTTCCTCAAGCTTCTGGAGATTTTGATCTATCGGCTTTAACGATGCCCGTCAGGGGCGGCTAAACCGAAAACATTTCCACTATTCCGCAGCGACCGCAATTGCGGCATTCGCCACCGTGTCGGCTTTAGCGGCAAGATTGGCCATCAGGCGCCCGGTATCCAGCATACGATTGGAAAAACCCCATTCGTTATCATACCAACTGACTACCCGAACCAAGCCTTCGCGCGTGACACTGGTCTGGGCAGGCGCAAAGCATGAGGAATGCGGGTTGTGGTTGAAGTCAATGGAAACAAGAGGTTCTGGCTCATAAGATAGAATACCTTTCAGCCGCCCCTCGGCAGCTTCACGCATCACGGCATTAACGGCACCAATTGTGGTAATCTTTTTTGGCATGAAAACCAGATCGATCATCGATACATTCGGCGTTGGCACCCGGATTGCAGAGCCTTCAAGTCGCCCGTCCAGTTGGGGCAAAACCAGCGCAAGGGCGCGAGCAGCACCGGTTGACGTTGGCACCATCGACAAGGCCGCCGCGCGGGCGCGGTACAGGTCTTTATGGGCCGTATCATGCGATGGTTGATCCCCGGTATAGGAATGGATCGTCGTCATGTATCCGGTTTCGATGCCGAAATTCGCATCCAGAACCTGCGCCAGTGGTGCCAGACAATTGGTGGTGCAAGACGCGTTTGAAACGATCAGGTCGCGCGCTGACAGCGTCTCGTGGTTGACGCCGTAAACCACGGTCTTGTCAGCGCCCTTACCCGGAGCCGAGATCAGCACCCGTTTTGAACCGTTGTTCAAATGCCGCGCTGCCTCGGTGCGGTCGGTAAAGTGACCTGTGCATTCAAAGGCGACATCGACGTCCCCCCATGGCAAATCTTCCGGATTGCGTTGCGCCGTGACACGGATCACTTTGCCATCAACCACCAGATTTTGCCCGTCAACGATGACCTCGGCGGTAAGCCGCCCGTGAATACTGTCGTGTTTCAACAAATGCGCCAGCGTGCCAATCGGGGCCAGATCGTTGATCGCCACCACCGTGACGTCAGCGCTGCGACTTTCAACAAGACTGCGCAAAACCCCTCGGCCAATGCGGCCGAATCCGTTGATAGCAATTTTGTGGTTCATAACTGTGGTTCCTTGGCAGCACAGATACCGTTAGCGCTAACAACCATATTTTTTCTAAGAAATCAAGCCCCTTGTGAACCCCCTTTTGACCGCGCTACTGTTACGGAACGGAAAATTACGGAAAGCCTATTATGGCGCGAAAACCTACGCTGCGTGATGTCGCCAATGCCGCCAATGTCAGCGAAATGACGGTATCGCGCGCGCTGCGCCATGGTACGGAAGTGTCGGAAAAGACCCGCGGCAGGATTGCTGGAATCGCGACCAAACTTGGATATGTGCCAAACCGCATTGCCGGGGCTTTGGCCTCGCGCTCGGTCAATCTGGTTGGCGTTGTGGTGCCGTCCCTTAGCAGCCACGTCTTTCCTGAGGTACTGTCGGGCCTTACGGACGGGCTGGCAGGCAGCCCGATGCAACCAGTTATCGGCGTTTCCGGCTACGATTTAGTGACCGAAGAAGGTGTCATTCGCGAAATGCTGTCGTGGCGACCGGCGGGGCTGGTCGTGGCCGGGCTCGAACACAGTGACACCGCGCGCAAGATGATGGCGAATGCGGGCATTCCAGTTGTTGAAATCATGGACACTGACGGAACCCCGATAGAATATTGCGTGGGCATTTCGCATCTAAAGGCCGGGCGACTGATGGCCGCCGATATCCTGAACCGGGGGTATCGCAATATCGGCTTTATCGGCACCAAGCTGCAGCATGATTTTCGGGCGCAAAAACGCCTGCGCGGCTTTACCGAAACATTGACCGAAAGCGGCGTGTCGCTCGCCGGACAGGCACTGTATTCTCAGGCGTCTTCCATCGCAAAAGGCCGCGAGATGACAGCCAGTTTACTGGCGACCGCACCCGACCTCCAATGTATCTATTATTCCAGCGATGTGATGGCGATTGGCGGGCTTATGCATTGCCTGGCCAGTGGTTTGTCAATCCCTGGCGACCTTGCCCTAGCAGGGTTTAATAACCTTGAACTGCTGAACGGACTGCCAATTCGGCTGGCAACGACCAACTCATTCCGCTCCGAGATTGGTCGCAAGGCCGCCGAACTGATTTTGACCGCCGCTGGCGGCGGTTCAATGCCACCCGACAAAATCACCCAATTTCAACCTATCGTGGAGATCGGTGACTCGTTGTAAGAAAGCCCGCTTTTTAGACCCCGGCGTCTTTGGGTCTATTCACGTGCCCGCAGAATACCGGCGGGGCGCGCTGCCAAGGGCCGCCAAGCGAAATAAAGGCCCGCACCAAGGGTGACCAATGCCCCACCCAGAACGATGCTGATCGCCGATATGGGTTCAAAGTGATAGGTGGTTTCCATCACAAACCGCATGACGCCCCAGCCTGCCGCCGCCCCTGCAAAGATCGCAACAAGACCTGCGGCTGCGCCCAAAATTGCTGAACGCAGTGCAAAGCTGAACAGGATTTGGCCGCGGGTTGCACCGACTGTTTTCAATATCGCAGCCTCGTATTCGCGCGCCCGTTCGCCGGCGGCTGCGGCACCGATCAGCACCACAAATCCGGTAATCAATGTGGCAATCGCCGCATAGGACGTGGCCGCTGCTATGCTGCCCAAAGCTTCAACCACTTGATCTATGGCGTCTTTCACCCGGATCGCGGTGATATTCGGGAAGGTGTTGCCAAGGTCACGCAGCAGTTTCCCTTCGGCATTCTCGTTGACGTAAACCGTCGCGATATTTGTGTGTGGTGCCGATTTCAGGGCATTGGCATTCATTGTCAGCACGAAACCGATCCCGGCAGTGGAAAAATCCACGATGCGAAAGCTGGCTATTTTGGCCTCGATATCGCGGCCAAGGATGTTGACGGTAATCATGTCGCCGAGTTTCAGGCCAAGTTCGCTGCCTTCTTCCTCAGCAAAGCTGACCAATGGCGGTCCGTTGTAATCCAAGGGCCACCATTCGCCTTTGGTTATTTGGGTTTTTGCTGGTATTGCGTCGGCATAGGTCACACCACGGTCGCCGGAAATAACCCAGTGATCGCCCGCAACTTCGCGCGCTGGCCGTCCATTTATACGGGTAATAACGCCGCGCAGCATCGGCACGGTATCCACCCGGGAAACATCAGCATCGCCTTGGGTGCGGGCCAGAAACCCTTCCAACTGATCTGGCTGAATATCAACGAAAAAGAACGATGGCGCGATATCTGGCAATTCATCTGCGATTGCGCCGCGCAGGTTGGCATCGATCTGGCCAATCGCCGCCAGAACCGACAGGCCCAGACCCAGTGACAGGATCACCGAACTGGCCTCGCTTTGCGGCCCACCGACGGCCCCAAAGGCCAGTCTGAGGGCAGTTTTGCCGCGCAACAAACCGGTTTTGGCCAGTCGGCGGGATAAGTATTTCACGGCCATTGCTGCCAGCACCAGCACCACCATCGCTGCCACGATACCGCCAAGCGTCCACATGGCCAGTTTTGGGACTGATGCATAGGCCAGACTGACCCCGATCAATGCCGCAAGAACACCTGCAGTTAACAAGACGTAAACCGGGCGCGGCCAAAACGCGATGCGGTTGACGCTATCGCGAAACAGGGCCGCCGGGCGTATGTTTTCAGTGCGGGCAATTGGCCATAGCGTGAACAGCAATGCTGTCAAAATGCCGTAAGACGCGGCCTCGGCCAAGGGGGACCAGTGGATTGAAAAATCTGCTGGCAAGGGCAGTTGTGCTGCAATCAAGGGGGCGAACAAGAACGGTACAGCCGCACCAAGAACGAGGCCCAGAGTTATACCGATCAGCGACAGAAACCCGATTTGCAGGAAATATATCCAGAAAATCGTACGCCCCTCGGCCCCCAAGGTTTTCAGTGTGGCGATCACACTGGTTTTGGTTTCCAGATAGGTTCGCACTGCTGCAGAAACCCCGATCCCGCCGACCGCCAAACCTGCCAGACCGACCAGAACCAGAAATGACGCGATGCGTTCCACGAAACGTTCGATCCCCGGCGCGCCATTGCGTTTGTCGCGCCAGCGCATGCCGGTATCGCGAAACAGGCTGTTCGCGTTGTCTTGCAAGGCTTTGATATCGGCGTCAGGCGGCAGCCGCATCCGGTAATAGCTGTCAAACAACGTCCCCGGCCCCAGCAGGCCGGACGCCTGCAAATCCTGCGCGCGGACGATTGTGCGTGGTGCAAAGCTGAAATCAGCGGCGCTGTCGGGTTCTTTTATCACCAGCGCGCTAAGCCGAAAATCCTGACTGCCAAGGCGGAAGGTATCGCCAACCGAAAGGCCCAGACGGTCTGCCAGCACCCGGCCGGCAATTGCGCTGGGGATGCCATCTTGGGGCGTCAACGCCGCTGCCAGCGTCATGTCAGGCGACAGGCTGACGGTGCCATAGATCGGGTAAAGGCTGTCTATTGCCTTGACCTCGGTCAGGGCGCGTTGGCTGTTGTCGCCTTTTCCGGTGACGGCCATCGAGCGGAATTTGACGATTTCTGACACGGTGCTGGCGTTGATTTTCAGCCAAGCCTGTTCGGCGTCTGAGGCATAGCGATAGACAAACTCCATCTCGGCGTCACCACCAAGGATGGTGGCGCCTTCGTTGCGCAAGCCCTGTTCGATCGCGGTGCGGACCGATCCAACCGCAGCAATCGCAGCGATGCCAAGGATCAGGCAGGCCAGAAAAATCCGGAAATCTTTGAGGCCGCCGCGCAGTTCCCGCCTTGCAATCCGCGCAGCGATACCAAAACTCATTGCGCGGCCTCGGCTGTGGCTGTTTCCTCGATCCGGCCGTCTTTCAGGCGCACCACGCGGTCACAGCGCGCTGCAAGTTCGCGCGAGTGCGTAACCAAAACCAGCGTGGCAGCAAACCGGTCTGACAGATCAAACAGCAGTTTCACGATTGCGTCCGATGTTTCGCCGTCAAGGTTGCCGGTTGGTTCATCCGCCAGCAGGATTTTCGGGCGCGGTGCTGCGGCACGGGCCAAGGCCACGCGTTGCTGTTCACCACCAGAAAGCTGGGCTGGATAATGATCAACGCGCGTCCCCAAGCCAACCAGTTCCAGTTCCGCCCGCGCCCGTTCAAACGCATCCCTATGCCCGGCCAATTCCAAAGGTGTCGCCACATTTTCAAGCGCGGTCATGGTGGGGATCAGGTGGAAGGACTGAAAGACCACCCCCATATTGTCACGGCGAAACCGCGCCAGTGCGTCTTCGTTCATCGCACTCAGGTTTTGACCAAGGGCCGTGACCGTGCCACTGGTGGCTTTTTCCAGGCCGCCCAGCAGCATCAAAAGCGATGACTTGCCTGATCCCGATGGCCCGACCAGCCCAAGCGCCTTACCGCGCTCGACATCCAGATCAATTCCGTTCAGGATATTGACAGGGCCAGCATTGCCCATAAGTACCAGCCGAACGTCCCTCAGCGATAGAATTGCGTCCGACATGATCAAATTACTCCTTAAGCGTTTGGTCCAATATGGGGCTTGGGCGCGGATTGGCAACCTGTTGGCGGTCGTTCTTGTGCTGAACCTGACGGTTAATGCAGCAAGCGCTGAAACCGTGACGATTGCGGCCTTTGGCGACAGTCTGACGCAAGGCTATGGCTTGCCGGATGGTGACGGATTGGTGCCGCAATTGCAGGTTTGGCTTGAAACCGCAGGGCAGGACGTAAAACTGGTGAATATGGGGGTTTCCGGGGACACGACTGCGGGGGGATTGGCGCGGATTGACTGGACCCTGACCGATGAGATCAAGGCCCTGATTGTGGAACTTGGCGGCAATGATATTCTGCGCGGATTACCCCCCACCGAAAGCCGCCGCAATCTGGAAGGCATTTTACAGGCCGCTGCCGTGCGTGGGTTGCCGGTGCTGTTGGTCGGAATGCAGGCACCGGGCAATTACGGCGCTGATTACAAACAAGATTTTGATGCGATTTATCCTGACCTTGCAGCGCTATATAACACGCTGTTATTCCCGGTCTATCTTGCGCCGATACTGGATGGCCGCAGTTTTGCCGACGCTTTGAAGGCCTTTATGCAAGCCGATGGCATACACCCCAACAAGGCAGGTGTGGGTTTGATCGTTCCGGTCATTGGCCCATATGTTGTCGACCTCGTCGGCAAAATAGAGTAACAAGATCGTATAGACGCCTTTAACTTGGCGCAAAAACCCTGCGCCGCTTTACCGCAGGCTGAAAATCGCCTTATGCGTTTATGATGTATTCCTAATATACATTCAGATAGTCCGTGACTTTATCGGCGTACAAAACGGGAGATAAAAATGGCTGAGATCGTAATCTTAGGGGCAGGCCTTGGCGGATTGCCGATGGCCTATGACATGAAGGCGCATAAACGCAAAGAGGACACGATCACGGTGATCTCGAACAACCCTTACTTTTAGTTCACCCCGTCAAATCCGTGGGCGGCTGTCGGTTGGCGCAAAAAATCAGACATCACAATCGATCTGGCTCTGGTTTTGAAAAAGCAAGGCATCGGGTTTATCGCTGACGCCGTAACCAAAGTGGACCCCGACAACAACAAAGTAGTGTTGGCAAGCGGCTCCGAGGTTGCCTATGACTATCTGATAATCGCCACCGGCCCCGAACTGGCCTTTGACGAAATTCCCGGTCTTGGCCCGGTTGACGGCTTCACCCAGTCGATCTGCACGATTGATCACGCCACCAATGCCCATGTCGCCTGGGAAGAATTCTGCAAAAACCCCGGCCCGATTGTGGTTGGGGCGGTGCAGGGCGCGTCGTGCTATGGCCCGGCTTATGAATTCGCGATGATCATGGATACCGAACTTAAGCGGCGTAAAATCCGCGACAAAGTGCCGATGACCTTTGTGACTGCCGAACCCTATGTCGGGCATCTGGGCCTTGGCGGGGTCGGTGATACCAAAGGTTTGCTGGAAAGCGAGATGCGGGACCGGCACATCAAGTGGATCACCAATGCTCGCGTTGACAAAGTCGAGAACGGCAAAATGCATGTCAGCGAAATGAAAACCGGCGGCGAAGTGGTTGCGGAACACGCGCTGGATTTTAAATATTCAATGATGCTGCCTGCCTTTCGTGGCATTCCAGCGGTGCGCGGCATCGATGGTCTGGTGAACCCGCGTGGCTTCATCACGGTTGATAAACATCAGCGCAACGTGAAATACCCGAATGTGTTTTCGGTCGGTGTCTGCATTGCCATCGCGCCGCTTGAAGCCACGCCAGTTGCGGTTGGCGTGCCGAAAACCGGTTATATGATCGAAAGCATGGTCGCGGCGGCGGCGGCCAATATCGGCCAGTTGCTGCGCGGCAAAGAGCCGACAAACGAAGGCACGTGGAACGCCTTTTGTCTGGCTGATTTTGGCGACAAGGGTGTGGCCTTTCTGGCCCAACCGCAAAACCCACCGCGCAATATGAACTGGGCTGGTGAAGGCAGATGGGTGCATTGGGCTAAGGTTGGGTTCGAGAAATACTTCCTGCGTAAAATCCGCAAAGGTCAGACTGAACCCTACTTTGAAAAGATGATTATGGGCCTGACCAAAG
>DJBQ01000152.1:13427-28242 GCA_002430125.1 Rhodobacterales bacterium UBA5972
GGGCCTGACCAAAGTGACCCGCCTGAAATAGCGCGGCGTTATTGATTTTTGACGGCCCGGGGTTCGCCTCGGGCCGCTTTTGTTTGCGCTATAGCAAAATCAGTGCGGCCAGACCAAGAAACGAGAAAAAGCCGACAATATCGGTGACCGTGGTCACGAATGCGCCCGATGCCAATGCCGGGTCGATGTTCAGTTTTTCAAGCCAGATAGGGATCAGAATTCCGGCGAGTCCAGCGGCCAAAAGGTTCGCAATCATCGCCAATCCCAGAACCACACCCAACATCACGCTGTCAAACCACACCAGCCCGACCACCCCGATCACCACTGCGAAAATCAGGCCGTTCAGAAGGCCCACCAACACCTCGCGCCGGATCACCCGCCAGACATTGGCGCGGGTCAAATCCTTGGTGGCGATACCGCGTACCGCCACTGTCAGGCTTTGGGTGCCAGCATTCCCCCCCATCGAGGCGACGATTGGCATCAGCACTGCAAGCGCCACAATGGCGGTGATTGTATCGGCAAATTGGGCGATGACCAATGACGCCATGATCGAGGTGACAAGGTTCACCGCCAACCATGGAAACCGCAGCCAAGTTGTTGCAAGCACTTGATCTGAAAAACTTTCGTCGCCAACCCCGGCCAGTCGACGGACGTCTTCCTCGGCATGTTGTTGCAACACTTCCATCGCGTCATCAATGGTGATAACCCCAACCAAACGCCCGTCAGCGTCCACAACAGGCGCGGAAACGATATGATATTGGTTGAACGCATAGGCGACATCCTCGTCGCTTTGCAGCACCGGGATGGTTTTAAAGTCATCTTCCATGATCGAGGTCAGTTCCACATCGCGCGCTGATGCCATCAGGCTGCTTAGCGGTACTTTGCCGACCGGGCGCATCTTGGGGTCAACGATCATCACATGATAAAACTGCTCGGGGAGTTCGGTTTCCTGCCGCAGCAAATCAATCGCCTGCCCGACCGTCCAATGGGTCGGCGCCATGACCAGTTCCCGCTGCATCAATCGGCCAGCGGTCAGTTCCGGATATTGCAGCGATTGTTCGACCGCGACCCGATCCGCATCTTCAAGTGCATCCAGCAGCAGGTTTTGTTGCAGGACTTCCAGATCTTCGATCAGGTCAACAACATCGTCGCTTTCAAGATCACGTAATGCCTCGGCCAGGGTATTGGCGGGCAAATAGTCGATCACCTCTTCGCGCAAAGATTCACTGAGTTCCGACAGCACTTCGCCCCACAGGTCGTTGCCCCACAGGTTCAGAAAGTCGCGTCGTGCCGTCTTGCCGATTTGTTCCAGTAAATCAGCCACATCGGCCGCATGCAGCGGTTCAAGCAAGGCCAGCAAACGTGGCTTGTCGCCACTTTCAACCGCTTCAAGAACAGCCGCAATCGCACCGTCACCAAGTTCGAAAGCGGTGTCATAGGTTTCAATCTGATCGGTCTCTGGCTCGTTCACAGCATGCCCCTTGATATCATGCGGCCAGTTTAGAACAGGCCTGCACCAAGCGACAGGCCAATAAGGCGAAAGCGGCACTTTACGCGTGAGTCCAAACCGGAATAGTCTTGCGGAAGACAAATTCGGGGAAACCATGGGCCAAAAACTAAATCTATTGCTTGGCCAGACACTTGGATTTTCTGGCGACCCTTTTGCGATGCCGGTCGAGCAGGCGGCACGTCACGTGCGACGCGGCGGCGTATTGATTGAAGGCAGTAAGATTCTGGAGGTTGGTGAGAGCGATGCAATGCGCGCGGCCCATCCTGACGCTTTGGTAACGGATTACGACGATGGGCTGATTACCGCCGGGTTTGTCGATGCACATGTGCATTACCCGCAGACCGGGATTATCGCCAGTTGGGGCAAACAGCTGATTGATTGGCTGAACCTTTACACCTTTCCCGAGGAAACCCGGTTTGCCGATCCCGACGTGGCGCGGATCGGCGCAAAAACCTATTTCGATCTGGCGCTGGCCAATGGCACCACCAGCATGTGCAGTTTTTGCACGATCCATCCAACCAGCGTGGACGCCTATTTCACCGAGGCGCTATCGCGCGGGATGCGGGTTGCCGGGGGCAAAACCTGTATGGATCGAAACGCCCCCGAGGGTCTGCGTGATACCGTGCAATCGGCTTATGATGACAGCCGCGCTTTGGGGCAGAAATGGCACGGCCAAGGGCGGCTGACCTATGCGGTAACCCCGCGATTTTCGCCAACATCAACACCCGAACAGCTGGAGGCTTTGGGAGGCTTATGGGCCGAGCATCCGGAATATCTGATGCAAACCCACTTGTCCGAGCAATTGCCGGAAATCGCCTGGATGCGCACCCTTTACCCCGAGGCGCGCGATTATCTGGATACTTATGAACGCTATGGTCTGCTGGGCAAAGGCGCGATGTTTGGCCATGCGATCCATTTGGAACCTCGTGAAAAAGCGCGGTTGCTGGAAAGTGGGGCGGCGCTGATCCATTGCCCGACAAGTAACACGTTTATCGGGTCAGGCCTGTTTGATATGGCCGCTCTGAAGGCTGATGGGCATCTGATTGGATTGGCCACAGATACCGGCGGCGGGTCGTCGTTTTCCATGTTACGCACGATGGCCGCGGCCTATGAGGTGGCGCAACTGCGTGGAACCGCGTTGCATCCGGCGCAGCTTTACTGGCTGGCAACCCAAGGGGCTGCTGATGCGATGGGTATGGGCGGGGCAATTGGCAATCTGGCCGCAGGGATGGAGGCCGATCTGGTGGTGCTTGATCTTGCGGCAACCCCGGTGATCGCGCAGCGCGCAGCGCGGGCTGACAGTTTTTGGGAGGCCCTGTTTCCGACAATCATGATGGGCGATGACCGCGCTGTTGCCGACGTTTGGTTGAATGGAGTGCGATATATTCCGGCGGCCTGATCTGACCGGTTTAACGCCTAAAGCGTTTTGCGTTGATCCTGAGGCATTTTACGACGCGAACGCCTGTGCAAGTTCATAGGCTGTCTCGCGTCGCAAAACGCCAAACGCTCTAGCCACGCAGTGCGTTCCAAAAGATACGCGGCAGTTTCGCCCAGCTTGGCCGGTACTTAAACGCCATCATCAACCGACCGATTGTGTGCTGCCGGCGGTTGGTGATAAACCATGGCGGGCGCGGGAAGGCGCGAAAGGGAGCAGTGATAACAACACGTTCCGGGCGGTCAAACATAAAGGTGTTATGGACATTCCCGATGCCACTTTGGACGTCTGCCAGCGTATGACCGGGAAACGCACCCCAAGGGCAGCCGGTCAACAGAAACCCCATTCCAGCCCATCCATTCACCGTGATACAGCCATAGCGAAGATCGGCAATGATCGCCTCGAACGGCTTTTTGCCGATTGCGCGGATGGTTGCGGGATGGATCAGGATGTTGGCGCCCAACGTTCCGTGCAGGTTGTCATTGGCAAAGGCAATCGCGGCTTTCAGATAGGTGGCGGGGTCGGCAATGTCGATATCATGGGTGCTGAGGGCCGGTGCGAAAACCTCGGTTTCCTGAAACCATGCATCGCCACCATCATTGAAAGGCGCAACCAGACAAGCGGGTGCTGTGCCGCGATCTATTCGGGTTACGTTATCGCTGTGGCTGGCAAATGCCGCCAGCCGGTCGCTTGCACCAGGATAATAGGCACCACGCGGTTCAGAACGGTGAATAACGCCGGTAACGGCCTGCATCAGCGCATCGCGTTTGTCCCAGCTCTTTGGCAGGATCAGCATCTGACAGGCGACACAGTTAAAGCCGGAATTATGCAGCTTTTGGGTGGCGATATGTTCGGCCTGAAAGGCGATGTCGCTGGCAGACCAGTCACCCGGCACAACGATGGTCGGGCAAACCGCCCCCAGTTCCGAGGTTACACGTTTGGTAAGTTTGAGTGTGCCGTTCTTTTTGTTGGCGACACCTTGTGCACCCGGCCCCCAGACAATCGCATCATGCGACGTTTGCGCGCCGGTAATGTGGATTTCAGCGATGTCAGGATGGGCGCAAAGATACGCACCGGTTTCAATGCCGCCTTTGACAATGCGCAACGCGTCGCGCTTGATCAACGGCATCAAGGCCGCCGTAAGAAACGGTGTCAGATAGTCATTGAGCGGATTCATCTTCAAAATCACAACCTGATTTTCGTTGAACAGCTTGTGCAGCGCGTCCAACGGCGGGATTGCGGCGATGTTGCCCGCCCCTAAAACCAACGCGATTTTCCCAATCCGCGCATCTGGCGCAATGTCATACGCACTGGCAGTCGATTGCGAAAGGTTCTGCGATGTAATGCCGGGTTCCATCCAGACTTCGGCTTTGATGCCAGAATAAAGCAGCCGTTCCCACGTATTATGCGGCAAAACCGTCACCGCCAATTGACCTGATACTGTTTCGCGGCTTTTCAGGTCGCTCAGAAACGTCTTGCCATCCATCTTGGACAGAGTTTCCAGCAAACCGTCACAGGCGCACAGCAATGCGTAGGGGCCAGAAATCCATTCTTCGCCAGACAGTGCCGAGCCTTCGGGGATTTGTTTCTGCTGCGCCGCAGTTTCAGCCCAGCCTGCGGCGACCGGCGTCAGACAATCCCGCACCTCGTTCAAAATCGCGATGCGTGCAGTTACCGGCGTTTTCGCCCAATCGGTTTTGGCTGCGACAAGTTCAGCAACCGCCCGGTCCAGATCGGCATGATCCGGGCCAGGCGTTTTTGTGATTGGGCTTTCTGCGGTCATTCCGCAGCATCGATCAAAACGTCACCATATAACTCGCGCAGTTTGTTTTTCAGCACCTTGCCAGTGGCCCCGATCGGCAGTTCATCAACAAAGATCACTTTGTCAGGCACCTGCCATGATGCGATTTTGCCGTCATACCACGCCTTCAACTCGGCCTCGGTCGGGTTGGCGCCAGCAGCTTTGACCGCAATCAGAACCGGGCGTTCGTCCCATTTCACATGGCTTGCAGCGATTGTAGCCGCGTTGCTCACACCGGGATGTGAAATCGCGATATTCTCAAGCTCGACCGTCGAAATCCATTCGCCGCCGGATTTGATGATATCTTTGGCGCGGTCACGGATGATCATATAGCCGTCAGCATCAATCGTTGCGACATCACCAGTGTCAAACCAGCCGTCAGCGGTCAGAGCATTTTTGTCCTGACCGAAATAGCTATCAACAATCCAATATCCTCGAATTTGCAGAGCGCCTTGGGTTTTCCCATCTTCCGGCAAAATCGCCCCGGCCTCATCGACCAGCCGCAATTCCACACCCCAAGGAGCGCGTCCCTGCCCCAGCCTGATCTGCGCCTGTTCTGCAGCGGATAAAGCGTTATGCTTTTGCAGCAATTGGTTCATCGACCCCAGCGGGCTGGTTTCGGTCATCCCCCACGCGTGAATCAGGTCAGTGCCATACTTATCGCGGAATTCAGCGATCATTGACGGCGGCAAAGCCGAGCCACCAACAACCGTGCGCTTCAGACTGGCGGCCTTGCTTCCAGTCGCCTCCAGCGCGCCAAGCAAACCAAGCCAGATCGTTGGCACCCCAAGGGCGATGGACACTTGTTCGCCGTCAATCAGCTTGACCAGACTGGCCCCATCCAGCCCCGGCCCCGGCAAAACAAGCTTTGCGCCAGACAGTGCCGTAATGAACGGAACACCCCATGCACCGACATGGAACATCGGCACAACCGGCAGGACCGTATCGCGCGCCGAGATACACATCAGGTCGGGCTGATTACCGGCAAGCGAATGGATCATCGTAGACCGGTGCGAATAAAGAACCCCCTTGGGGTTGCCGGTTGTACCCGAAGTGTAACAAAGACTTGCAGCCGAGTTTTCGTCAAATTCAGGCCACTGATAGGCCGGGTCGCCAGTTTCAAGCAGTTCGTCATAGAACAAAAGCCCGTCAACCATCGCCGCGGCTTCTTCGTCGCGGGGGCCAAGCAAAATCACGTGTTTGATGGTTTTCAAATGCTCGCGCAGCTTTTCGGCCACTGGCAGGAAGGTTCGGTCCAACAACAGAATTTCGTCGGCGGCATGGTTCATCACGTAAATCAACTGTTCAGGAAACAGCCGGGGATTGATGGTGTGCGTCACCCGCCCACTGCCAGCGACACCAAAATAGATTTCCAGGTGGCGCACATTGTTCCACGCGATCGTGGCACAGCGCGCACCATGCGAGACACCCAATTTGTCCAGCGCCGAGGCAAGTCTGAGGGCGTTCTGCGCCACTTCGCCCCAATTTGACCTGGTCATTCCACCGGAAGTCTCGACGGACACCACTTCGGTTTTGCCGTGATAGCGCCCCGCATGTTCAATCAGCGAACTGATTAACAGCGGTTTATTCATCATTTTACCAAGCATTGCACTCATTCTCCCGAACCTGTTTCGTCACTGATCCTGCATGCCTGACGCCGAGTCGACAACCGTTAACTGATGCACAAAAGCACACGGGCGACAGCCAACACCATTGTGGTCATGGTACATGGGTTTTCACGGCATACGTTTCTGGCAAAAGCCGCCAAATTGCGCATATTTCGTCGAATTATCTTGCTTTTCACTACATATGGACACAGGTTCCCTTTCGGAAACGCGCCAAACAGGCGTGTCCAAAGCATGCTGCCCGCCAAGAGGCAGCTGAAACAAAAGGAGGGACTATATGTCAAAATCAAGTTTCCATTCAAAAGATCCGGATAAGATGCCGCCGATAGGGCAAGCCATTCCCCTTGGCCTGCAACATGTTCTGGCGATGTTCGTGTCAAACGTAACGCCCGCGATCATCGTCGCCGGTGCTGCCGGTATCGGATTTGGCTCGGATCAAGGTGCGCTCGGCTTTCCGGACATGACTTACATGATCCAGATGTCGATGTTTTTTGCGGGTATCGCCACGCTGATTCAAACCATCGGTATAGGCCCGATTGGGGGTCGTTTGCCAATCGTGCAAGGCACCAGCTTTGCCTTTGTGCCGATCATGATTCCAGCCGTCCTTGGTCTCGGCACGGCGGGATTGCCCGGCCTTATGACCGGCGTGTTTCTGGGCGGGTGTTTTCATTTCTGCCTAGGGTTCATTGTCGGACGCATCCGGTTTGCCCTGCCACCGTTGGTGACAGGTCTGATCGTGCTGATGATCGGGTTGGCCTTGGTTAAGGTTGGCATTCAATATGCCGCCGGTGGTGTTCCGAACATGGGCAAGCCTGTTTTTGGCTCGATGGCGATGTGGGTACCAGCGCTTGTGGTGATCATCGTGACGATGGGTGTCAAGTTCTTCACCAAGGGTTTCATGTCTGTGGCGGCGGTCTTGATCGGCATAATCGCCGGTTATATTGTCGCTTACCTCATGGGACAAGTGAACTTTGGCAACATAGGCCGGGCTGGCATGTTCCAGATTCCACTGCCGTTCAAATGGGGTTTTGAACTGAACTGGGCCATTGTTGTCGGGATGTGTCTGATGGCAGTTGTGTCCGCGATTGAAACCGTAGGCGACGTGTCCGGTATCACCAAAGGTGGCGCAGGCCGCGAAGCAACCGACAAGGAAATCACTGGTGCGACCTTCGCTGATGGTTTGGGAACGGCGATTGCCGGGATTTTTGGCGGGTTGCCGAACACCTCGTTCAGCCAGAATGTCGGACTGGTCGCGATGACCGGTGTGATGAGCCGCCATGTCGTTTCAATCGGGGCCGTGTTCCTGATTGCTGCGGGTCTGATCCCAAAAGTTGGCGCGATCATCAACACAGTACCGATCAACGTTTTGGGCGGCGGTGTGATCGTAATGTTCGGCATGGTTGCTGCATCAGGTGTGAATATGCTGTCAGGTGTTAACTGGAACCGCCGCAACATGATGATCTTTGCGGTGTCGTTGTCGATTGGTCTGGGGCTGCAAATGGTGCCGGAAGCCTTGCAGCATCTGGGCAAAACCGCATCGATTCTGATGACGTCAGGCCTGTTGCCTGCGGCCATTATCGCAGTGGTGCTGAACCTTGTGATCCCCGAAACAGACGACTAACCAAGCGGACAGCCCCTGCGGGGGCTGACGCCTTTTCTTTGAAAGCCGCCCTTCGGGGCGGCTTTTTCATATGGTGCGAGGGCTGACAGGTTTCACAATGCCAGCTTGGCGGCCAAACGGTTCTGGGTTTCGATTGCGCGCCCAAGTTCAATCGTGGTGATCTGCCCATCGCGCACAATCTGCCGCCCTTCAACAAACAGATCCCGCACGCGGTGTGGGCCGCACAGCACCAATGCTGCAACCGGATCCCATGACCCGGCAGTGTTAATCCCCGACATATCCCAAATCGCAATATCAGCGCGTTTGCCCGCCTCGATCCGCCCGCAGTCAGCACGACCCAGAACCTTAGCCCCGCCCAGTGTGGCGATCTCCAGAGTTTCGCGGGCACTCATCGCATCCGCCCCGTTGGCCACCCGCTGCAACAACATCGCCATTCGTGCCTCGGCAATCAGATCGCCACTGTCATTGCTTGCTGACCCGTCAACCCCCAGCCCAACCTTAACGCCCGCGTCCCGCATTCGGCGCACTGGCGCGATCCCGGACCCCAAGCGGCAATTCGAACAGGGACAGTGCGCGATCCCGGTTTTACTGCGGGCAAAAAGATCAATCTCGGCCTGATCCAGCTTGACGCAATGCGCGTGCCAGACATCATCGCCAGTCCAGCCCAAATCCTCGGCATATTGCCCGGGGCGGCAGCCGAATTTCGCCAGACTATAGGCAATGTCCTCGTCATTTTCGGCCAGATGGGTGTGCAGCATCACGCCTTTGTCGCGCGCCAGCACTGCTGCATCGCGCATCAAGTCGCGACTGACGGAAAACGGCGAGCAGGGAGCAATACCGATGCGGGTCATTGCGCCGTCACGTTTGTCGTGAAAGGCATCAATCACCCGGATGCTGTCATTCAGGATATCAGCCTCGCGTTCCACGAGGCTATCGGGCGGCAAGCCACCGTTGCTTTCGCCAATGCTCATCGCACCACGGGTGGCGTGAAAGCGCAGGCCAAGCTCGCTGGCCGCGTGAATTGTATCTTCAAGCCGCACGCCGTTCGGGTAAAGGTACAGGTGATCCGACGACAAACTGCATCCGGACAACGCCAGTTCTGCCAATCCGATTTGGGCGGAGATAAACATCTCTTCAGGCCCCATACGTGCCCAGATCGGATAGAGGGTTTTCAGCCAGCCAAACAGCAATGCGTCCTGACCGCCCGGCACTGCGCGCGTCAGGGTTTGGTACAGATGGTGATGGGTGTTCACCAGACCCGGCGTCACCACACAGCCCTTGGCGTGGACCACCACATCGGCTGGCCCAAGATCAAAACCGACGGCTTTGATCATGCCGTCATCGATCAGAATATCAGCCCCGGCAAGCTCGCGCCGTTTGGCATCCATTGTCACAACGACATCCGCGCCCTTGATCAATATCATGCCCTGCCCGCCTTTTTCTTTCCAATTATCCTGTGGGGTCGCAAGAGGGCAAAGTCCCCCCGCGTGCCGTCAGGCCCGCAAACGTTCGCCCTTAGGATCAAACGCCGCTTCGGCCAATACAACCCCTTTATGAGGCCGACCCAACACGGCCACTTCCAAAACCGTTCCTGCCGCCGCATAGGCAGTTTTGACAAAACCCAGTGCCAGAGATTTATTTACCGTGAACCCGTAAGCCCCTGAAGACACCCGCCCAACCGGCGTACCGTCTGGCGCAAATATCGGCTCGCCGCCAACCGCATCCGCCTCAATCGCTTCAATTTCAAGCATCACCAATTGTTCACGCGGTGCTTTTGCGGCCAAGGCGGCATAGGCGTTCTTGCCCAAAAATTCAGGCTTATCCATCTTGATCAGACGCGCCAAGCCCACTTCTTGTGGCCAATATTCCGGCGAATATTCCCGGCCCCATGACCCATACCCTTTTTCCACCCGAAGGCTTAATAACGCCCGCCCGCCAACCGGACGAACCCCAAGGTCACGACCTGCTTCCAGCAGCGCATCCAGCAACTTGACCTGCTCTGCTTGGGCGACATAAATCTCCCAGCCCAGATCGCCGGTGAAACTGACACGGATTGCCACAGCGTCGATCCCGGCCACAGCAATCTGGGCTGATCGCATGAATTTCCACGCCTCATTGGACAGATTGGCCTGCGTGAGGCGCCCCAGCAATTCGCGTGATTTCGGACCTGCCACGTTAAAGCCGACCATCGCTTCGGTCAGGCTGGTAAACTCAACGGTAGTCGGGCGCGCGACTTCTTTGAAATAGCGCTGGTGATAGCGTTCGGCGATGCCCGAACCGACCATGAAATAGTGATCCTCGCCCAGCATCGTAATGGTGAAATCACCGGCAATACCGCCGCGCACCCCGATCAGCGGTGTCAGGCAGGAACGGCCAATTTCAGTCGGCACATTATTGGCCACCACCTTGTCCAACCATTCACGCGCCCCGGCACCTTTGATCTGGTATTTGCCGAAGTTCGACACGTCAATCAGGCCCACACCGTTTCGCAGCGCCAGACATTCAGCCCGCACTGGTTCGAACCAGTTTTGGCGGGTAAAGCCATATGTCTCGACCGCCTCCGTCCCCGCTGGCGCGTACCACAAGGGATGTTCCCAGCCATAGTTCAGCCCGAAAACCGCACCCATTTCCTTTTGCCGCGCATAGGCCGGGCGCTTGCGCATTGGCCGGCCGACTTCGCGTTCTTCATAAGGGAAATGGATTTTGAAACGGTTGGCATATTGATCACCAACCCGCGCTTTGGTGAACGCCTTGTTGGCCCAATGGCCAAAGCGACTTAGGTCCCAGGCGAACATGTCGTATTCAGGTTCACCGTGGATGATCCATTGGGCTGACATCAGGCCCAACCCGCCAGATTGCGAAAAGCCCGGAATAATGCCGTTACAGCAGAAATAGTTGCTGAGTTCCGGCACCGGCCCATAAAGTGCTGCACTGTCAGGTGACCAGATCATCGGCCCGTTGATCACCCGTTTCACTCCAGCGGTTTCAGCCACCGGCACACGGGTCATTGCGCGCATGACATTATCCATGATCCGGTCAAGATCATCGGCGAACAGTTCATGCCCGAACCCTTGCGGCGTGCCTTCTTCAGCCCAGAACCGCATGTCTTTTTCGTAAGCACCGATCAGCAGACCCTGACCTTCCTGACGCATGTAATATTCCGCGTCCCGATCGGCGATTGACGGCAGGCGTTTGCTTAAAGCGGCGATTTCAGGAATGGTTTCGGTGACAAAATACTGGTGCTGGGTCGGCAACAAGGGCAATTCAAATCCTGCCAGCGCTGCCACTTCGCGCCCCCATAAACCCGCGACATTCACCACCCATTCGGTGTGAATATTGCCCTTTGGGGTTTCAACAATCCATGTTCCATCCGCTTGCGGAACAGTTGCCGTCACTGGCGTGAAGCGGTTGATTTCAGCGCCAAGTCTCCGCGCACCCGCCGCATAGGCCATGGTCACACCCGAGGGATCGACATTGCCACCATCGGCCTCGAAGGCAAAATATTTGACTCCGTCAAAATTCGCCAAGGGATGCATTTCTTCCGCCTGATCGCGGCTGATTTCATAAAAATCCGCGTTGAAATACCGTGCTTTGGCAACCTGAAGGCGCAACTGATGCACGCGATCTTCGGTTTGCGCCAAATAGATCGCACCCGGCTGGAACACACCACAGCCTTGCCCGGTTTCCGCCTCAAGTTCCTTATAAAGCTTCATCGTATAATACTGCAGCTTCGAGACATTGTTATTATCATGAAGCCCGTGCAGACCTGCAGCCGCATGCCAAGTCGACCCCGATGTCAGTTCGTCCCGCTCAAGCAGTACGACATCTTTCCAGCCCAATTTCGCGAGGTGGTAAAGGATCGAGCATCCGACCAAACCGCCGCCGATAACAACGGCTTGTGCATGGGTTTTCATAAGTCATTCTCCGGGTCAAAAAGCGCTGGTTGCGCCAGACATTTGTTATTCTTCGCGTCCATAAGCCACGAGGGTTTGGTGAATTGCCGCAGCTTCTGGCGCACCGCAATCAAGGGCGAAAATATAGGCATGCGTCAGATAAAAGCACCCGGCGCCAACGCGATCGGCAGCTAACATCATGTCACCTGCCTGTCGGTAAAGCGCAACAAGTTCAGGCCTGTCATCCGCAGCATGGGCCTCCAGCAAGGCGCGGTCAATGTCTTCGACACTCATTCTGCGGTGTGTTGCGACCGGGCCTTTTGCACCTGAGTGGCAACCCATCGGTGGAAATCATAGGTTGGATTGTCCATAACCGGCGAGAATTTACCGCCATCAAAATGCACTGCGTGACGTCCACGCTGCATCCCTTCAACCACAAACAAATCTTCCTCCAGAACCGATTTCCATTGGGCCGCGTTCTTGGCAAGAAGCGGTGCAAGGTCGGGGCGGTCAGCGGGATCAAAACTGTAAAAAAATTCTGTCCGCTCGATGGTTTTTCCCGGGCCCTGTGGCAGCAAAAGCATCGCATAGAAATGGTCGCGCTGAAACGCCAGCAGCACATTCGGGAACAGAACCGGATATTCGGCGCCCTCGTCCCACCATTCCGGAAGGCCGACAAAATCCGGGAACATCTCGCCGTTTTCGCCTTTGATCCGGCGATAGACTTTGCTGCCCTGTCCGGCAAAAGACCCGTCGTTTTCGACGTGATAATGATCTTCCAGCCGCGAATAACTGTTCAGCCCCGGATGGATCCATGGCAGGTGATAGCTTTCGCAGTAATTTTCTGCCGCCAGTTTCCAGTTGCAGGCAACGTCAAACGAAAACCCGGACCCCGCGCCGCCATGAAACATCGGTTTGTCGTGGGCTTTCATCCGCTCCATCAATGGGGCGGCGTAAACCTCGAATTCCGGCGCTTTGCCGTCAACATTCACATAAATCACGTCGCGCCAGACGTAAGACCTAATGCGGGTCAGGCCCAATTCGCTGCGCTTGATATTCTCGTGAATGTTTTGACCCGGTCCACCAACATGCGGGGTCGAGCGCAGTTCGCCTTTCAGCCCGTAACACCAGCTATGATACGGGCAGCGGATGGTGCCGCGGACATTAGTTTTTTCCTCGACCAAGATCATACCGCGATGCCGGCAGGTGTTCTGAAACACGCCGACCTGTCTGTCACTGTCGCGGGCTATCAACAGTGGCATGCCCATAAAATCAACCGGCATCACGTCGCCTTCGTTTGGCACATCAAAGCCAAAGCCGATCCCCGCCCAGTTGGCGAACATCACGCCGTCGCGCTCCTCGTCATAGACTGCCTGCGAGGTATAGTGCGCATTCGGCAGACCGCGCGCGGTTTCCACCGGTTTAAGAACATAGGAAAGATCAGTTCTGAGGTCATCTGGCATAGTAATGTCCTTTGTTTCCCGTGGCGACGTTGGTGTTTTACCCCAAACGTGATTCCTGCCCGGCGGCATGTAGATTTTCGACAAAACATGTTCTTGTCGCGACGCTTCGGGGTTTGATCCGAAATTTCCGCGTAAAACACAGTTTTTCATCGCATTTCACATTCGGCTGGCTAAACTATGGGATCAAAGGCACCCAATTCTAAAAGAAAACTATGAACCGACGGTACATCATCAAAGCAACTATCGCCGCAGCGTTTGCAGCGTTATTTGTCCGTCCCGCACAGGCCGCCAGCGCCGACAGTGTCGCGATTCAGGGGTTCAAGTTTAAGCCGGCATCGCTTGACGTGAACGTGGGCGATAAGATCGAGTTCACCAATAACGACAGCGCGCCCCACTCCGCGACGGCCAAAGACGACAGTTGGGACACTGGCACAATTGACCGCGGGCAATCCAAAACCATTACGGTTAAGGCCGGGATGGGTGACGATTTTAAGTGCAGTTTTCATCCGGCAATGAAGGGCAAGCTGACCATCAAGGCCTAGCCGTTCAAGGGCGCCAGCAGTTCAGGATCGTCCGGTCGGTTCGAATTTACGCGCGTATCCACGCGGTGAAACTGCAAAGCACCTTCCGGTCCTGCTCGCATTAAAGTCGCAGCACCCTTACCTTCTTCGCCCAGCCACAGGGCGAAATCGCTTGGGGCAATAGTGACAGGCATACGGTGGTGAATGGCTGAAATGGTGTCATTGGCTGCAGTTGTGACCATAGCGCAGGTGGTTGACACTTCGCCCTCTGGCGAGGTCCAATCTTGCCAAATGCCAGCGAATGCAAGGAAGTCGACGTCCCTTGGATAGATGTACCACGGTTGCCGACTGCCATCTTCCGCCTTAGTCCATTCATAAAACCCGGTTGCCGGGATCAGGCAGCGGCGCGTACGGCAGGCCGCGCGAAAGGCGGGTTTTTCGGCAATGGTTTCGGCACGCGCGTTGATCAACAACGGTCCATCACGATCTGATTTGTACCAGCTTGGCAGAAACCCCCAGCGCATCGGCAGCAAATGCCGGCCGTCAGGCCCCGAGGTTGCGGTGGTAATGTTATGCGTTGGGCAAATATTGTAGCGCGGCACAGGCATCAAAGCCGCACCGATTGACGCATCAAACAATTGCGACATCGCCTCATGCGGCAGGGTTAGGGCAAAACGTCCACACATAGCCAAAGACTGTACAAAACGGGCGGGCTTTCGCAAGCCCGCCCGGGTTATTTCGTGAATTATGCGTGACGCGATCTGGTGGTCACATGGAATTTACTTCTTTACGATCCGCCCATCCGTATAGGGCTTGTATCCATCGCTTTGCGCCAGATACTCGGCCACCACATCCGCCAGATCGGGTCCGTAGTCATACGCATTCGTAGCCGTGATGAACATTTTATAGCCATCCCCGCCACCGCGCACGTAATTGTTGGAAACCA
>DJBQ01000185.1 GCA_002430125.1 Rhodobacterales bacterium UBA5972
CGCCTGTTGTATTGCGGTGCCTGCGGATATCGGATTAGCAAATCCGCAGCCTAGACCTTCAGCGCCTGTCTGCCAATCTCGACCGAGCGGCAGGGCGAGTTGATAAAGGGGATGCACAACCACAATTCGCGTTAGTTTCTCGCCGATATTGGCAATCTCGACCCAAATCGAAACAGACGCGGATTTGCCGTGACCGGCGCCACGATTTGAACGGCCTTTTGCATCGCGGCAACCTCGCGGCTACCAGTTTCCGATCAGAATGCCGCCTTTGCCTTCACCGCTTCGCACCTCGACCACCCCTTGATCAGTGATCGTCACCCGGTTTCGCCGCTTTAATAACCTTTCAAGCAGCATGTCTTTCATCGTGTCGCACACGTCCGCATGTGCTGCTGATCTGCCCAGATCGGTATATTCGTCCGGGTCGTTTTCAAGGTCGAACAATTGCGGCGGAAAGCCGGTGAAATAGATGTATTTCCACCGCTCGGACCGCAACATATAGCCGCGCGCATCAGCGACACCGACACCCAGAGTCTGGCGCGCCGCATAGAATGAATAGTCGATTTCCGAAAATGCCGCGGTTCGCCAATCATCCGGCGTTTCGCCCCGTAACAGCCCACAAAGCGAGCGCCCTTCAAGCCGGTGGCTGGCATCCGGCGCGCCGGTTGCTTCCAGAAATGTCGGAACAAGATCAATCGCTTCGACAAGTTCGGCGCAGGCTGTGCCGCGGGTTGCGTCCGCCTCGGGCCGGGGATCATAGACAATCAGCGGCACCCGCACCGACACTTCGTGAAACAGTTCCTTTTCGCCCATCCAGTGGTCGCCCAGATAATCACCGTGATCCGAGGTGATGACGATCATCGTGTCGTCCATCCGACCGCTGTCTTCTAAGAATGTGAACAAACGGCCCATCTGATCGTCGCATTGCTTGATCAGGCCCATATAGGCTGGGATTACGACGTCGCGCACTTCATCTTTGTGGAACATTTTTCCAACGGCGTTGTTCAGGAACTGATCATAAACCGGATGCGTATTCTGCTTTTCCGCCGGATCGCGATTGACCGGCTGGATATGGTTGTGGCCATACATTCCGTGGTATGGGGCTGGCACGATATAGGGCCAATGTGGCTTGATATATGAGACATGCGCGCACCAAGGTGTGTCGCCGCGTTCTTCAATGAAATCAATGGTGCGCGAGGTCAGCCACGGCGTTTCGCTGTCTTCCTCGCGGATGTTCGCAGGCTTGTCAGCGTTTTTGGTCAACCACCCTGAAGCCATTTCGCCTTGGTCATCAACCCCCGCATTCGCATAGTCATGCCAAGGGTTCTCGGCCGCGTATCCCTTTGATTTCAGGTATTCATTATAAGGCGAACGGCGGTTGTCGTAAAACCCGTCCGGGCCTTCAGCCCACAACCCATCGTCGCGAATATAGACGTCAAAACCACATTCCGCGACGCGCGCGCCGATAATTCCATCATGCGCAATCCCAAGCCGGTTCAGCCCTGCGATATCTGCCTTCATATGGGTTTTGCCGATCAGCCAACAATCCATTCCACTTGAACGCAAATGGTCGCCCATCGTGTGTTCGCCGACTTTTAGTGGATGGCCATTCCACTGTGCACCATGGCTGTGGACATACCGCCCCGTGTAAAAGCTCATGCGGGACGATCCACAGATTGGCGACTGCACATAAGTACGACTGAAACGAACGCCCATCGACGCCAGACGATCAATATTGGGGGTTTCAAGGGTTTTGTGACCCGCACAGCTGAGGTAATCAAAGCGCAGCTGATCGAACATGATGAACAGAATATTTTTGGTTTTCCGCATTCAGATTTCCCTCGTAATATGTAAAAAAATGGCAGCCCAAACGGCCTGTGCTGTGTTTAGGTGACGATCAGTTTCAATTTAGGCCCAACAAATCCGATTGCGCCATCGCAAGCATTCCTCCATCTGGTGAAATATCTGCGCCTTTCAACCAGCGGCTTTCCGGGCTGGTCAGAAACATAATCACATCCGCAATTTCCTCGGCGGATCCTGCCCGACCGGCGCGGGCAATGTTTTTGGTGGCTCTTTCGCCGAAAGCTGCGATGAAATCATCCAGAATACCGGTTGAGACCGCAGCCGGGCTGACCGAATTGGCACGCATATCCATATTCTTCAACCGCTCGGTATTGGCAATGGTCCAGACGATGACGGCCTCTTTTGACAGATCATAGGCGCGGACATGGTCGATATTATGGGCGCGAATGAAATCAGCGATTTGCGCTCGATCAGTCAGCGCCATGAACGCTTTGACCTGCTCGATGTTCTGGCGCCAGTTTATCCCTGCCCGCGAGGCGACGTTGACGATAGATGCGCCCTTGGCAAGGTTTCCGAGCATACCCTCGGCAAATGCAGCAAAGCCAAAATAATTAACCTTCAGAACAACTTCTGCCAATCCAGCGCGCGGTGACAGACCGGCATTGTTGATAAGCACGTCATATGGACCTTCGGCATTATCAAGGGCTTCTTTGATTGATGCCATCGACGACAAATCCAAGCGCACCCATTGATCGATATTTGCCGTGGGCTCATTAATGTCAAAGGCAGTTACATGTGCGCCTTTAGCCTTGAGCGCGGCTGCAGTCGCGGCACCAATACCAGTTGCACCGCCTGTTAACGCAACTTTCATAGACTGTCCTTTTGCCGTAAAACCGAAAACCTTGATGTGCCGCGTGTGATAATGGCAAGACTATTCCGGCTTGTATACCGTTAGCGACGTCGCCCGCCACAAAATGAAAGCAGCTGCGATGTTACAGGTGCAGTTGGCGGATAAAGTCGCAAAGAATAGCCGCAACTTTTTCCGGTGCCTCCGGCGTTTCCTGTCGCCCCCAAGCCGCCGGGTCAAAGTCAAACAACTGGCTTTCCTTGATTTCATGCAATGCATGATTGGCGGCTATCTGTAGGTGCATGGCATCATAATAAGGAATAATCTCGGTCGGCACGCCAATTGCGCGCAGTTCCCGATCCTTAAAACCCATGACAGGTTGATCTGCGTTCACACGGAACATGCTACGCCAACAATTTAATGTTGTTATGAAATCAACAG
>DJBQ01000137.1:0-4078 GCA_002430125.1 Rhodobacterales bacterium UBA5972
GCGGGGAGCAGACAGCCCCCCGGACCTTCGCCCTCGCGCGCCAGCGCGGGGCAATCTTGTTACGTGCGCGCCGCCGGTTATCCGTCGGACCCTATTCAAACTCGATCTCTTCAAACACACGCTGTGCGTTACGCTTGGCCAATTGGTCGAAATTCTCAAGATAGGCAAACGCCGACTGATCGACATCAACCGCCGAAATGATATTGCCACCTGCCTCAATATGGGCGGTGATCTGGCGGCGCAGTTGCGCGATATAATCATAGGTATCCGCAGCCGCCGTCAGGATATCGGTGGGCGACCCATGGCCGGGAACAACGTGCTCAGGGTCCAGCGCCTCGATCGCCGCAAAACTGTCCAGCCAGCCTCGCGAGCTTGAGTCAGCCGTCAGTCCCAGAATGCGCTCGGCAAAGATGATATCGCCGGCAAAAACCGTGCGGCTGGCGGGCAGCCAGACGAACGCGTCCCCCGGTGTGTGCGCGGCATCAACAAAGTGCAGCGCAAATTCGACGCCGCCAAAGGTCAAGGCCATATCGGTCGCAAACCCTTCCTGTGCAGCTTGTGGCACAGTGCCGGCCATACCGGCGGCACCCACCAGTTGGGTCAACACCGTCATTTGCAAACTGCCGCGCGCGTTCTGGTCGTCAATCGCCGCACCGGAAGCAATCGTGCGCGCGCCTTTGGCGGCCCAGTACGCATTGCCAAACCAGCGGTGATCCTGTCCGCCGGTATTGATCACGATCCTGACCGGCTGATCGGTAACCGCGGCAATCGCTACGTCGATCTTTTCGGCCCCACGCAGGCTGCCCCCGGCGTCAATCAACACCACACCGTCAGGTGTCACCACAAAGCCAAAGGTCGCGTTATTGCCAAGGTTGCCCGGCCCGCGCTGGGTTTTCGGGCCAACCAGCGCATAGATATCAGGCGCAATTTCAACGGTCGCAAGCTGCGCAAAGACAGGTGCGGCAAACAGTGTAAACAACAGTCCTAAAATCTGGTTTCGCATAGGGTTTCCTTTTGTTGCACGCATTCTAGGGCAAGCGCGTGCAAAGAAAACCCGCTTTCACGTCGCAGTTGGCCCGGCCTTGGGGGAAGGCCGGGCCAACTGTCAGAGCGCTCGGATCGACCGCCCCGGCTGGTATGAGGTAACATGACTCGGGCTCACGCGTGTTTTAACGCGACCCCGAAATGCCTTAATCGTCGTCGTAATGCCCGCGTTCAGCACCCTTATGGCAGGCCGCGCAGTTGGAAATCGATCCGATTGCCGGATCTTTCGCGACGCGGTTTTTCACGCGGTTGCCGTGTTCATGGGTGAACCATGACAATTCGGAAATCCGCATCGGCACGACATCTTGCGAAATGGCCTGCAACCAACGCGGATTGCGGCCCTGACGATCTGCTGCACCAGCCGCCAGGAAGGCCTCGATCTCGGCCCGGTCGGCATCCGGCAGGCTGGCATCTTCGCCAAAGTGGTTGGGCAGATCGGCCATGATCGCCTGCCAGGATCGTTTCGGCAGGAAATAGGCCTGATAGGCCAGATGACAGGCCGAGCATTCCTCTTTCGTCAATGCTTCGCCAGCCTTTTGGGCGGCAAGCGGGCCAGCAAAGATCAGGCCGAGAGCGGCGCTTGTCACGATGGTTGTGATGGTTTTCATAAGGTGCTCCTTGGGTTAAAGGCTGGACAGCCAGGTCAGAATATCGCCCTGTTCGGTGGCGGTGCATTCGCGGCCCAGTACGGAATTACAGTTGCGTTTAAACCATTTGGCGACTTTCTCAGGATCAGTGAACCGGTCGCGCGTGACCGAAACTGCCATCGGATCAATTGGCTTGCCGACCCGGGTTGCCCCCGGTTTGCGCATGTCTTTGGTGTGACAGGTGCTGCAGGACGGGCTGTCGGGTTTGCCGCCGGAATGGGTGCCCGTGAAAAACGCCTGACCGCGTTGTGCTGACAGGGTTGTGCCGGCCGCGCGTGCCAAATCTGCGATGATTTTATCGCGCGCCGGATCGGCGTGGACGGCTTGCCCGCCCACCAATAAAGCGCTGGTTGTCAGGATCAGAAGTGCCGTTTTAATCATCATTTAGCCTCATTCGGAAGTGTTGCATTCGGGGGAAAGAACTGCCCGCTTTCAGCATCGCTATGGCAGGCCGAACAGTTTGAGCGGCTGAAGATCGGCGCGCGCTTGAAGGTTTCATCAGCGATGTCGCGGTGTTTGGATGTCCAGAACCGGGTTTTGGTCAGGGTGTAAGGGGTGGCCGGATCCGTGGCCCTCAGGCGATGCGAGGCCTTGGTGTCGGCGGTGTCAGCCGCGTTTTGGACCAGCCAATCGGTCAGCTGTTTTTGTTTCTGGTCGTCAAAACTGGCGTCTTCACCAAAGTGATCGGGCAGGGCCTGCATCAGCAGAACCCAGTTTGCCGCCGTCATCAGGCTGGGGTTGAAAGCCTGATGGCACTCGCTGCATTCCGCAGCATAAGTCGGATCAAGCACCGCAACCGCTGCACCAAAAGCCGGTCGCGCTGTCAATTGACGCGCGCCCCAGATCGCGCCACCAAGGGCCGTGGCCACCAGCAAGGCCGCAAGCCACGGCATAGCTTTTGCCTGGCTGACCTGATGGTCGCCGTTGCGACGCTCTTTCTTGCCGGTCACCATTGCCAGCGGCAGGTTTTCGCGGGTGCGCCAGCTTTCAAACAGCGCGCCAATGATATGTAAGCCAATCAGGATCAACAGCAGATTGGCGAAAACCTCGTGCAATTCGGACAGTTGTTCGCCGGTGGCGTAACTCACAGCGAACCCAAGCGGGCCGGTTTTGAATATCCCGCCCAGTTGCGCCACACCACTGGCGGCAAGGCCCAGAACCACCGCGATCAGCCCCAAAATCATCCAGCCGCCCAGGGGATTATGCCCCAAATGCCGTGGCGCGCGGCCAGTTACAAGGTCGCGCAGATGTCGCAGGGTTTCGCGGGGGCCGGTCACAAAACTGGCAAGACGCGCATAGGTGCTGCCGGTCACGCCCCAGATCAGCCGCGCCACAACAAGGCCCGCTGCACTGGCCCCGGCCCAGATATGATAGGTCAGCCAGGTTGCGCCAAACAGGTCGGC
The DNA here is from genome assembly GCA_002430125.1 of Rhodobacterales bacterium UBA5972. Classification (GTDB taxonomy): domain Bacteria; phylum Pseudomonadota; class Alphaproteobacteria; order Rhodobacterales; family Rhodobacteraceae; genus UBA5972. The sequence goes on from DJBQ01000137.1 coordinate 3,095, forward strand.
GGTGACGAAAGCCAGCAGAACCGCACCCACCAAAGCCCAGTGAAACACGCGCACGGCGATGTCCCAGACCAGTGTTTTCGGTTGTTGTATTGAGTGTTGTGACATCGGCGTTTTCGATTGGTTGCGTTGCGGTATAATTGGCACCGCGCGGCCCAGAAGAAAATTGGCGATAGGTTATAAAACCGGGGTTTTGAGCAAACTTATACCTGAGTTTAGGCGCTGGCGGCTGCCCCATGCCCTTGACATCGGGCCTGCAAACGCGTGTATCGCCAGTGAAGTTTTTACGCCCAAAAGGGAGCGACCTATGCACGCCTATCGCAGCCAGACTTGCGCCGAACTTACCGCCTCACATGTCGGGCAAACCGTCCGTTTGTCAGGCTGGGTGCACCGGGTGCGCGATCACGGTGGCATTCTGTTCATCGACCTGCGCGATCATTACGGTATTACCCAGCTTTTGTGTGATCCGGACTCGCCGGCCTTTGCCGAGGTTGAAAAACTGCGCAGCGAATGGTGCATCCGGATTGACGGCGAGGTGAAGGCCCGCGCTGCTGATCTGATCAATGCGAAAATCCCCACCGGCGAGATCGAGGTTTTTGTGCGCGACATCGAAGTGTTGGGGGCGGCGGCCGAACTGCCGTTGCAGGTGTTTGGCGAGCAGGAATATCCGGAAGAAACCCGGCTGAAATATCGCTATCTGGATCTGCGCCGCGAGAAAATGCAGACCAGCATGAAACTGCGCAGCGACGTTGTTGCCTCGATGCGTAAGCGGATGTGGAACAAGGGCTTTCGCGAGTTTCAGACGCCGATTATTACTGCCAGCAGCCCCGAAGGCGCGCGGGATTTTCTGGTGCCGTCGCGGCTGCATCCCGGCAAGTTTTACGCTTTGCCGCAGGCTCCGCAGCAGTTCAAACAGCTGATCATGGTGTCGGGGTTTGACAAATATTTCCAGATCGCGCCGTGTTTTCGCGATGAAGACCCGCGCGC
>DJBQ01000137.1:4250-20183 GCA_002430125.1 Rhodobacterales bacterium UBA5972
ATGAAGACCCGCGCGCCGATCGCTCGCCCACCGATTTCTATCAGCTTGACCTTGAAATGTCGTTTGTCACCCAACAGGACGTGTTTGACACGATCCAGCCGGTGATCGGCGGGATATTCGAGGAGTTTGGTGGCGGCAAAAAGGTTGACCAGACATGGGAACAGATTTCGTTCGCGGATTCGGCCCTGTGGTATGGCACCGACAAGCCGGATTTGCGCAACCCGATCAAGATGCAGGTGGTGTCGGATCATTTTGCCGGATCAGGCTTTGCGATTTTCGCCAAACTGCTGGAGCAGGAGGGCACCCAGATCCGCGCCATTCCCGCGCCTAAGGGTGGGTCGCGCAAGTTTTGCGACCGGATGAACGCCTTTGCCCAGAAGGAAGGTCTGCCGGGGATGGGGTATATTTTTTGGCGTGAAAAGACCGCCGACAGCGTTGCGCAGGAATTGGGCATTCCGGTCAAAGAGGCGCAGGCCAGGCTTATATCTGGCGAGGTTGCGGGGGGCATGGAAGCCGCCGGGCCTTTGGCCAAAAACATCGGCCCGGAACGGACCGAGGCGATCCGCGTGCAGCTTGGCCTTGATGTCGGTGATGCGGCGTTCTTTCTTGGCGGGCGGGCTGAGGCGTTTGAAAAGGTCGCGGGCCGGGCGCGCACAGTGATTGGCGAGGAGCTTGGTCTGACCGATACCGACCGGTTTGCTTTCGCGTGGATCGTCGATTTCCCGATGTATGAAAAGCACGAGGAAACCGGCAAGATTGATTTCTCCCACAATCCGTTTTCGATGCCGCAAGGCGGGCTTGAAGCCTTGTCGGATGATCCGCTTTCTGTGCTTGGTTATCAGTATGATCTGGCCTGTAACGGTTATGAACTGGTGTCGGGTGCAATCCGTAATCACAAGCTTGAGATCATGATCAAGGCGTTCGAGTTGGCCGGCTATGACGAGGCTGAAGTGCGCAAGCGGTTTGGCGGTATGGTCAATGCGTTTCAGTATGGCGCGCCACCGCACGGCGGCTGTGCGGCGGGGATCGACCGGATCGTGATGCTGCTGGCGGATACCGCCAATATCCGCGAGGTTATCATGTTCCCGATGAACCAGCGGGCCGAGGATCTGATGATGAACGCGCCAAGTGACGCGCAAAACGAACAGCTGCGCGAATTGGGTCTGCGGGTGTTGCCGCAGGGGTGACAAACCCCAAAACGATGCGCGAAATGATCGGAGATCATTTTCAGGCCGGGGCGCTCCCGCGGGGAAGTGATCTGCGATCAATTCCCCTTGGGCCTGGCCGCCGCTGGCGCGTCGGAACTTTCTGGCCTCCGGCGGGGATATTTGGACCTCTGAGAAACTGGTGTTTGGAAAACATACAGTCTGCGTGGAGCGGTCAGTAATTTGGCGATTGAAATTGACGCGACCGGACAATCTTGAAACAAAGGTTTTGCCGGGTTGAATTCTGGCCCGGTCAAGGAGCCTGAAATGGCGTCGTCTTTGCGCATGAAAATCCGGCAGGTTTGGCCGCTGGGGTTTACACCAAAACTCGTAACCGTGTTGTCCGAAGGCTATGCAGTCGCGCAGTTTCGTTCGGATCTTCTGGCGGGCTTGACGGTTGCGGTGGTTGCTTTACCGCTGTCCATGGCAATCGCGATTGCCTGTGGGGTATCGCCTGATCGCGGTTTGATCACCGCAATCATTGGTGGATTTCTGGTTTCCCTTTTGGGCGGCAGCCGGTTTCAGATTGGTGGACCTGCTGGCGCATTTATCGTTCTGGTTGGCGCCACGGTGATCCGGCACGGCGTGGATGGGCTGGTTCTGGCCACCTTACTTTCCGGGATTTTCCTGACGGTTGCAGGCGGCTTGCGGTTGGGAACTTTTGTCAAATACATTCCTTATCCGGTGACCATCGGGTTTACGGCGGGCATCGGCCTCATCATTCTGGCCAGTCAGATAACGCCCTTTCTGGGGTTAAGCCCACCCACGGCCGAGCCCGGTCCTTTACTTGAAAAACTAACCTTTCTGTTGCCGCTGATCGGCGGTTTCAACCCGGTTAGCGCCGCGGTTGCGTTCGCGGTTGTGTTGGCAATATATGCCTTACGCCGGTTGCGGCCCGACCTTCCGGGCATGTTGATCGCCATTTCCGGGGCGGCATTTGTCACCTACCTGTTTGATCTGAAAATCGCGACCGTCGCGTCGCAATTTGGAGAGCTTGCCCGCGGTCTGCCAATGCCGCGGTTGCCTGATCTTTCCACCGAAAAGGTAATCGCTGTTTTACCGGATGCATTGGGCTTCACGCTGCTTGGCGCGATTGAAAGCCTTTTGTCGGCCGTTGTTGCGGACAGTATGACCGGGCGCAGGCACCGGTCCAACATGGAATTGGTTGCGCAGGGAATTGCCAATATCGGGGTGTCGTTTTTCGGCGGATTTTGCGTCACCGGCACGATCGCCCGGACCGCCACGAACGTGCGGGCCGGGGCGCATGGGCCGGTTGCGGGAATGTTGCATTCCGTTGCGTTGCTTTTCGTGTTGATGCTGCTTGCCCCTTTGGCCGGGGCCATTCCGTTGGCCGCTTTGGCCGGGGTACTGGTAATGATCGCCTGGCATATGATCGACTTCAGGGCGATTGCCGGTTTTCTGCGCAGCAACCGCCCTGAAGCAGCCGTTCTGTTGACAACGCTGTTGCTGACCGTTTTTCGCGACCTTATCGAGGCGATTGTTATTGGTGTGGCGCTTGGGTCGTTTATCTTTACCCGGCGCATGTCACAGCTGACATCGGTGCACCATCATGACGTCGAAGTGCCGTTTGGTGATGGGGTTATCACTGATCCGAACACTGCTGTCATCCGCATCAGTGGCGCGTTTTTCTTTGGTTCGGCGCCGATTGCTGACAGTGTTCTTGACCGGATCGCAGCCAAGCCAACGCGCTTGGTTCTGGATCTGAGCGAGGTTCAGTTGTTGGATACGACCGGAGCGAACAGCTTGTTGAATGCGATCCGACAGGCGCGCAAGCAAGGTATTGCGGTGCGCCTTTGCGGCTTGGATGCACCACAAAAAGCCATGCTGACGAACATCGGTATGACGTCTGACGATGCAAATGTTGCCTCGTCGCTTGCGGTGGCGCTGCAAGATTGAAGCGCATTAAGGCGTTTTGCATTTGTTTTGAAGCGTTTTACGACGCTCGATTGAGATAAAACACAAAACGTTCTAGTCAGGTGCCGCCGCCACCAATTTGCGCACTTCCGAAGCCAAGACCTTGCCCATTGTGTTGCGCGGCAGCGCCGGAAGAAATACCACGTCTTTGGGGTGCTTGAACCGCGCAATTTTGTCGGTGAATGCAGCCAGAATCGTGGCGCGGTCTGGTCCGTTTTTGGTGATGACAACCGCCGCGACCGGCACTTCGCCCCATTTGGGATGTGCGCGCCCGACGACAGCGCATTCCCTGATGCCGGGGATCCGGCCCAACACGCGTTCAAGTTCGGCAGGATAGATGTTTTCGCCGCCCGAGATGATGACGTGTTTCACCCGGTCGGCAAACCAGTAAAGGCCGTTTTCGTCCTGAACCGCGACATCGCCTGTGCGAAACCAACCGTCCACCAACGCGGCCTCTGTTGCCTCAGGATTGTTCCAGTAATGGCTGAAATTGTTTGGGCCTTTGACCCAGATTTCGCCGGGCTCACCCAATGGCGCTTCGGTGGCATCTGCAAGCATCAGTTTCACTTGCGTATGCGCCCCGCAGCGACCGATTGAACCTTGGGTTGACCGGGCTTCATGGGCTTTTTGATAGGTGGCGATGGGGCCGGTTTCGGTGGCGCCATAAACCTGCACCATCGGGATACCGCGTTTATGATTGGCCTCGATAATCTCGACCGGAACATCAGTAGAACCGGTGTTGAACAGACGCAGGGTTGGCAGTTTCAAGTCCCCCCAATCCGGGTGAAACATCAGCGCTTTCATCACGGTTGGCACGCAAACGGTTGTGGTAATGCCTTGATATTCCAGCGCCCGGATCGTTTCATCGGCATCAAAAGCCGGATGCAGGGTCATCGTGCCGCCGATGAAAAAGCAGGGCATCATCTGGATGTTGATCCCGCCGACGTGAAACAGCGGCAGCATGTTCAGAATGTGATCTGCCGGGGTAAAATCATGCGCGTGAACGCTGATGATCGCGTTCCACAGGATCGATTCTTGTGTCAGCACCGCCCCCTTAGGGCGGCCCGTTGTGCCAGAGGTATAGACGATGAACATCGGGTCAGACAGGTCTGCATCGGTCGCCACTGCCAAGCCCTGAGATTTATCGATCAAGGCGTCCAGTCGGTCACTGGTGTTAACGGCAAGTGTCGCCAACCCGACCAGCGCCGCTGGCACCTGATCCAGAAAATTGTCATCGTGAAACAGGACTTTGGCACCGCTGTCGCCAAGGATATAGTTCAGTTCGGCCGGAACCAGCCGCCAATTCAGTGGCACAATGATCAGCCCCAAACGGGCGCAGGCAAAGAACAGCGCCACTTCGGTATCGCAGTTCTTGCCATAATAGGCCACACGATCACCGGGCTTCAGACCAAGCGAGTGTTGGAGGGCCACGGCCACTTGTTCGACCCAATCTGAAAAGGCACGATAGGTCCAGGTATGGCCTTCAAAATGAACCGCCGGATGATTGGGCTGGTGGGTGGCATGCGCCTTTAGCCAGCTGTCGATGCTCTGGGTTTTCGCGCCCATCATTCGTCGCGCTCGCCGCTTTCGTAAAGCGTGCCCTTGCCCAACATATCAAGGCATAATTCGCTGGTCCAAGGCAGCATTAGCGCGCCACAGCGGCTGTCGCGATAGATGCGCTCCAGATGCAAGCTGCGCAACATTGACTGCCCGCCACAAGTGCGGATTGCCAGTTGCGCGATCTCGTTGGAATTCTCCATCACAGTATATTGCGCCGCCCATGCGCGCAGCAGGCTGTCGCGGGTCGGGTTGGGGCCAGCCTCGGTAATTGCCTGAAACCACAGGGATTTGGTCTGCTCCAGCATGATCCGCATTTGCGCCACCGCGATTTGTTTGGTTGGGTACATCCGGCGCTTGACTGGCGGTGTACCGGGCATTTCACCGCGCAGATATTTAACGGTGAAATCATAGGCGGCCTGCGCCAGCCCCATATAGGCAGGCGTCAGGGTCATGAACATGTGCGGCCAGCGTTTGGCGGCTTGAAAGTAAATGCCAGATGGCATCAGCTTGGCGTCACTTGGCACAAACACGTCTTTGAAAATCAGGTTGCGCGAAACCGTGCCGCGCATGCCCAGCGGATCCCAGTCGCCCTCGACAGTCACGCCGTCGCTGTTGGCCGGAACGGCGATATACATGGTGTTGGCGCGGTCGGGGTCTTCGTCTTTCGACGAAATCTCGGTGCACAGCGCGCCGTAATAATTCGCGTGACCAGACAGCGAGGCAAATATTTTCTTGCCGTTGATCAGCCAGCCGCCATCAACCTTCAGGGCCGTCGTGCCAAATGCCTTGGACCCGGCAGCAGCCGCCCCGCCTTCGGAAAACGGCTGTGCGTAAATAGCGCCATCGTCCAAAATGCGACGATAGTGGTGTTCGCGGGTTTTGTTATGTTCAGCGCGCATCGCGTCAGGCATATCAAACGTATCCAGCAGAAAGCCTGACCACAGGCAGGAGCAGACATGCATGTTGAAGGTCAGCGCGGTCGACCCGCAATACCGGCCGATTTCGGCTGCCGTCAGCATATAGGTTTTGAAATCAGCGCCATGGCCGCCATATTCTTTTGGAATGGCGATACCCATCATGCCGCTGTCAAAGAAATCCTTGTAGTTTTCTGTCGGAAAGCTGGCTTCGCGGTCATATTTTGCAGCCCGTGGCGCGAACTTTTCCTGCCCCAGTTTGCGCGCCAAAGAGGACAGTTCGGCTTGCTGTTCCGTCAGGCCCCATGTGGCGGGATCAAAAATCGGTGCATCTTGGGTCATGAGTGTCTCCGGTAAAATTCGGTCAGGATGGCGTTGGTTTGTGCACCTGCTTCAAGGTTGATCAGATGACCCGCACCGAGGATATTGTGATACTCGGAGCGCGGGATTTTTTCAGCCATGCGAGCCATTGTTTTGGCGGGGGCATTCTGGTCGTGTTCGCCTGAGATCAGGCAAACTGGAATGGTCAGTCCCGCAATATCATCGCGACGGTTAAAGGTCGTCAAACAGCGGATAATGTCGCGGTAAGTGGCCTCGGGAACGGCGGCCATCGTGGCTTGGGCCGCCTTGATTGTGGCAGGTGACGCAATCGGGCCGGTGATTTCAGCGACAAAGGTCTCGGCCAGTTCCGCAAGGGATTTTCCGGCATCAAGCGGTTTCAAGCGTGCCGCGACGAACTGGTCACGGAAGCTGTCGTCGCGGCCACCAAAAGCCGGGGTGGTGCCAATCAGGGCCAGCGAGGCGACGTATTCGGGGTATGTGCAGGCCATTTCCAACGCCAGCATACCGCCGATGGATTGGCCACACAGATGCGCTTTGGCAAGACCCAGCGCATCCAAAAAACCCTTTAGCGCATCAGCCAGCGCCGGGAATGTCGGTGGGGTCAACGCGGTTGAGCCACCATAACCCGGCATGTTCCAAGCGATCACCCGATTGCTGTCAGACAGCCCGTCAAGCTGCGGCTGAAAACTGGTGGTGTCGCCGCCGATCCCGTGCAGACAGATGATCGGCACGCCGCCCGCGCCGCTGTCGTCATAGGTTATTCCTGCCGCTAGTTTCACGCGGTTAAAACCCCGTCTTTGACAACACAGGTTTCATCGACCGTGATAGTGGTGCCCATCATCGGCAAATCGAAATGGCCTTGGGTGAAGCGACCCGCGAATTCATTAGCCCCGGTTGAGTAAAGGAAATTTCCGGCAACGGCGCGCAGTTCGGTCGCGTTCATATCGCGCTGGTCATACATGGTTAACGCCTCGTACCGCGCGGCTTTGTGCAGGCCCCAACCGACATGGCTGGTGGCATAAGCCTCGCGATCACCGAATGCTTCAAGGTAATTGCGCATCAAACGCGCATCAGTACCCCGGCCTTCGATCTTGGTGACGTAATCGCCTTCCAGCGTGAAAATCACCTCGTCGTCAAAGTATTTCTTGAAGGTCAGGTTCATATCGCCGGGTTGAAACACCAACCGCCCGTTGACGCTGCCCGAGCGTGGAAACGATACGATGATGCCGCCGGGCCAATGCGCCAGCGTACCGGGTTTATCCGTCCAGCCCCAGATGCCAACTGTGTTGTTGCCGGTCATGTCCACAGTCAAATCCGTGCCTGCATCGCTGGTTACTGTCATCGCAGTGGATTTGCGACACAACCGCGCTGCGGCCAGCGTGCGGTCCTTCAAATCCTCGTCCGGCATGGCACGTTCCAGCATATCGGGATGCTCGTTGCTGATGTTCATAATCCGCGCACCACCCTTCAGGATGGTCTGGGTTTGCGGTGAATGCATCAAACCTTCCAGGGTCAGATCGACGATGAAATCAACCGATGCCAGCGCCGCAACCGCCTTTTCCTGACCATTCAACGCGACGCAAGTGCCGGTCGAGCGCAGGATTGCAGGCGAGGTATTGCGCGGTGTTGGAACCTTCAGGTGGTAAAATGGCACGCCGATGCGCGACAGCGCCAGTTCCGCCAGATGCACGTTCAGATCACGGCTTTGGGTTTCCGAAAGGATGATCGCGGTTTGGCTGGCATCCACCTTGCACGCCCGAAACGTGGTTTCAAAAGCGTCGATCCACTTGGCTTCGATCCGGTCATTCAACATCAGAACCCCCCTGTCAGAATCGCCCGCATGACAGAATGTCGCGGTTTCTACTTGTTAAATAGATTACTTTGGAATATATTCAAAGTAATATCTTAACATCGAAAGGAAACGGCGTGGACGAAAAATCAATGGCCTTACGCCGAGCTTTCGGAAAATTCGCTACCGGTGTAGCGGTAGCCACATCGACAGACCCAAGCGGGGCGCCAATCGGGTTGACGATTAACTCGTTCAGCTCGGTCTCGCTGGACCCGCCATTGGTGCTGTGGTCGCTGGTGACAAAGTCGCCCAATCTGGATGTGTTCCGCAATTCCAGCCATTTCGCGATCAACATGCTGGCAAGCAACCAGCGCGAGATCAGCGACACGTTCGCGCGCCCTGCTGAAGACCGTTTCGCCAGTGTGGACTGGCATCGGGGTATCGCGAATTTGCCGGTGATCAAAGGCACAATCGCCACGTTTGAATGCCGCCGAACCATGACAATCGAGGCCGGTGATCACGTTGTTTTCTTCGGCGCGGTTGAAGAATGCGAGCAATGTGACCTGGAACCCCTGCTGTTCTTTTCCGGCAAATACGGCACGGCGCATGTCCCCGGCTGACAGCGAAAACTTTACCGACGAATATCTGCTGTATCTGCTGGCCCATGCCAGTGCAGCGGCCAGCGACGCGTTTCACGCTGAAATGCAAGCCGAAGGTATTTCGGTGACGACGTGGAGGATACTCGGGTCGCTATACCCAAATGTCCGGCTGAATGTGGGGGCATTGGCGCGCAAAAGCCTGATGAAGCAGCCAACCCTGACACGCACGCTTGACCGGCTGTGCAAACAAGGGATCGTCGCGCGCCATCACAGCGACGACGACCGCCGTGGCGTATTGGTCGACTTGACCGATAAGGGCCGCGACATGGCCCGCGACAAGATCGAAAAAGCACGGGCGCATGAGACGGCGATTTTGCAGGATTATTCCGACGCTGATATTGCTGATCTGAAACAGCGACTGCGGACTTTGTTGGCGCGCGCCCGGCAAAACTAAACTGCTATTTGGCGCCGCAATATCCGCTCAGCCCAAGGCCACCGTCATCCCGTTGATCCCGCGCACCCCTGTCAGCCCGCGCAGGGTTGGCACTGGCCCGATCAACCGCGCGTTTGGGGCAAGCTCGGCCAGAACCGACAGGGTTTCCTCTATCTCGACCCGCGCCAAAGCCTCGCCCAGACAGCGATGTCCGCCGCCGCCAAAAGCCGGATGCAGGGCCGGGTGATCCTTACGGGTGATGTTAAAACGGTCCGGATCAGCATAGATCGCCGGATCACGCAACGCGGCAATCATCGACATGAACAAAACCGATCCGGTGGGGATGCGAACCCCCGCCAGCATAAAATCCTGCGCGGCAATCCGCGACAGGCTGCCAACGACGGGGTCGTATCGCAAACCTTCAGCCGTCACATCGGCCTTCAGGGCATCAGGGTCGGCTTTGAACATTTCCCATTGGTCTTGATGGTCCAGCAACCTCGCAAAGGTCGTGGCGATGGAACTACGGGTGGTGTCGGACCCCGCCAAAATAAGGCCAACGATTTGCACCCTCACTTCGGTCGGATCAAGCGCGCTGTCTGCCACCCGCGCCAGATAGGCGGAAAGGAAATCCTGTTGCGGCGATTTCGCCCGGTCGGCCAACACACCAGCAACATAGGTGTTAAGGCGTGCCAAATCTGCCTCGGCCTCAAGCAAAATCCCTCGTGAACGGCTGGCAAGCACGCGGATCGAGGAATAGACAAGCGTGGTGAAATGCGGGATATCGCGCTCGGGCACGCCCAGAATTCCGGCAATTATCCGTGCCGGCATCGGGCCAGCGACATCAGCCAGAAAATCAACCTCGCCGCCACCGAGCAAGGGTTTGATGATCGCCGTTGCTGCCGCCCGAATATCCGCGCGCATCGCTTTGACAATCGGAAACGCAAAAGCGCGGGCCAGAGGCGCACGGCGGTTGCGATGCACCGTTCCGTTGGAAAACAGCATGACATTGGCAAAGAAATCGCGGATCGCCCCGGCACCGATCCCCAGCAGATCAATGCCTTCGGTTTCAAGCTGCCGCGTCAGGTCATCGGACAACATATCCAGCATATGTTGATGGGAAAATGTGTGAACGCCGAAATAACCGTCGCGCACCAATGGGCCAAGGCGCATCACCTGTTTCATATAGGCGTGATCGTCGATCGCCTTGTCGCGCGGCGGATAAACCGGCAGGTCTTTGACTTGAAGTGTCTGGCTGTCAGTTTTGGTCATTGGATCCCTCTGGCGGAACTATATGCCCAACCGTCGCGATATCCAGCCTGACCGCACGTCAGTCTTGACCGGAAAAGTCATAGCGGAAGGTGCAGCAGGCTGCCCCGCCCATGATCGTCTGGTCGCGGGTCAGTTTGGCCTTTGGGTTAAAGCCTTCGACCATCGCATAGTCCCGGTTGCACGACAGAACCGCGCCCAGATCAGCAACGCCCAGCGCACGGTACATTTCCGCGTATCGGCAGCGATTGACATTGAAATCAAGCTTGGTGTCCGAATTCGCCAGCACCTCGATTTCCAGCGCTCCGCCTTGGGTCCAGAAGGCCAGAGTTTCCAGAAATGCGTCGGTGCCATTGCCGTATTCCGCCGCCAGCGACGCGCCTTGGTCGCGCGCAAGGCCGATGATGACATCGCGCACCGTGTTGACGACCGCCTCCCGGCCAAATTCCTTGCCCAAGGCGTCGATCACCGGCGCCAAAATCCGCGCCTCGGTTTCGCGTCGGGTTAGAACGCCGATGGTCTGGGTTATGGTGTCTGGCAGGTCTGTGGTCATTGCGGCCTCCGTTGTTTCGGTCAGCCTAACCGCAAGAGATCAGAACGGGCAAGGGCAGTCATATTGGCGACGCACCCCGTCAAGATCGTGAAATGCCAGTGTTTCGGCATGCAGATGCAACCGCGAGGCGGCGGCAAGGGCGGCCTCGTGGGCGTAAAACGCATCGCCCAGAATAGGATGCCCCATGGACAGCATGTGCACCCGCAACTGGTGGCTGCGGCCGGTCTTGGGAAACAGTCGAACCCGTGTGCGCCCTTCGCTGCGCCCGATCACCTGCCAGCGCGTGACCGACGGTTTGCCGGTTTCATGGCAAATCTTGTGCAAGGGCCGGTTTGGCCAATCGATGACAATCGGCAAATCAATCTCGCCTTCCTCGCCAGCAACGTCGCCCCAGACATCGGCGATATAGGTTTTCTCGACCAACCGCTTTTCAAACTGCAAATTTATGTGCCGCTGAATGGACGGTTTGCGGGCAAACACCATGACGCCCGATGTATCGCGATCAAGACGATGCACCAGCAACGCGCCGGGATAGGCGGCTTTCACGCGTGTCTCAAGGCAATCAGCCAGATGTTCACCCTTGCCGGGCACCGACAAAAGCCCAGAAGGCTTATTCACAACCAACAGCTTGAGATTGCGAAAAATTACCTCAAGTGGCCCGTCGGGAGGGCTGTAATCAACCAAAACATGCGCGCGCACGTCGTCTTCATCGTTTTTCAAATATTCATCCTATATCGCAGGCTTGGCCTGCGACCCTTCAGTTTTGTTTTCAAAACTGCCCGGCCCAACTAAGGCGACCAAAGGTCGGCCTTGGACGGGAGAGCTCCGTTAAACTTTCACCCGTTCGGCCTTTGGGTCGTATAACGGTGCCAGCGACGCTGTGGTTTTGACCCTGACGCCGGACACGTCAATCTCGTAACTTGACGCCAGCACATCCGCCACGCTTTCGCCCTTGCACGGCACATAGCCCATTCCGATGGCGCCGCCAAGGTGGTGACCGTATGCGCCCGACGAAAGATAGCTGACAATCTCGCCATCCCGGATCAGCGGTTCGTTGTGGTACAAAAGCGGTTCGGGGTCTTGCAGCAGAAACTGCACGAAACGTTTATCCAGCCCCGTCTCACGCTTATCCAAAACCGCCTGCCTGCCGATGAAATCCGGCTTGTCGGTTTTCACCGCAAAGCCCAGACCGGCCTCGAGCACATGATCTTCACAGGTAATGTCATGGCCAAAATGCCGGAATGCTTTTTCAGCGCGGCAACTATCCATCATATGCATGCCGCACAGTTTCAAACCCATATCGGCACCGGCTTCAAACAGCGTTTCAAAAACGTGCCCGGCCATGTCGGCTGAGATGTAAATCTCCCAGCCAAGCTCGCCGACATATGACACCCGGTGCACTCGGGCTAATCCCATGCCGATTTCAATGTTTTGCGCGGTGCCAAACGGATTGGCCGCGTTGGAGAAATCGTTCGGGCTGACTTTTTGCATCAAGGCGCGTGCATTTGGCCCCATCACTGCCAGCACTCCCTCGCCTGCTGTCACATCGGTAATGACCACACGCCGTTCGCCAAGATGGCGTTGCATCCATGTTTGATCCGCCAGACGGGTCGCGGCCGGTGTTACCACCAGATATTCGCGTTCGCTTAATCTTGTGACGGTGACATCCGCCTCGATCCCGCCGCGGGAATTGAGGAACTGGGTATAGACGATCTTGCCCGCAGGCACCGACATGTCCGCACCGCAAATGTAATTCAGAAACACCTCGGCATCCGGGCCTTCAACGCGCAGTTTGCCAAACGACGACATATCGTACATGCCGACATTCGTTCGGACCGCATTATGTTCGGCGGCGGAATTTTCAAACCAGTTCTGGCGTTTCCAGCTATAACGATATTCGCGTTCCTGACCCGGATTGGCGAACCAATTGGCGCGCTCCCAGCCCATGATCTCGCCCATCACAGCCCCTCGATCCAGCAAGTGCTGGTGGAACGGTGTGCGCCTTACGCCGCGCGCCGTGGCCTTTTGGCGGTACGGGAAATGGTCGGCGTAGAGCAGGCCCAGTGTTTCTTTGGACCGTTCAAACAGATAGGTCTTGTTGCCCTGAAACGGTTGATTGCGTGCCACATCGACATCGCCCAGATCAAACGGCCGTTGGCCATCGTCCATCCACTGCGCCAAGGCCATACCGGCCCCACCAGCCGACTGAATGCCGATCGAGTTAAACCCGGCGGCCACCCAGAAATTATCCACCTCAAGCGACTGACCAAGGTTATAGGCATCATCCGGTGTAAAACTTTCCGGCCCGTTGAAAAACGTGTGAATGCCTGCTGTCGCCAGCATCGGCAGGCGGTTGACGGCACGCTCTAAGATCGGCTCGAAGTGGTCGAAATCTTCGGGCAACTGGTCGAATTCAAAATCCGCCGGAATACCGTTCATGCCCCAGGGCTTAGAAACAGGCTCGAACGCGCCAAGCAGATATTTGCCTGCGTCTTCTTTGTAATAGGCGCATTCATCCGGCACCCGCAGCACCGGCATTTGGGTCAAGCCCGGGATCGGCTCGGTCACGATATAGAAGTGTTCGCAGGCATGCAGCGGCACATTCACACCGGCCAACTTGCCAACCGCATGGCCCCACATACCGCCGCAATTGATCACATGATCCGCCTCGATAAAGCCAGTCTCGCCGTCACTTTCCCATGTCACGCCTTTGGCGGTGCGGTCTTGGACCGTCACGCCGGTGACAAGCACCCGTTCGGCCACCACGGCCCCGCGATTACGCGCACCTTTGGCCAAGGCCAGCGCAATATTCGCCGGATCGCCCTGCCCGTCTGTTGGCAGCCAAACGCCAGCCTTTACCCCGTCGATATTCAGGTGTGCATACTTCTCTTTGACTTCGGCTGGCGACATTTCCTCGACCGGAACCCCAAAAGCCCGCGCCATAGCGGCCGAGCGGAACAATTCCTCGCGCCGTTCATTCGTCAGCGCAACGGAAACCGACCCGACGGTGCGCGTACCTGTGGCCACACCGGTTTCGGCCTCTAGCCCGCGGTAAAGATCGGCGGAATATTTCGCCAGTTTGGTCATGTTGGCGCTGGCCCGTAATTGCCCGATCAACCCAGCGGCGTGCCAAGTCGTGCCGCTGGTCAATTGCTTACGCTCCAGCAGAACCACGTCTTTCCAACCGAGTTTGGTCAGGTGATAGGCCACCGAGCAGCCAATGACGCCACCACCGATTATGACTGCACGTGCTTTGGAAGGAAGAGACATTCAGAAATTCCCAATCAAGGTATGAGGACAAGTTTTCCAGGATAGCGCTTCGAGACGAATTCCGCCTGCGCCACAGCGATATCCCGCAACGGATAAGTTTTTGAGACCAGCGGGCGCAGACTGCCTGCGTTAATCAGATCGACCAGCGCGCCGAACACCTCTCGTGACTGATAGGTACAACCAAATATCGAAAGGTCATTCAGGTAAATCGTGCGCAGATCCGCCGTAACAATCGGCCCGCCTATCGCACCTGCGACCGCGTAGCATCCACCGGGTTTCAAGGCATCAATCAGCGCGCCCCAACCGTCGCCACCGACAAGGTCGATGACAACTGAATAGCCCTGCACGTCCGGTTTATCGGTTCGACCGATCACATCGTCGGCACCTGCTTCGCGAACACTCTCGGCCTTGGCTGCTGAACTGACGCCCGTCACCACAGCGCCTTTAAGTTTAGCGATCATCACCGCAGCCATCCCAACCCCGCCAGACGCTCCGGTCACCAGAACTCTGTCACCCGCCACAACACCCGCCCGCATCAGCAATCCCATCGCCGTACCAAAAGCACATGGCATGGCACCAATTTCGATGTCGGACAAAGGCGAAGCGCTCACGTCGAACAACTGATCCGCTGGCACGACGCAATATTCGGCAAATGCCCCGTCATATTCGGAACCGATCACGTTGATCTTGACCGGTTCATCTGTCGTCGGAACCGGTTGACAACAGGCGCAAATCACGCGGCTGCCAATGCGGATATCACTGACACCTTCGCCAAGCGCGACCACTTCGCCGCACATGTCACCACCCTGAATAAGCGGAAACTGCAACGCCCCGGCCCAGCCGCCATTTTCGACGTTTTCCCCTGCCTTAACAGCCTCGGTCGGCCCGGACACTTGTTTAGAATACCACCCGATCCGTGTGTTGATATCGGTGTTGTTCACCCCGGCTGCCAGGACGCGCATCAGCGCCTCGCCTGGCCCGGGGACCGGCATCGGAATCGCCTGATTCCAAACCAGCATCTCTGGACCGCCATGTCCGACCAGCTGCACACCCATCATGGTTTCAAAAATACTCATTTTCGCTCAAGCAATTTCAAACCCTGAACGACCAAGCCGCCGGGCAATTTCAGCGATATGCGCAGGGCCGGTTTCACAGCAACCGCCGATGATTGTCGCCCCCATGCCAACCCAGCGCAGGGCGAAATCGGCATAGATTGTCGGGCTGAGATCAGTTCGGGCCTCAAGCGCATCAACCGTTGGCGCATCTTTCAGGAAACTGTCGGAAATCCCGGTAAAGCCGTTGGCATATGCCCCGAAAGGCAGGCCAAAACCGCGCACGATTTCAAGGGCCGCTTCCATGGCTTCGGGGACCGAGCAATTGACCAGTATTGCCTCGGGGCGGAATTCCTGCACCACGGCCAACAATGCGCCAACGCCTTCGCCCGAGCGCAGTTTGCTACCGTCGTCATCGGATACAGTTACCGCCAGCCAGACTGGGCGGCCGCTGTCAGCACACCCAGCGAGGGCAGCGCGGGCATGGCCAACCGAGGCTACGGTTTCGCAAATGATCAGATCGACATGCGGGGCCAGCATTTCTGCAACTTCGGCAAACAACAAGCGTGCCTTGTCAAATTCCGGTGTCAGGTCCGGACGGTATGACGCGCCAAGCGGGCCAATCGACCCGGCAATACGGCCAGAGCGATGCGCGTCTTTTGCAGCCCGGGCTTCAGTAAGGGCGGCTGTCATCAGCGCCGCGAACTGGCCTTCCATACCGTGTTTGGCCAGCCGGTCGCGGTGAATGGCATAGGTGTTGGTCGTGGCGATTGTGGCGCCCGCGCCAAAGTAATCGCGGTGCACCGCCTCGACTATGCCGGGGTGGTCGATCATTGCTTGTGTTGACCAAAGCGGCGTTGGCCGGTCGCCCGAGCGTTTGACAATTTCTTGCCCCATGCCGCCGTCAAGTAAAGTGATCTTGCTCATCGTATTTTCCCTTTTTTGTCCCGGACTTGCTCCGGGACCTCATACAGAACTTCAACCAAGAGGTCCCGGAGCAAGTCCGGGACTGCGT
>DJBQ01000063.1 GCA_002430125.1 Rhodobacterales bacterium UBA5972
CACTAGAACTTCCCTGGCAGCCCGGAAACGGGCTGACACCTTACGGGAGGCCGGTCGCGGTCTCCCGTTTTTTTATGGGTAAAGCGTTCCAAAGGTGATCAGGCATTGCGCCAGCCAATAGCTGAACCAGACGAAATAGGCAGCAAACGGTTTTGTCTTCGACGCGGCCGGTAGGCGGAATTTTTCAAGCGCCAACACGGTGTCAGATAAAACGAAGGCCAGCGCGCCCAGCAGCACGAACAGCGCTCCACCACTTAAGGTCAGGCCAAGGGCGGCCAGCCCCATGCCGGTGATTGCAGCGCAATATCCCAATACAGGCAGGCGAAATCCGCCCAAACCCGGCCACAATATCCGGTAGAAGATCAACGCATATAATCCGAAACCAAGCGCGATCGGCCATCTGGCTGCGATCAGATCAAACCCCTCGCCCAACTGTAAAAACAGCGGAATATAGGCGAGATGTGCCAGAAAGAATGCGGCCATGCCCGCAAGAAATGCTTTGTCGTTTTCGCGCGATAGGAAATAATCCCCAAGGGCTGAAAACCCAAGGGCCGCAGTTAACAGCCACGGGCCATCTGAAGTCGCCGAAATGCAAGCCAAGGCGCCAATGGCTGCGGTTTTGCTGGCAGAACGGGCCATCGAAACCTGTTGTTGACCCAACCAAAATCCATAAAGCGCTGCAGTTAATGCCGACAGCCCCAGCAGGACCCAGATCATTTCGAACACGTGTTGATGTTGGATATAAGATTGATCATAGCGCCACCTTGCAGCGAGATTTTAAACATTGTCTTCTCAATACCCTTATTGAACACGGTTTCCTCATACAATTTCCGAAATGCCCAAGCACGAAGTACATTCAGATTTCCGAAGGGACATTGGGATGCCACGGGCAAACCTTTTCTTTCCATTGGCGGCTTTGCTGCCGTTACCATTTCTGGCCCTCGGGCCGGTTTTCGGCGGCTGGTTTGCCTTTATTGCCCTTTGCTATCTATCGGCTTTCACGTTTTTGGTTGATGAAAGTGTGGAGATCACCGACGCAGCAGATCACCAGACCAGTAGGTTCGGATTGCTATTCGCTGACTCAATCACCATCCTACTGGCGCTTGCACATCTTGTGTTGTTACCCTTGGCGATACTCGCGATTTCGGGCATGGATGGGCTTTCGATTTGGGAAAACGCGCTGAATTTCTGTGCTTTCGGCCTGTTCTTTGGCGTTATCAGCACAGCGAACGCGCATGAACTGATCCACCGAACCGGCCGGTTTCGCCATACTTTAGGCAAATGGGCATTCATTTCCATTCTGTTCGGCCACCATGTCAGCGCCCATTTGGCCGTGCATCATCGCCATGTTGCCACGCCACTTGATCCAAATACGGCGCGACTGAATGAAAGTTTTTACAGCTATTTTCGGCGGGCCTGGATCGGGTCATTCAAATCCGGGCTGACGGCTGAAGCCAGAAAGCTGCAACGCGGCCTGCTTTCAGTTCACAACCCCTATGTGATCTATTTTGCCGGGGCTGCGGTCTTTCTGACATTGGCGTTTGTGCTGGCAGGGTTCAAAGGCTTGCTTATTTACCTTGGGTTTGCGGTTTTCGCACAAATCCAACTGCTGCTCAGCGAATATGTTCAGCATTACGGGCTTGAACGCCGTATTCTAAAGGGCGGCGTCTATGAACCCGTTGGTTTGATCCATTCGTGGAACGCCCCGCATGTGTTCAGCGCCGCACTGATGCTGAACGCGCCGCGCCATTCGGATCATCACGCGCATCCATCGCTCCAGTACAGCGAGCTGAAAACCCTGTCAGCACAGGGCGCACCGATGTTGCCGCGCAGCCTGCCGGTGATGTCGTGTATTGCGTTGGCACCGGCCTTTTGGCGCCGGGTTATGAACCCCCGTGTCGCAGCGTGGTTTCGCCAACGCGACGCGATGGACCAAAACTAGTACGTTTGCCACTGGATTCACCCGTGCCTTTGACGCATTCTGCTTCGGTGCAAACTCGACAGACAAACATGACCAGAATCGCAATCCTGCTGCTATTGCTGCCAGGTAATTTGTTTGCCGAAGAGGTTCTGTCGCCCGAGGCATTTCGAACCCATACAGCCGGTTCAACCCTTTATTTTGCACAAAATGGCGTGGCCTTTGGGGTCGAACAATATCTGCCAGATAATCGGTCGATCTGGCAATATGCCGACGGAACCTGCACCCGCGGTAAATGGTATGCCAAAGACGACTTGATCTGCTTTGTCTACGAGGACAATCCGCGCGAACAATGCTGGAACTTCCTAAAAAAGGGAAACTCGTTTGCTGCCCGTGCTTTGGGACGCGAACCTGAGTCGGATCTTGAATTCATTGGTCAGAACGAAACCCCAATAACCTGCCTTGCACCCGAAGTCGGGTCTTAAAACAGGCTTCCCTGATCCTTGGTTATATCGGCAGCTATCTGAATTGGTTTTTCAGGTTTCGCAGGCTTTGGCGGGGTCACCCCCCCAACATTCAACCGCCCGTCTTTCAGTTGAATGTTCAGAACCGATGCGGCCTCGGCAGCTTTAACATTTGTGATCACAATTCCGGATCCGTCGCGAATAACCGCGTACCCCCGTTCCAAAGTCTTTTGATAGCCAAGCGAGTTATGTATCCGGTCCAACCCTGCCAACCTGTCGCGAAATGGTCTGAAAAACGTTAGTCTGGTTTGCGAGATACGCGCCACAACCCGCTGAAGATTATCGTGTTTCTGACTTATCGCCTGCCGTAAAGCAACCGGGCGCAATCCTGCCGAGGCCTTGGCCAGCCGAATATGTTCCCGCGCCGTGCGTGCCCGCAAAGCGCTTGGCAAACGCGCTGCAAGATGATCCAGACGCTGGCTTTGATTGTCCACCAGATCGGCAGGTTTTGGCAAAGCCCGCGCAAGATCACGCATACGCTGCCGGCGGTTTTGCAGATTTTGCACCATGCCGCGAACCCGACGTTCCTCCAACCCGGCCAAAGCCGCCATTAGATCTGCCCGAACCGGCACCGCCAGTTCAGCCGCCGCTGACGGCGTTGGCGCGCGCTGATCAGAAGCATAGTCAATCAGTGTTGTATCAGTTTCGTGACCAACCGCCGATATCAACGGAATATCACTTGCCGCAGCCGCCCGCACAACGATTTCCTCGTTAAACCCCCACAAATCCTCGATTGATCCACCGCCCCTTGCCACAATCAACAAATCAGGCCGCGCTATCGCCCCGCCAGGCGTCAGTCGGTTGAACCCTTCAATTGCCGCCGCAACCTCGGCCGCACATTTTTCACCCTGCACGGCCACCGGCCAAATCAGCACCTGTCGCGGGAAACGATCCCGCAACCGGTGCAGAATATCGCGGATCACGGCACCCGAAGGCGAGGTAATCACCCCGATTACATCCGGCAAATACGGGATTTTCCGCTTGCGCGCGGCAGCAAACAAGCCTTCGGCCTCAAGCGCCTTTTTGCGCCGCTCAAGCATCAGCATCAGCGCGCCCAGACCCGCGGGTGCAATATCCTCGATCACCATCTGATAGCGCGATTGCCCGGGAAATGTGGTCAACTTTCCGGTGGCAATCACCTCCATCCCTTCCTCGGGCATGGTGCGCAGCCGCGAAGCCGTCCCCTTCCAGATCACCGAGGCCAAAACCGCGCGGTCATCTTTCAGATCAAGGTACAAATGCCCAGATGCCGGTCGCGAAACCCGGCCAACCTCGCCCCGGATGCGCACATGCGAAAACTCGCCCTCGATCATGCGCTTGACCACACCTGAAATCTCGGAAACCGTAAATTCCGGCGCATTCTGGCCGGGTTCTGGATCATCAATCAAATCGGACATTCAGCCTCGCTTGCACATGTCTGCGTCCCACCTTAGAACGCCCAGCAACCAAGGCCAAGCGGGGGCGGCATGAATATCCTGATTTTGGGCAGCGGCGGGCGCGAGCACGCACTGGCATGGGCGATCAAACAGAACCCGAAATGCGACCGGCTGATCGTAGCCCCGGGCAATGCCGGGCTTGAGGCAATCGCCGAATGCGCCGATCTGGATATCCTGAACGGTGGTCTGGTGCGCGATTTTTGCGCAGAGAACGCGGTTGATTTCGTGGTCATCGGCCCCGAGGCCCCCTTGGCCGCCGGGGTCGCCGACATATTGCGCGCAGCCGGCATCCTAACCTTTGGCCCCTCGCAAGCCGCCGCTGCCCTTGAAGCCTCCAAAGCCTTCACCAAAGATATTTGCGATGCCTGCAACGCCCCCACTGCCGCCTATGCCCACTTCACCGAAACCGACCCGGCCCGTGCTTATGTCCGAGAACACGGCGCACCTATTGTCATCAAAGCTGACGGTCTGGCCGCAGGAAAAGGCGTGGTCGTCGCCATGACAACGACCGAGGCATTGGACGCGGTTGACGATATGCTGGGCGGCGGTTTTGGCGCTGCCGGCGCTGAAATCGTCATCGAGGAGTTCATGGACGGCGAGGAAGCCTCGCTTTTCGTGCTGTGCCACGGTGAAAACTGCCTGGCCATCGGCTCGGCCCAGGATCACAAACGCGCTTATGACGGCGATCTGGGGCCAAATACCGGCGGTATGGGGGCCTATTCCCCGGCGCCGGTTCTGACCCAAGCGCTGGAAGATCAGGCGATGACGCAGATCATTCGTCCGACGCTGGCCGAAATGGCGCGGCGCGGAACGCCCTATCAAGGCGTGCTTTATGCCGGTCTGATGATCAAGGACGGCACGGCGCGGCTAATTGAATATAACGCGCGTTTTGGTGACCCGGAATGTCAGGTTCTGGCGATGCGACTGGGCGCACAGATGCTTGATCTGCTGCTGGCATGCTCTGAAAACCGGCTGGAGACAGCCCGCGCGTCCTGGGCAGATGACCACGCAATAACCGTCGTGATGGCGGCCAATGGCTATCCCGGTGCCTACCTGAAAGGTTCGGCGATTTCCGGGCTGGACGCATTGCCATCCACCTCGATGCAAGAGGTGTTTCACGCCGGAACCAAGCGCCAGGATGGGAAAATCACCGCAAATGGCGGCCGGGTTCTGAATGTCACAGCCCGCAGCACCAGCCTAAAACAAGCCCGCGATCTGGCCTACGACATGGTGCAGAAAATCAACTGGCCGGAAGGGTATTGCCGTTCAGATATCGGCTGGCGCGCGCTTTAGGTTTCTTTTCGGCTAAAATATCCCCGCCGGAGGCCAGAAAGT
>DJBQ01000102.1:0-120 GCA_002430125.1 Rhodobacterales bacterium UBA5972
TACTGTTGGGTCTGCAAGCGTGGCCGCGGATGCCGAGATTTGCGCGATGCTGGCTGATGTGCTCGAGGCCGTCGGCATTCCGCGTGGCGACTATTTAATCCGCCTGAACAATCGCAAGGT
>DJBQ01000102.1:391-20960 GCA_002430125.1 Rhodobacterales bacterium UBA5972
GTTCTTAGGGCAATCGACAAGTTAGACCGCCTGGGAACAGAGGGCGTACGCGCTTTGCTAGGCAGCGGGCGCAAAGACGAAAGCGGCGATTTCACGGAGGGCGCTGGTCTTGAGTTAGAACAGACGGAGGTCGTCATGGGCTTCATGGACGCGATGCGCCCTGATGGCGCCGCCACCTGTGCGCGCCTGATGGAGTTGGTTCAGGGCTCGGAAATCGGAACCCAGGGCGTTCAGGAACTTGAAACCATCGCCGAGCTTCTGGCCGCCCAAGGTTATGGCCCCGATCGCATCGTTATCGATCCATCGGTTGTGCGCGGCCTCGGCTACTACACCGGTCCGGTTTTCGAAGCCGAACTGACCTTTGAAATCTTTGACGAAAAAGGCCGCAAGCGCCAGTTCGGCTCGGTCGCTGGCGGCGGGCGCTATGACGATCTGGTCAAACGCTTCACCGGCCAAGAGGTTCCGGGAACCGGCATTTCCATCGGCGTTGACCGCCTGCTGGCCGCCCTGCGGGCCAAGGGGCAGGTGAGTAACCAATCCAAAGGCCCGGTCGTTGTCACCGTCATGGATCGCGACCGCATGGCGGATTACCAGAAAATGGTGTCTGAATTGCGCGCCGCCGGTATCCGTGCCGAAGTCTATTTGGGGAATCCGAAAAACTTTGGAAACCAGTTGAAATACGCTGATAAACGCGAAAGCCCGGTCGCGGTGATTGAAGGTACCGACGAAAAAGCCCGCGGTGTGGTGCAGATCAAAGATCTGGCACTGGGCGCGCGATTGGCTGCCGAAATGACCACCAACGAGGAATGGAAAGCCCAACCCGCGCAGATGGAAATCAACCGCACTGATCTGGTGGCCGAGGTTAAAAAGATGATCGCCCGTGCTGAAAGATAAGCCATGCTAAACGACCGCCGCGCCCGTATCAGGGCCGAAGCTGATCGGCTGTCGGCGTATTTTCTGGCCCAAGGTGCGCTGCCGGTTGAAGCTGCTGCCTTGCAGCCGGCCGAAACCTTACTTGACCTTTACGGCGAGGATATCCGAGCCCGCGCTTACGTGACCTTTGATCCGGTTCTGGGCGAGCAGATGATGCGCCCGGATTTTACCGTCCCCGTGGTGCAAATGCATATGAATGAGGGCGCAGAACCGGCGCGTTACACCTATAACGGCACCGTCTGGCGCAAACAAAAACCCGGCAGCAAGCGTTCGTCAGAATACCTGCAAGTCGGGTTCGAGTTGTTTGATCGCAGCAACCCCGCCAGATCAGATGCCGAGGTTTTCGCGCTGTTTGCTGACCTTCTAGCGCCCCTGAAACTACGCGCGGCCACCGGCGACATGGGCATCCTGATGGCCGCCGTTACTGGCCTGTCAACGCTGCCCAGCCGCAAGGCCGCGCTTAAGCGCCATATCTGGCACCCGACCCGGTTTCGCCAATTGTTAGACCGGTTCGGTGGCACATCTCCGATTCCCGCCAGTCGCGCGAAACTATTGGCCGAAGTGGCCGAAACATCAGCGGCCAAATTGGTCAAATCCGCTGGTCGGCACGTGGGCCTGCGCAGTCCGCAAGATATCACAGACCGTGTTCAATCGCTCGTGGAGGATGCCATTGAGGCACCGATTTCGACAGGTGAAACAGCAATTCTCGAAGAGATTCTAAACCTGAAAGACAAATCAACGCGCGCTTTGGCACATCTCAGAACTCTGGCAAAAGATCTGCCTAACCTTGTGCGGGCAGTCGATTTGATGGATGCCCGCCTTAATGCGCTGTCAGCGCGTGGCATAAACGTGGATCATCTTGATTTTGAAGGCTCATATGGGCGCACGTCGCTTGAATATTACGACGGTTTTGTCTTTGGATTTTACGCCGAAAACCGCCCCGACTTGCCAGTTATCGCATCGGGCGGGCGTTACGATGCTTTAACCGAAGTATTGGGCCATGGTCGTTCAATTCCAGCCGTCGGCGGCGTTATTCGCCCGGAATATGTGCTTGCAATAGCCGAGGGGATGTAATGGCGATCAAGCTTGGAGTGCCCTCTAAAGGCCGATTGCAAGACCTGACATTTGACTGGTTTCGTACCCGTGGTGTCGAACTCAAACGCAGCGGGTCCGACCGGGAATATGCGGGCGCGGTCCAGGGCGTAGACGGGGTCGAGCTTGTGCTGCTGTCAGCCGGTGAAATCCCGCGCGAACTGGCGGCTGGCCGCATCCATCTGGGGGTCACTGGCACTGACCTTGTACGCGAGAAGATCCCATTATGGGCTGATATCCTGACAGAACTGGCGCCCCTTGGCTTTGGTCATGCGGATTTGGTGATTGCTGTGCCAAAAACCTGGATTGATGTCGACATGCTTGATGATCTTGATGCCGCCTGCGCGCAATTTCGCGCCCGCCACGGTTTCCGGCTCAGGATTGCCACGAAATACCACAACTTGGTGCGCGAATTCCTGCGCAGCAATGGTGTCGCCGATTACCAGTTCGTCGACAGCCAGGGCGCGACCGAAGGCACCGTCAAAAACCTGACCGCCGAAGCCATCGCTGACATCACTTCAACCGGTGACACGCTCAACGCAAATCACTTAAAACCTTTAGCAGACGGACTTATTCACGCCTCCCAAGCTGCCCTTTTCCTGTCTGAAACCGCACAGAAATCCGCAATAGAAACCGAAACCCTGTCAGGCTTTCTCAGAGGTCTAAATATCCCCGCCGGAGGCTCCGCCGCGTAGCGGCTCATAGCAATGGCGCGCAGCGTCGCCGCTGAATTACATCAAATCATCCGGCAAATTGCAGTTGGTATAATCCTGCATAAAGCCCACCGCGAGCCAGCAATTCGGCATGCGTGCCTTCGTCTACAACCCGTCCCTTGTCCAGAACCACGATTTTGTCAGCATGCAGGATCGTCGCTAATCGATGCGCAATAACCAAAGTCGTGCGCCCTTGCGACAATCCGTCCAGTGCCTCCTGCACCGCTGCCTCGGATTGTGCATCCAGCGCCGAGGTTGGTTCGTCCAACAACAAGATCGGTGCATTGCGCAGAATTGCTCGTGCAATCGCAACCCGTTGGCGCTGACCGCCCGACAGGTTCGACCCCCGGGGCCCTGCCTGACTGCTTATGCCCAGCGGCGTTTCGCGCAAAAAATCACTGACATGCGCAGCGTCGCAAGCTGCCTGAAAATCAGCATCTGACGCTTCAGGGCGCCCAAGCATAATGTTTTCCCGCAGACTCTCATCAAACAGCGCTGCATCCTGTGTCACTACAGAAAACAACCCGCGCAAATCTGCCAAAGCTATCGTATTTACGCCCACGCCACCGATGGTCACGCTGCCAGACGCAGGCTCCACGAGTCGGGTCAACACATTGAAAACTGTGCTTTTACCCGCACCAGATGCCCCAACCAAAGCGGTGGTTTCCCCGGCTTTCGCCGTGAAGCTCAACCCATCCAGAACCGGTTGATTGCCGTAAGCAAAACGCACATTCTGTAGCGCCACATCGCCTTCGGTTCCACGCGCCGGTGCCGCAATCGGATTGACCGGGCTCAGAATGCCGGGCTTTTCTTCAAAGATTGCATAAAGCCTTTCAAGGCTGGCCAAAGCTGCCTGCCAAAGGCCGGAAATATTGCCAAGCCTGCGGAGTGGTTCAAAAATCAGCGCCATAGCAGTGAAAAAACTCATGAACTCGCCGATGGTTTTTGCCCCATCGATAATTTGAAACCCGCCGTAAATCAGCACCCCCAGAAATCCGATACCAGCAACCACATCCATCATAGCCGGCACACCGGCCTGACCCGCCTCGCTTTTGATCTGTGCCTTGACGTATGCGTTCACCGTCTTGCCGAACCGGGCATCCTGATGGTCTTCCAGATTGTTCAGTTTGATCGGGTTAACCCCGTGGAAAATTTCGTCCAACCGGGTGGAAATCGATGCAGCCGTTTGCCTTGCGTGGCGCGCCGCCGAATGGATCAGCCTTTGCAGGATTGCCACCGGGATCACCAGAACCGGGATGCCAGCGATTGCGATCAGTGTCCACAGCCAGTCGATCGAAACCGCTACGGCCAACAAGGTGACCAGTGAAATAACATCCCGCCCCAATGAGGTGAAAATCGCCGACCAGGCCACCTGAACTGCCAGCGTATCACCACGCACCCGTTCAATCAGCGCACCGGGTGCATTGTCCTGAAAGAATACGCTATCAAGCCGCATCATATGGCGCACCAACTCCGTTTGCATCGCCGCTGTCGCCCATTGACCGACTGCCGCCATAATCACCCTCTGGCCAAAACCGCTTAACGCGCGGGCCACGAAGATTGCGAAAATTGCGGCAGCCACCCAGTAAACCGCTGCTTTTTGCCCGGCGACAAACACCTGATCGAACATTGGTCCGACCATATAGCTCAGCACGCCAAGCATCGCGCCTTCGATGGCCATCAGGATGAACGCCAGTAAAACCCAGCCCAGATGCCGCCGGAAATAATCGCGCCACAGCCACAGAGGCAAGTGCATGCCTTTGGATGCAGGGCCGGTTTCGTCCATCCGCGCCATCTCAGCCAGCCCTTCTGCGCTGGCTGCGCGCTTGAAATGCAGCGGTGATCGTGACCGGATCATAAGCCGTCATCATCCAGTCCCTAAATGCAATTGGTGCGGCCGCGTTGGCTAACCGATAAGTTTCAAGGCAAAAATCC
The DNA here is from genome assembly GCA_002430125.1 of Rhodobacterales bacterium UBA5972. Taxonomy (GTDB): domain Bacteria; phylum Pseudomonadota; class Alphaproteobacteria; order Rhodobacterales; family Rhodobacteraceae; genus UBA5972. Next base: position 5,065 of record DJBQ01000102.1, read on the forward strand.
AAAATGCCTTTGCTGGAAGCCTTAATATGCAGGTACTTCAACCCTAACTGCTTTTGTGCAACCTCAATCGGCGCGCCTTTGATCAACAACAAATAAAGGGCCGACGCAAATCCAGCCCGATCCGCGCCCGATTTGCAGTGCATCACAAAGGGTCGTTCAAGTGTTTTGAAATGACATTCGAGTTCCAATAGAGTCGCCAAAGACGGCAGAGCTGTCGCGGACAAATTGATGTCTGTCAGACCAAGCCCCAATTCGCGGCAAGCCTCAACCTCGAACAAATGATAGCTATAGGGACTGGTGCCGCGCAGGTTTAAAACCGATTTCATGCCCATTTCCGACAGTTTCAACAGCCGCTTGGCCGACGGCTGGTTAGACCGAAAAACGCCATCCGCCACCGGGTAAAAATTGGTCCAGAGTTTCCGCAGAACGCCGTGATCGACCCAATCAAAATGCCGTTGGGCCTGTCGCCGTTTTTCAGGGGTCGAGATGTCGTCACCAAAGCTTTCGCGCCACGCGCGTTCTTTATCTTCTAGTGTTTTGACGAATTTGGCGAACATCCGGGACAGTACTCGGGCTTGGGTCAGGCAAGGTCACGCCGCCTGTTTTCTAAGGATATGGCTTTAGACCATCCTGATCAGACTGACAAGTTTGATGCCACATTACCCATCAGTTGCGAATTGCTGGTCACTGGCGATTGACCTTCCCTTATTCTGGTCCTACGCATAGCCGTCCCAATCTTTCACGAGCCCCAAAAATGAGCCTAAATCACGGTCGCCAATATCTTGCCATTCCCGGCCCCTCGGTCATGCCGGATCGCGTGTTGCAGGCAATGCACCGCGCCGCGCCGAATATTTATGAAGGTCCGCTGCATGATATGGTGGATACCATTTTGGTCGATCTGTGCAAAGTTGCCCGCACCAAGGGCCATGTCGCGATTTATATTGGCAACGGTCATGCCGGATGGGAAGCGGCGCTTTGCAACGTGCTTAGCCGGGGTGATAAAGTTTTGGTGCCTGCCACCGGCGCCTTTGGTCATGGCTGGGCGGATGCAGCACGCGGGCTTGGGATCGACTGTCAGGTGTTGGATTTCGGTCGTTCGCGGGATATTGATCTTGTGCAGGTCGAGGCAGCTTTGCGGGCGGATAAGTCCCACCAAATCAAAGCTGTACTGGCCACACATGTTGATACAGCCAGCACCGTTCGCAATGATCTTGCAGCCCTTCGACGTGTGATGGATGACTGCGGGCATCCGGCTTTGCTGATGGCGGATTGCATTGCCTCGCTTGCCTGTGACAAATATGAAATGGACGCCTGGGGCGTTGATGTGACAATCGCCGCCAGCCAAAAGGGCTTGATGACGCCGCCGGGCCTGGCCTTTGTCTGGTTCAGCGAAAAGGCCGATCAGGTGCATAAATCCGCCGATCTGGCGACGCCCTATTGGAACTGGACAGACCGTACCCAAGGCAACAGGTTTTCGCAAAAATTTGATGGAACCGCGCCGACGCATCACCTTTTCGGATTGCGCACAGCCCTTGATATGCTGTTGCACGAAGAAGGACTCGAGGCTGTTTGGGAACGCCACCGTAAATTGGCAAGCGCGGTTTGGGCAGCACTTGACTGCTGGTCGCAATCTGGCCCGGTACAGATCAATATCGCTGACCCGGCAAAACGGTCGTGGGCGGTAACGTCAGTAAAGTTGACCGCGCCATTGGGCACCAAACTCAGGCGCTGGACGGAACACAGGGCCGGGGTGACGCTGGGTATCGGGCTGGGCATGGGCACACCGGAAGACCCGGACAGTGACGGCGCGTTTCGTATCGCACATATGGGGCATGTGAATGCGCATATGGTGATGGGGTCTTTAGGGGTGATCGAGGCGGGTTTGATCGCACTGGATATTCCGCATGGAACAGGTGCGCTAAGTGCAGCAGCGAAGGTAATCTCGGGCGCTTAGTCAGGTGACCACAGCGCGGCGCATCAGAACTTCATGCGCACCGCGAAAGATCCGACGACCTGGCTGCCGGTCTGGGCTGCAAATTCTTTTCCAAGCCATGTCAGGCCATAAAAGAACGATCGCTTTTCGCCTTCCGCGTAAACGCCAGCCCGCAGCCGGGCGCGTGGGTTTTGCACAACGAAACCAGATGACGTTGGCAGGTATTTGCTGGATTGCACATAGGCCACGTCGCCACCCAAAATGAACGACACACCGCGCGGACGGGTGCCCTTTATCGCGACATTGCGGAAACCGGACACCACTGATCGAACTTGCATATCGCCTTGCCCCAGCGTGCCGATGGTCAGGTCGCCGCCTACTCGTAAATAGGTTTCCACCCCGGCCTGTGCTTCCAGATAGGGGCGGAATGTCACGGGTTTTCCGCCTATGGACAGGCTGAAATCACGCCCCAATTCCACGTTGATTGTCGGATGAACCGCATTGCCGATCTGGCTGCCAAAAACCTGCGGCGTGCCCATGCCAAGACCACGATGGATGAACGACTGGAAACCGCCAACGCCTGTCATCGGCCCTGTCAGCACCATCTCAATACCGACCGACAAATCAGACGCTCCGGCCTTCATATGGCTGATTGCGCCAAAGGCCAACACCCCCACATAGCGCCGATCAGTGCCGATAATTGGATTTCTTAAATCATCGGGCGCAATGATTTCCGAGCGAACGCGGTATTCAACCAGCTCGCCGAAACCAGTCGGCATGCTGCCATTCCAACTGGTGCCGCGTATCCAGCTTAAAGCGTAAGAACCCGATCGCCACCGGTCTTTGCCGTCGCCCAATTGGTCATTTGTGAATACCCGGGCTTTTCCCAGCCACACCCGATCGTTGGCCGCCATTGGATTGGCCGCCACAATGACCAGAAATGTCAGTCCCCACAATATCGCCCGCATCGCTCGCCCCGAATGTTTGGTTACTTATCTGCAACCTTGTGCCCGAGGATAGAGGCAGGAATGTGGTTGGGAAAGAGCAATCGGGCAACATTTCCGTGTCAATTGCCCCCGGAACTGACTAATCTTGAGGCAGATTGCCCTGCGATTACTGACTGGCGGGCATGAAGTCGAATTTTCCACCGGCAAAAAAGAAGAACTCGCAAGGCTCATCTGAAATGCAGGCGGTCGAATGTTCGAGCATTGCAGGTACGTACCAATACGACCCAGCCACCAATTCGGGCGGATTGGTTCCTGCGGCGAACTGGTTGGTCATGGTGCCCTTGATGACCACCCCGTGATAAGCCCCGGTATGCGTGTGCCTGCCAGCATCAAAATGCGCCGGAAATTTTCCGAACGTGCCATGCGCCGTATTGGTCAGATTGCCATAGGCATCGGCCATCTGGATCATCGGATTAAGGTTGAAATAGCTGAGCCCGGCACGCGGCAGGGCGACCGGTTTGGCCGGATCAAAGGCTTCGTCCGCCATTACGGCGCTTGTGGCAAAGGTCAGGGCTGCGGTTAGCGGTATCAGCCGAAATATCGAGAGTTTCATCTTTTCATCCTGTGTGGTTGTCGATTGAACTTCCGAAGGTAAGGGCAATAAAATGGATGATGAATTACTGAAAGTCCAAATTTATTAGCCATTCGTCCAAAATGGTGGAATAATAATTCTACTACTGTGAAAGTGCAGTTATAAGGTTTGCAAGTTTCGCCTACAGGTAAAATCATGCAGGATGCCCTTAGTGATGTAATGCAGCGTGTCAGATTGCGCGCCTGCGTCTATTTTCAACGCGATTTCCACAGCCCTTGGGCGATGTGCATCCAGAACACGGGCTATGCGCAGTTTCATGTGATTTCGCGCGGTCATTGCACGGTCACGGTGCAGGAGGTGACCCACAATTGCGCTAGCGGCGACATTCTGCTGTTTCCACGCGGTCAGGCACATGTTCTGGCCGATGCGCCGGGACGTCAGGCCGTACCGGGGCCGCAGGCAATGGCCTCGTTTGCGACCGACCAGCCGTGTTTTGACGGGCCGGGGCAGGCGGCGCGGGTCATCTGTGGACACTACGAATATCGTTTGGATTTCAAACATCCGTTGCTGGCTGATTTGCCGGAATTCGTACATCTTCGCACAGCGGATCCGGCCATTGATGATATGACCGCGGCGGTGCTGCCTTTGATCCTGAGGGAATTGGCGCGGCCCAGGCCCGGGCAGAACATGATCGTTGAGCGCATGGCCGAGGTTTTGCTGGTGCAGACGCTCAGAGCATATTACCAGATAAACCCGCCATCAGACGGGTTCTTCGCCGGGTTGAGTGATGCGCGGCTGGAACGGGCGATTTCCCGGATCCACCAAGACTATGGACAGCCCATGGGGCTGGCTGATTTGGCGCAGACCGCGGCGATGTCACGATCGTCTTTCGCGCAGACCTTCAAACAAAAACTGTCGGTCTCGCCAGTCGAATATCTGGCGAAATGGCGCATGCTGGTGGCCAGCGACGTTCTGAAAACCACCAATCTGCCGGTTGCCGACGTGGCCGAGCAGGTTGGGTACCTGTCGGATATCGCCTTTGTTCGTGCGTTCAAGCGTGAATTTGGCCAGACCCCATCAGCCTTGCGCCGGCAGGCCTAACCACACTTGCTGTGACCACATTCCAGACAGGTTTTGCAGCCCTCGACCATCTGGACCGCATATTGGCCGCAGTTCGGACAGGCCTGCCCGCGGGGGCGTTCGCCGACTGCAATCGCCTCGGCATTCGGATGCGGGTCGGATTTCAGATGGCCGCCTTCTTCGATAAATCCAATGGCGATCATGTGACGTTCTATCACCCCGCCGATGGCCGCCAGAATTGACGGGATGTACTTGCCTTCCATCCACGCCCCGCCGCGCGGGTCGAACACGGCTTTCAGTTCCTCGATCACGAAAGACACATCGCCGCCGCGCCGAAACACTGCCGAGATCATCCGCGTTAGCCCCACCGTCCAGGCAAAATGCTCCATGTTTTTGGAGTTGATGAACACCTCGAACGGACGTCTGCGCCCATTGGCAATCACATCATTTATCGTGATATAAATCGCGTGCTCGCTTTCCGGCCATTTGATTTTATATGTGTTGCCTTCCAGTGCCTCGGGCCGGTCCAGTGGTTCGCTGATGTAAACCACATCGGCCCCCTTCTTGGTTTTCGCGACCTTTGCCGGTGCGTCAGACACACTTAGAACTGACCCCGTCACATCATTGGGCCGATAGGTCGTGCAACCCTTGCAACCGCTTTCCCATGCAGCGGAATACACCTCTTTGAAATCGGCAAACGAGATATCAACCGGGCAGTTGATGGTTTTTGAAATTGATGAATCCACCCATTTCTGTGCTGCCGCTTGCATTTTCACATGTTCAAGCGGCATCAGGCTTTGCGCATCGGTGAAATGGTCGGGCAGAGGGGCGTCGCCAAATTTTTCGCGCCATAACCGCACCGCATAATCCACAACTTCTTCTTCGGTACGCGATCCGTCCTTTTGCAAAACCTTACGTTTATAAGAATAGGCAAACACCGGCTCGATCCCTGAACTGACGTTGCCAGCGTAAAGCGAGATCGTGCCCGTTGGAGCAATCGACGTCAGCAAAGCATTGCGGATACCATGTTTGGCGATGGACGTTTTCACGTCCTCATCCATGGTCGTAAGTGACCCGCTGGCCAGAAACTTGTCGCGATCAAAAAGTGGGAAGGCCCCTTTTTCCGCAGCCAGATTGGCCGATGCCAGATAGGCCGCCCGTGCGATCAGGTGCAGCCAGTGTTCTGTCTGCGCTGCGGCCTCGTCGCTGCCATATCGCAGGCCGGTCATCAGCAAAGCATCGGCCAGCCCGGTGATCCCCAGCCCAATCCGCCGCTTCGCCTGCGCTTCGGCCTGCTGTTGCGGAAGTGGAAACCGCGAACGATCCACCACATTATCCATCATCCGAACGGCTGTCGTCACAAGATCTGTCAGCGCGGTTTCACATACATGCGCGCCATCCTCGAAGGGAAACCAAACCAGTTTTGCCAGATTGATCGACCCCAAAAGGCAGGCACCATAAGGCGGCAAGGGTTGTTCACCGCAAGGATTAGTCGCCGCAATGGTTTCGCAATAGGCAAGGTTGTTTTGCTGGTTGATCCGGTCGATGAAAATCACCCCGGGCTCGGCAAATTCATACGTCGCACGGGTGATCCTGTCCCACAGTACCCGGGCTGAAATGGTTTTGAAAACCTCGCCGTCAAAGATCAGATCCCAGCTGGCGTCATCTTTGACTGCCTGCATGAACGCGTCTGTAATCAGTACCGAAAGGTTGAACATCCGTAGGCGTGCCGGGTCTTGTTTGGCCTCGATGAAGGCTTCGATATCCGGGTGGTCGCAGCGCAGGGTCGCCATCATCGCACCCCGTCGGCTGCCTGCTGACATGATGGTACGGCACATCGCGTCCCACACGTCCATGAAACTTAGTGGGCCAGATGCGTCGGCGGCCACGCCTTTGACAGCAGCCCCCTTGGGTCTAAGGGTCGAAAAATCATAGCCAATGCCGCCACCTTGCTGCATGGTCAAGGCGGCCTCGCGCAGGTTGTCAAAAATTCCACCCATACTGTCGGGAATCGTGCCCATGACAAAGCAGTTGAACAACGTCACTGATCGACCGGTTCCCGCCCCGGCCAGTATGCGGCCGGCGGGCAGAAACTTGAAATCTTCCAATGCGTTATAAAATTTGTCCTGCCACTTTTTCGGATCCACTTCTTCGGCAGCCAACGCGTTCGCCACACGGCGCCAGCTGTCTTCAACCGTTTGGTCGGTCGGCGTGCCGTCTGCCGCTTTGAAGCGGTATTTCATGTCCCAGATTTGCTCGGCAATGGGGGCGGAAAAACGGCTCATTGGATCGGTCCACTTGGCTTAGGAGGAAGTCAGAGGATAGACAGATCGCCTGTCCCGGTCAATCAATAGATCAGGATTTAGATAAGGATATAAAAGCCACTCATACCCTAATGCGTCAGGAACCGCCCGCCTTTTTGCGCCGTCTGCGCTCCGTTTTCAAAACTGCAAACGCCGTTGACAAATACATGCATGATGCCGCGTGCCTGGCGTTCCGGATCATCAAATGTTGCAGCGTCAATCACTTGGTCCGCATCAAACACCACCAGATCGGCCTGCATCCCCACCTCCACCAATCCGCGATCCGTCAGCCCGAAGTTTGCGGCCGACATGCCGGTCATTTTGTGAATTGCTTGCGGCAATGTCAGCAAGCCCAGATCACGCGCGTAATGCCCAAGCACCCTTGGAAATGTACCCCAAAGACGTAGATGTGGTTTTTCGGTACCTGGAATGCCGTCGGACCCGATCATCGAGGTTGGGAAAGCCAGAATGCGCTGCAAATCTGCCTCGTCCATATCAAAATATATTGCTCCTGCGGGATGCAGACGGTCAACCGTTGCTTCGCGACTGATGGATATGGTGATCTGCGGATTAGGTCCAAATCTTACAAACGAGCTTTGTTGGCTCGAAGTCCATAGCTGGTTTTTCCAATCCAGATATGTTCGATCATTGCGCCCATGCGGGTCGTCGCCTTCTCACACCCCCTTCACCGGTTCAGGTCGCTGCGGCACATGTTGTTAATGTTGCCACGGCCTGTGCCGGACCCCTATAGTTCTCATTCTTTGTCAGCTTGGCCGCCCAGATCCCGCGCGCCATCTTGTTGGCCAGCGCGATCGCCACGAGCATACGCGGCTTCCTTTCCAGCATTCGTGCCAGCCACGATCCCGCGGGGATCGACTTGCGACCCATCCAGTTCAATCGTGACATCGCCCCGATGATTAGCAAGCGACGGATATCGGCCTGACCAGCCTTGGAGACGCGCCCTAATCGTTCCTTGCCGCCAGATGAATGCTGCCGGGGCACAAGCCCAAGCCAGGCGGCGAAGTCACGCCCGCGTTTGAAGTTTTGCATCGCGGGGGCGAATGCCTCTACCGCCAGCGCGGTCAGCGGGCCGACCCCCGGCATCGTTTGCAGCCGCTGGGCAGTGTCAGCCCTCGCCGCCATTTCCTTTGCGGTTTTTGTTTTGGTGTCGATCCGGATCGTTTGTTCTGCGATCTGTTTAACAAGATCCTGGCATTCGTCGCGAACCAACGTGAGCAAGTCGCCGTTTGGCTCCTCCAGAATCGCGTCGATCCGCTTGATATTGACGATCCCCTTCGGGATGACGTGGCCAAATTCATAGAGAACCGCGCGCAGGGCATTCACCAACTCGGTGCGCTGATGAACCAAGCGCTCCCGTGCCCGGAACAGCACTGCTCTGGCCTGCTGCTCTTGCATTTTCGGGGCAACAAAGCGCATCTCCGGGCGCTGCGCCACAATCAAAATCGCCTCGGCATCGGTAGTATCATTCTTCTGACGTTTCACAAAAGGCCGCACGTATTGCGGTGCGATCAGCTTCACGTCGTGGCCAAGCTTGACTATCTCACGCGCCCGGTCGTGAGCGCTGCCGCAAGCCTCCATCACCACCATAAAAGGCGGCTGGTCTGCCATAAACTTTCGAAACTGCGGTCGCGTAAGTTTCTTGCGGTATTTCAGTTGGCCCGTCATCAACGCTCCATGGAGTTGGAACACGGTCTTTGCCAAATCCAACGGTTGTTAACGTCTTAATGTTTCCGTAACCTCGCTTGGGGGAAGGACCCGGAACGTGACACAAAAACACATCAATCTGGTCAAGCTATGCGTCGGCATCGACAGCCTTGAGCAATTGCGCACGTATCGTGCGGACAGCCGCATTGCGGCACATCGGCGTGAGATTGAGGACATTTCAACTCATGTAACACGCATGTGGCCGAAACGTGCGGCCGAGTTGCTGAATGGCGGATCGCTGTACTGGGTGATCAAAGGCGTCATTCTTGCGCGCCAACAAATCCTGCGTCTGGACGAAACGATTGGGCCAGACGGTATTCGACGCTGTGCTATCGTAATGTCGCCTGAGATCATTCAAACCCAAGCTGCGCCGCGTCGTCCGTTTCAAGGTTGGCGCTATTTGGAACAACGTGACAGTCCACCCGATCTGGCGGTAAACCGGTTTGAAGACGATGCTTTGCCCGATGCGATGAATCTGGCCCTTGCTGAAATCGGGTTGCGCTAGACAGCGCCTGCCAAAATTTTCACCCGCGCTTCAAGCCAGTTCAGATCAGCGTCTTCAATTCCGAGATCACGCAAATGCGCAGCGGTGTTGTAAAGATATTCTGTGTTCGGCCCGCGCCCGCCGACCGCCTGAGCAATGATTGAAGCCTGCTCCTCTAACTGCAATCCGCCACAATATTGGGTATGCGCATCATCAATAACGTAACAAACGGCGTCCACAAATTCGCCAATACGGAACTCAACCAGGTGTACTTCTTCAAGATATGCCGAAGAAATCAGCTCGCGCTCCCGCAGATAGGTAATCGTTACTTCAGCGTCCTTTGGTTCAACAAAAAACGCCAAACCGTCGCAATAGGCACCTGCAACGCGATCCAGTGCCAACACCAATCCCGGTTCTTCGACTGACCCACGATGATGGATTGACCGCATGCAAAACGACCGCGCATATCCCTGCAAGCGTGCAATTTTCTGGTCGCTAAAGGGAAATCCCGGCTGCCATAACAGCGACCCATAGCCAAATACCCAAAATCCGTTTTGTGTCATACCTCTGGCCCCCGTCGCCCGGCGGTGTATAAACGGCCTTCAAAGCACGCGAAAGGGGCTTGAGCTGTGCGAAAACTGATTGCGTTCGTTTTGGTTTTAGCCGGCCTTTGGTCGGGCTATTGGTTTGTCGGCTCAACCGCCAAACATCAGGTCATTACTGCGTGGCTGGATGCGCGGCGTGCTGATGGTTGGACGGCCGAGTTTTCTGATTTCCAAGTGGTCGGCTTTCCCAACAGATTTGACAGCCGGTTCACCGATTTGCACTTGCTTGATCCGCGTTCCGGCATTGAATGGATGGCACCTGAATTCGACATTCTGGCGCTAAGCTATCAGCCGAACCATATCATTGCCGTTTGGCCACCAGCGCAAAACCTAGGCTTTCCGCTTGAGACGGTTAGCATCACGAACAGCCGTATGGTGGCGTCGGTGGTATTCGAACCTGACACCAAACTGGCCATTGACCGTACTTCGCTTGAGATCCGTAATCTGGAGTTACAGGGCGGCAGCGGTTGGCAAACGTCAATCGGCAGCCTCATCCTTTCAACACGACAACACCCGAACGTGGCCTTTGCTCATGACGTGGTATTCGATGCCAAATCGCTGCATCCAACTGTAAACCTGCTGCAAACCCTTGACCCGGCAGGCACCTTGCCGATGACCATTGAAGCGCTTTTTCTGGATGTGCAGCTGGATTTTGATGCGCCCTGGGACAGAATTGCGGTCGAGGAAGGAGCGCCGCTTGTGATCAAGATCACAGTCAATCGGATGACGGCTGCATGGGGCAAGCTTGGCCTTGACGGCAAGGGTGTGTTGAACGTCTCTGCCGATGGCCGAATTTCCGGCACTTTGGACGTTGCCCTAAAAAACTGGCCTGCCGTGATAGATCTGTTTGCGTCGTCAGGTGCTATTTCGGCATATATGGCCGCCACCATCAAATCGGGCCTTGGCCTGTTTGCCAGTGGATCGGAAGAGGATCCGTTGGCAACAACACTGACCCTAGAGGATGGGTTCATGAAACTCGGCCCGATCACCATTGGTCCGGCACCTCGTTTCATACGGTCATAAAAACGCCATTCACAAAAGAAAAAGAGCGCCCGAACTGGACGCGCTTTTTGTAATAGAAAACCGATCTGACTTATGCGGCTTCTTTGGCTTGATTTTGCCGTTCGCTTTCTTCGCGTGACAATGCCACCGAGGTGCGAACACCCCGACCAACGAATTCCATCATGCCTTTGACGCAGCGCTCGTTCGGGTCAATCCCAGCGCACATCAACACTTCACGCCCGTCACGCGACCGCGCCCAACGGGCGATCACTTCCGGGCCGTTGCCGTATTTTTTGTCATCGGCTATTGCATCATCCAACGCTGCTAGGACCACTGCGGCAAACAATTTGCGTGCCCGTGACCCCTGATCGTTTGAAAATGCGGTTGCATCAACGTAGTCGTACATACGCTGCCCTTTCTTTTTGCTCTTGTCTTTCTCGCGTTCGGGGCAATATGGCGACTTTGAGGCGATTCGGGGGTGCAATCTCAACATACTAGATATGCGTTTAACGCATAGCTTCTTTTTGAGTTACACCACCGCCACGCCGTGTCTGTCCGTCTTGCCAGCCACCCGTCTTACAGATATAGGTGCGCCGCGACCAGCTTCAACACTCTTTCAAGGTTTTTGAACATGCCCAAAATCAACGGCAACGAAATTCGTCCCGGTAATGTGCTCGAGCATAATGACGGCCTGTGGATTGCGGTCAAAGTTGACCATGTGAAGCCGGGAAAAGGCGGCGCCTTTGCGCAAGTTGAAATGAAAAACCTTAGAAATGGCAGTAAACTTAACGAGCGCTTCCGCTCGGCCGACAAGGTTGAAAACGTACGGCTGGAACAGAAGGATCAGCAGTTCTTGTATGAAAACGATGGCATGTTGGTTTTCATGGATAACGATACCTACGAACAAATCGAATTGCCTGCCGATATCCTTGGCGACCGCCGACCGTTCTTGCAGGACGGTATGATCGTTCATCTGGAATATCACAACGAAGAAGCTCTCAGTGCCTCGTTGCCACAGAAAGTGACATGCAAGATTGTCGAGACTGAGCCGGTGGTCAAAGGCCAGACCGCCGCCAACAGTTTCAAACCAGCCCTGCTGGACAACGGCGTGCGCGTCATGGTGCCACCGTTTGTCGGACAGGACGAAGCGATCATCGTCAACACAGAAACTATGGAATACGTAGAACGCGCCTAGAGTTAGCGCACAAGGTAATGGCGATGCACGGGCATGGGTTTTCAGCCTTCAATGTAAAAGAGCTAACACGTTTCACGATCCTTTAGGCTGGCCCGACCAGAACGATCTTTCATCGAAGCATAAACCGCCACCAGATCACGCGACTTCTCAGAGCGAAGCCTGCCGTCTTGCGTGACAGTTGAAAACCGGTCGCCCCGGAACATCCGAAAATTGTTGCGCAACTCGCACCACGCAACCAGCGTCCAGACCTTGCCCCAAAACCACAGACCCAGCGGGCGGATGACGCGACAGGATTCGATGCCATCCAGATCCCGATAGGTCACCTTCAACCGTTGGCGGGCTTCAACCAGACCACCGCGCTCTTTGGTTTAAAGCTCATGTTCTTTCCTTTCAGGTTTATTTGAAAGTAAACGATCGCATACCCCTCCTGACAGGGTGGTGTCAGGAGGATATCACCGCCTTAGGATAAATCTCAGGGGTTCGGTGCAAAAACCATGCAGGTTGTGGATGCGGTTGCATAAAGTCGCCCGTCTTCCACGCCGATCAGCTTGGCTTCGGCCACGGCGGTCGAACGGCCAACATGTGATGTCGTTCCAATCGCGCGCACTTGCATGCCAACGGGAATAGCGCGGGTGATATTCACCTTATATTCCAGCGTGGTATAGGCCTGACCGGCACCCATTTTCGTATGCACCGCAACACCAAGCACGCTGTCCATAATCGCACCATACCAACCGCCGTGGATTGCACCCGTAGGGTTGCGAAAAGCTGGGCCTGGTGCGCCTTCAAATACCGCCTCACCGTCACCGACCGATACCATCCAAAAATTCATTGTTGTGGCAATCGGGGCAGGTGGCAGGCTGCCATCGACAATCGCCTGCATGGTTTCAAGGCCGGTCAAATGCCTGATCGCATCAAGATCCAAAATCATGCTCGCATCATTCATGTCGCTACCCTTTTTAATACGAAAACCGGGCCCTAAATAGCGTCCAGTTCGCAGAAAAGGCAAGCGTAACAGTGCGTAACGCTACGCCACTTTTTGTAAGCTTTGAACGGGTTCAATTCCCAGAGCTTTGCAGATATTGCGGGTCAGATGCGGTTGGTTGAGGGTGTAAAAATGTAAATCCTCAACCCCTTCATCCATCAAATCAGAACATAATTCGGTGGCGACAGAAATCGCCAATAGATCATGCACACCGTCGCGGGTCGCCTTGGCAAAAGCATCGTCCATCCAAAACGGCAGCGCCGCATTGCAGCGCGCCGAAAACCGTTTGGTTTTTTCCCAATCTTCAATCGGCAGAATGCCGGGAATAATCTTACGGGTGATTCCGGCGGTTGCGGAGCGGTCACGAAACCTCAGGAAGCTGTCGATATCGTAAAAGTACTGGGTGATCGCGCTATCGGCCCCGGCCTCGAACTTCAGTTTCAGCATCTCAATGTCGGAATTTGCATCCAAAGCTTCGGGGTGACGATCGGGATAGGCAGCAACCCGAATGCGGAAATCACCGGTTTCAGCTAGGGCAGCGACCAGTTCAACTGAACTGGCAAAACCATCGGGATGCGTTTGAAATCCGGCATCACCCTTCGGTGCATCCCCCCGCAAAGCCACGATTTCCGTAACCCCAAGGTCAGCATAACGCTTTGCAATCGCAAGCGTTTCCTGGCGCGTCGCATTCACGCATGTCAGATGGCCCGCAACGTTCAGTCCATATTGACGGATCAACGTCCCCAAAGCCTCATGCGTCAGATCGCGGGTTGAACCGCCGGCGCCATAGGTCACTGACGCAAAGGCCGGATCAAGCGGTGCCAATGTGTTGACCGAATTCCAAAGGCGAAAACTGGCCTCCAGCCCTTGTGGCGGAAAAAACTCAAACGAGACGGAAGGGGTGGTCATAATCGACTCCAAATTAGGTTGCCCTCTTGTGCCACGAATGTTTTCGTGAAACAAATTCATAATAATCATGATCTTTATGAGTAAAATCGAACATGTATCTGGAATTCCGTCACCTGCGCAGCATCAAAGCCATTCACGAATCCGGTGGGCTGTCCAAAGCTGCTGACGTTCTGAACATCACCCAATCCGCGCTTTCGCATCAGATCAAGGGCCTTGAGGATCAGGTCGGCCTTGACCTGTTTGTGCGCCGCGCGAAACCGTTGAAGCTGTCGCCGGCTGGCTTGAAAATGCTGAAACTGGCTGAACGCATCTTACCGGAAATTTCCCAGCTCGAAGAAGATTTCCGGGCGATTCACAACGGCAAATCCGGTCGTTTGCATATCGCCATTGAATGCCACGCCTGTTTTGAATGGCTGTTTCCGGTGCTGGAACTGTTCCGCCGCGCGTGGCCCGATATTGATGTTGATATCCGGCCCGGTCTGGCGTTCGACGCGCTGCCTGCCCTTCAGCGTGAAGAGGTCGATCTGGTGATCTCGTCCGATCCGGAGAAAATCAACGGCGTCGAATTTTCGCCGCTGTTTGACTATGAACCGCTGTTTGTCGCTGCCTCCAGCCATCCGCTCGCGCAAAAACCTTATGTCGAGGCGGCCGATTTTCGCGACCAAACCCTTATCACCTATCCCGTTGATAAAACCCGGCTGGACGTGTTCACCGAACTGCTGACTCCCGCCAAGGTGGAACCGCTTGCGATCCGCCAAGTTGAACTGACCGCGGTGATCCTGTTGCTGGTCGCCAGCAATCGCGGGGTGGCGGTTCTGCCCGACTGGGTGCTGCGCGATGCGCGGTATAAACACGATTATATCACCCGCTCGCTGACCAAAAAGGGCGTCACCAAACGGCTATATGCGGCGACCCGAATTGAGGACACCTCGCTTCCTTTCATGTCCCACCTGATCCGACTTGGGCGCACCGAGCCACCCAAGCTGCAACGCAAGCCCTGATTGCCCCTTGGCGCGGCACGTCTTGGCGTGTAGAGAGCGACCTCAGCATTTCAAAGGACGCCCAATGGCCCAGGCAAGCGCAAATCTGAACATCATGATCAAAGCCGCCCGCAAGGCTGGCCGGTCCCTGATCCGCGATTTCGGCGAGGTCGAAAACCTGCAGGTGTCCACCAAGGGCGCCGGGGACTTTGTTTCCAAAGCCGACCTTAAGGCCGAAGAACTGATCCGCGAAGAACTGACCGAAGCGCGTCCGAACTATGGCTGGCTGGGTGAAGAAAGCGACGAAGTCAAAGGCGAAGACCCGACCCGCCGCTGGATTGTTGACCCGCTTGATGGCACTACGAATTACCTGCACGGCTTGCCCCATTGGGCGGTGTCCATCGGGTTAGAACACAAAGGCCAGACCGTCGCGGCAGTGGTTTACGACCCGATCAAAGACGAGATGTTCACCTCGGAAAAAGGGCAGGGCTGCTGGCTGAACGACAATCGCCTGCGGGTGTCGGGGCGCACCAAACTGATCGAAATGATATTCGCCACCGGCCTGCCATTCGCCGGGAGCACCGATCTGCCGGAATCCCTGCAAGACCTCGCACGCCTGTTGCCCGCCTGCGCCGGGGTGCGCCGCTGGGGGGCAGCCGCGCTTGATATGGCCTATGTTGCCGCTGGTCGTTACGACGGCTTTTGGGAACGCCGCCTGAAACCCTGGGACATCGCGGCGGGCATCCTGCTGGTGAAAGAGGCCGGCGGTTTTGTCGAGGCCCTGACCCCGGGGGAAAACCTGATCGAAACCGGTGACATCATCGCCGGCAACGCCGACGGATTTGAAGCTTTCGCCAAAGTCATCCGCAACAAGTGACCTAAAGCGATTTGCGTTTTATGTGAATCGCGTGGCATTTTGCCACAGAATAAACGCAAAAAGCTTTACCCCTGCTTGGCTTGCATCGCCGCATAGTTGGCTTTGATTGTGACCGTCGTCGGATGATCCGGCCCAAGCGTGGCATCAAGAATAACGATGGCCTGCTGATAAAACGGCTCCGCCGCCGCAAACTTGCCTTGCGACTGAACCACCGCCGCAAGGTTGTTAAGGCGGGTGGCATAGTCCGGATGGGTTTCGCCAATCGTTGCGCGGTCAATG
>DJBQ01000120.1:0-10108 GCA_002430125.1 Rhodobacterales bacterium UBA5972
CCCGCCTGTTCATGACGAGGATCAGGCCGATCCCGGTCGGCAGATATCGACGATGATCAGCAGGCATGGCGTGGATGTCGACGTTTCAGTTTTGGCGCGTACCATGCCGCGGGTCTCAGAAACGTTGCAACAACATGCCACTGATGTGGGGGCCGATATGATCGTGATCGGTGCCTATGGCCATTCGCGGTTTCGCGAATCCATTCTGGGCGGGGCGACGCGCGACTTGTTAGAACAAGCAAAGTTTCCGGTATTCATGGTGCATTGACCAAGCACTGACCTGATCGCTGTGGCGTATCAGGTCAGCATGCCGCCGTCGGTGTCGTCACCTGTTTCGTTCAGTAAATTGGCGAAATTGGGAACTGAAATCACCCGTTTGCTTTCCAGAACGATTACGCCTTCGCGTTTCAGGGTGGACATCTGGCGGCTGACGGTTTCCAGCGTCAGGCCCAGATAATCGGCCATCGCTTCGCGCGACAGTGGCAAGTCAAACCGCACTTTCCCGGCGGCAGAACGCAGGCCTATATTGGCCTCGCGAGAGGCGATGATGGCAAGCAAGCTCGCGATCTTTTCGCGGGCCGTTTTGCGACCCAACAACAGCATCCATTCACGCGCTGCGTCCAGTTCATCCAGTGTCATTTGCAGCAAACGCGGGCCAATGTTGGGCGAGGAGGTTAACAGCTTCTCGAACGGTGCCCGCTGAAAACGACACAGTGTAACTTCGGTGGCGGCGACCACATCAAACGGGGCCAGGTTACGGC
This sequence comes from Rhodobacterales bacterium UBA5972, assembly GCA_002430125.1. GTDB lineage: Bacteria > Pseudomonadota > Alphaproteobacteria > Rhodobacterales > Rhodobacteraceae > UBA5972. The sequence goes on from DJBQ01000120.1 coordinate 762, forward strand.
CAGGGCGTCCGACAAAGTCGCTGGGCAAAAGCAGACCAACCATCTGACGGCGGCCATCCTCCATGGTTTGCGACAAGGTTGCGACACCTTTTACGACCGAGCCGACAAATGCCATCTGATCCCCGGCCCAGACAATCGTCTGACCCTGTTCATAGGTCTTGTAGGATTTCATGCTTTCCAGCAGCGCAAGCTCGTCGGTATCGCTGCGCGAACACACCGCCCGGTGGCGGATCGGACATTCGCCGCAGTTGATGTTAAAGGCTTTCACTGCTTGCCCCGTTAGAATTGAAGCCATAATTGATCTCGATCAAAGTTCAGCCGTCTGAATGTACTCTAAATAGAGTGATGGACAACATAAAGCAACTGAACCAGCTGGGCCTATTTGACGCTAAAGTGCCGCGTTACACAAGCTATCCAACAGCGCCACAGTTCACCACTGGCATTCAGGCCAAAGAATTTGAGGCTTGGTTGCGGGCGGTTACGCCGGGTTCGGCGATCTCGCTCTATCTGCACATCCCTTTTTGCAGGCGTTTATGCTGGTTTTGCGCCTGTCGCACCCAAGGCGTGAGCAAAGATGCCCCGGTGCTGTCCTATCTGAAAACTTTGAAAGACGAGCTGGCGATGGTCGCCGCGGCGTTGCCCAAAGATGTCACTCTGTCGCGGTTGCATTGGGGGGGTGGCACGCCAACGATCCTGTCAGCAGAGGCTATCATTTCGTTGGCCACTGCGGTTCGCGCGGTTTTACCCTTCGCACCTGCGGCCGAGTTTTCGGTCGAGATTGACCCAAGCGAAGTCGATGACGCGCGTTTAGATGCATTTGCTGGCGCTGGCATGAACCGGGCCAGCATTGGCATTCAGGATTTTGACCCAAAAATTCAAGCCGCGATTGGCCGCGAACAAAGCTATGAACTTACCAGCGATGTTGCTGACAAATTGCGCGCACGCGGCATTCACAGCCTGAACACCGATATTCTCTATGGGCTGCCGTTTCAGGATGCCGGCAGTATTGCCGACACCACGCGAAAGCTGCTTAGTTTGAATCCGGATCGGGTGGCCCTTTACGGGTATGCCCATGTGCCTTGGATGGCGCGGCGCCAGACGATGATTCCCGAAGACAAACTGCCCACGGCAATGGAGCGTCTGGTTCTGGCCAATACCGCCCGCGACTTGTTTCTGGCTGCAGGTTATCGCGCCATTGGAATTGACCATTTCGCCAAAGTTGGTGACGGTTTGGATGTGGCGGCAAGGTCTGGCAAGCTCAGGCGGAACTTTCAGGGCTATACCGACGACACTTGCGATACGTTGATTGGGCTGGGTGCTTCTGCGATATCCAAACTGCCACAAGGCTATGTGCAGAATGCCAGCGCTACGGCATCTTACGTCGCCCAAATCCGTGATGATAAATTCGCATCGGCCCGCGGTCATGCCTCTACTGATGATGACAAACTGCGCGCACGGGTAATCGAAGAAATCATGTGCACTTTTCAGGTGTCCTTATCCAAAGTCGAGGCCGAGTTGGACGTGATACCAGTCGATCTGCGGGCCGAGTTTGCACGTGTGCAGCAAAAATTCGCACACTACGCAAATTTTGACGGCGATCGCCTAAGCCTGACATCCAAGGCCCAGTTGTTGGCCCGCATGGTGGCGCGCGAATTTGACGTATATGCAATGAACGAGCAGGGGCATTCGCTGGCGATATAACGGTCCGCGATCTTCGGTTTCCCCAACGCTTCCTGCCTTACCCCGCGGCCAAATCAAACGCGGCTTTCATCAAAGTCTTGGTATACTCCGTCCTTGGATGATCGAAGACCTGATCGCCGACGCCCTGTTCGACAATGTCGCCCTGTTTCATCACAAGCACTTTGTGACTTAGGGCACGCACAACTTTCAGGTCATGGCTGATGAACAGATACGCCAGTTTGTGCTGCCGTTGCAGATCCCGCAGCAGGTCAACGATTTGCACCTGAACCGTCATGTCCAAAGCCGAGGTTGGCTCGTCCAGTACCACCAGTTTCGGGCGCAGGATCATCGCGCGGGCAATGGCGATACGTTGGCGCTGGCCGCCTGAAAATTCGTGCGGATAGCGGCCCATCATATCACGCGTCAAGCCCACCTCGGTCAGGATGTCACCCACCAACTGATGCGCGTCTTTCCCGACGGGCACGCCGTGAACCCCCAACCCTTCGGCGACGATTTGCTCCACCGTCAGGCGTGGTGACAGCGATCCATAGGGATCTTGAAACACCATCTGCATGTCTTTGCGCAGCGGCCGCAGTTGTTTATTTTTCCACCCCTGAACGTCTTGCCCGACAAATGAAATTCGCCCGGTTGACGACACCAACCGCATGATCCCCAGCGCCAGCGTGGTTTTTCCAGACCCACTTTCGCCAACAATCCCAAGGGTTTCGCTTTCCCTGATATCAAAGCTGGCCTCGTTCACCGCCTTGATGTGCCCGACCGTACGACGCATCACGCCGCGCCTGATCGGAAACCAGACGCGCACCTTTTCAGCACTCAGGATTGGTTTTGAATTAGCCGGCACCGGATCAGGCCGCCCGGTTGGCTCCGCCGCCAGCAGTTTCTGGGTATAGGGATGTTGCGGATTGGCGAAAATCTCGGCGGTTGGCCCGGATTCAACAATTTCACCGCCCTGCATAACGTAAACCCGGTCGGCGATTTTACGCACGATGGCCAGATCATGGGTGATGAACAGCATCCCCATGCCTTCGGCCTTTTGGATATCAGCCAGAAGGTCCAGAATTTGCGCCTGAATGGTGACGTCCACCGCTGTGGTCGGTTCATCTGCAATCAACAGATCAGGGCCGTTGGCAAGTGCCATTGCGATCATGATCCGCTGGCGTTGCCCACCGGAAAACTGGTGCGGATAGTCGTTCAAACGGCTGCGCGGATCACGGATACCAACCTTCTCAAGCAGGTCGACGATTCTGTCCCGCGCCGTCGCGCCGGTCAGGCCGGAATGCAGCGCAATGCTTTCGCCGATTTGCTGTTCCAGCTTGTGCAGCGGATTAAGCGAGGTCATCGGTTCCTGAAAAATGAAACTGATATCGTTGCCGCGAACCCGCCGCAGGGTCTTTGCATCCGCTCCAACCATTTCGGTGCCACGATAGATGATCGAACCGGAAATATGCGCTGAATCCGGCAGCAATTTCACTGTGGATAGCGCTGTTACCGATTTACCCGAGCCGCTTTCGCCGACCAGACCGACGGTTTCACCGGCTTTGATATAAAACGAAACCTTGCGAACAACTGCATTGCCGCGCCCGAAAGCCACTGAAAGGTCTGTGACGCTGAGGATTGTCTCGCTCATTGAAAGGTCTTTCTGGGGTCAAACGCGTCGCGCACGCCTTCGAAAATGAACACCAGCAACGACAGCATCACGGCAAACGTGGTGAAAGCCGCAAAAGCCAGCCACGGGGCTTGCAAGTTCTGTTTGGCCTGCAATGCCAACTCGCCCAGTGAAGGATATGACGCAGGCAATCCAAAGCCCAAAAAATCAAGCGACGCCAGCGACCCGATTGCGCCGGTAATCAGGAACGGCAGAAACGTCACCGTCGCCACCATCGCGTTTGGCAGAATATGCCGGAACATGATTTTCCAGTCACCAACCCCCAAGGCCCGCGCCGCGCGGGTATATTCAAAGTTCCGCGCCCGCAGAAATTCTGCCCGCACCAGTCCGACCAACGAGGTCCAACTGAACAACGCGATCAGCAGCGCCAGAATTTGGAAATTCATCGTGAAAATCGCGCCCATGATAATGATGATGTAAAGGCTGGGGATATTGCCCCAAATTTCAACGATACGCTGAAACACCAGATCCACCCAGCCGCCGAAATAACCCATCGACGCGCCCGCAGCGATGCCGATCACCGATGAAACCGTCACTACAAACAGCGCGAAAACCGTTGATATCCGGAACCCGTAAATGATCCGCGCCACCACATCGCGGGTTTGGTCATCAGTGCCCAGCCAATGTTTCGCATCCGGCGGACCGGGGGCGGGTTGCACGTCGTAATTCACCGTGTTGAAGGAATAGGGCACCAACGGCCAGATCATCCAGCCTTTTTGGATTTTCTCGCCAGCGATTTTACCGTCCTCTGCATCCACCATCACGCCTTCGGGGTCGTCAAGGCATGGCTCGAGCAATCCGCCCGACAGAATCAGGCATTGCACGACCTCGTCTTTGAACACCGCCTGGGTCTTTTCCTCGCCGCCAAAGTCGGTTTCGGGGTGGAACTGGAACGCGGTCAGATAAAGCTCGCCGCGATAGGACACCAACAGTGGTTTGTCATTGGCGATCAATTCCGCGAACAGGCAGCCGAAAAACAGGATCAAGAAAAGCCACAGCGAATAAAACGCCCGTCGGTTGGCGGTGAAATTCTGCCAACGCCGCGCGCCCAGACTGCCCGCCTTGAAAAGCCTCATGTTTCACGGCTTTCAAAGTCGATCCGCGGATCAACCCAGACATAGGTGATATCCGTCAGCAAGCCGACAAACAGCCCGATCAGCCCAAACACATAAAGCGTGCCGAACATCACCGCATAGTCGCGGTTCACCGCTGCCTCGAACCCCAAACGGCCCATACCGTCGAGTGAGAAAACCAGTTCGATAATCAGGCTACCGGTAAAGAAAATCCCGATAAACGCGGCAGGAAATCCGGCGATCACAATCAGCATGGCATTGCGGAAAACATGGCCGTAAAACACCCGTGCTTCGGTCAGCCCCTTGGCCCGCGCCGTCATCACATATTGTTTTTTGATCTCGTCCAGAAAGCTGTTTTTGGTCAGCAATGTCAGCGTCGCGAAAGCTGCGATTGTGTTGGCGGTGACCGGCAAAACAACATGCCAAAGGTAGTCGCCAATCTGCCCCAGAAGGCTGAGTTCATCAAACCGATCCGATGTCAAACCACGCAGCGGGAACCATTTCAAGTAAGACCCACCCGCGAACAGCACCAGCAACAGAATAGCAAACAGAAACCCTGGAATGGCATAAGCCACGATGATAATACCCGAGGTCCAAGTGTCAAAGCTGCTGCCATCTTTCACCGCCTTGCGAATTCCAAGGGGGATCGAGATCAGGTAAGCCAGCAAAGTCGTCCACAGTCCTAAGCTTATGGAAACAGGCAGTTTTTCCAGCACAAGATCGGTCACTTTGATTGATCTGAAATAACTTTCACCGAAATCAAACCTAAGATACTTCCACATCATAATGAAAAACTGCTGCAACGGCGGCTTGTCAAAGCCGAATTCTTTTTCCAACTTTTTGATGTAATCCTCGGGCAGACCCTTGGACCCCTGATAAGCACTTTGGCTGCCTTGCGCCACTTCCTGCCCACCACCGGTGATGCGGTCGGTGGCAGATGAAGATTCCTCGATCTGACTTATGATGTGTTCAATCGGACCGCCCGGCACGAACTGCACAAGCGTGAAATTCACGATCATGATCCCAAGCAATGTCGGGATCATCAGCAAAATGCGTCGGATGAGATAGGCGCCCATTGCGCTTGCCTGCCTTGCTTAAAGGGCCCCGGCCGCTTTCAGCCGGGCTGCTTTGGCGTCGTCATACCACCAGATTGACAGTTCGCCCATACCAAAGGGTGGCAAAACTGCGGGGCGCGAGAAAACATCAAGATACGCAATGTTGTGATAGGGATTATACCATTGCGGCACCCAGACATGCAGACTGCGCAGCGCCCGATCCAAAGCCTTGACGGCGGTATTCAGTTCCTCGCGGCTTTTTGCCTGTTCAATCGTGTCGATCAGCGCGTCAATCGCCGGGTTGGCTATGCCGGCAATATTTCGCGATCCCTGAATTGCCGCGGCCTTGCTGGAAAAATAGCCACGCAATTCCGCGCCGGGCGTCAGTGACATCACATAGCGGCGCACCACGATATCAAAATCAAAGGTTTTTTCGCGTTCGGTTTGCTGGGCGTTATCAATAGAACTTAGCACTGCCTTGATACCAAGGCGCTTCAGGTTCTCGACGTAAGGGTTCATGATACGCTCGAAACTCGGGCTGTCGTTCAGGAAAGTGATCTCAAGCTGCTCGCCTTTGTCATTCTGCCGTGTGCCCTGAACAACGTTCCAGCCAGCCGCGTCCAACAGTTTTCCGGCATTGCGCAAAACCGAACGGTCCAGTTGCGTGGGTTTGGACACCAACGGTGAAACCGGCGGATCGGTAAAGATGCTGGCGGGTAAATCCGCCTTCAAGGGTTCCAACAAGGCCAGTTCGGCCTCGGTCGGCAGGCCCTCTGCTTGCAACGTAGAGTTTTCCCAAAACGAATCTGTGCGTTTGTAAAGCCCGTAAAACAGCGCCTCGTTGGACCATTCAAAATTAAACGCCATGCCAATGGCTTGCCGGACCCGCGGATCCTTGAACTTGTCACGCCGCAGATTGAACCAAAACCCCTGCGTGCCGGATGGATTGGCGTCACTGATCTGCTCGCGCTTTACATAGCCGTCATTCAGCGCCGGAAAGTCATAAGAGGTGGCCCAGACCTTTGACGAATACTCTTCGCGGAAATTATAGCTGCCGCCTTTGAAACCCTCAAAAGCCGCCGTGTAATCGGTGAAATATTCCACCCTGATGGTATCGAAATTGTTCTGCCCGATATTGATCGGCAAACTATTACCCCAATAATCATCCCGTCGCTTGTAAAGAACCGTCTTACCCGGTGAGACCTTTTCCAACTGGTAAATGCCAGACCCCAATCCGGGCTCCAGCGTGCTTTCAGCAAAGTCGCGGCTGGCGTAATAAGCCTTTGAAAACACCGGCAAGCCACCAACCTGCGACGGAGCTTCACGTGGTGCGCCCGGCTTGAACGTAAATTTCACGCGCAGTGTTTCCAGTGCCTCGGCTTTCTCAACAAAGCTTAAAGTGTTGGCTAAACTCGGCGCGCCTTTTTCAATCAGAACATTGAAGGAAAAGACTACATCCTCGGCCGTGACCGGGCTGCCATCGGAAAACCGTGCCTCGGGGCGGATATCGAAAATCACCCAATCCCGGCTTGCAGGATATTCAACACTTTCAGCCAACAAACCGTAAGCCGCGTCAGGTTCGTCCAACGTGCTGGTTAAAAGGCTTTCAAACATGATGTTGGACAACGACGCCGCTTGGCCCTTCAGAATATATGGCGACATCGAATCAAACGTGCCAAACGCCCAGGTAGAAAATTCGCCACCCTTCGGCGCATCCGGGTTCACATAGTCCAAATGCTTGAAATCCGCTGGATATTTCAGATCGCCAAAGGTCGAGATCCCGTGCGCCTTGATCACTTTTTCCTCGGCCATGACCGAAACAGTCATCGCCAGCAGGATCAGGATTATGGCGGCTATTCCGATCAGTCCGATTGCGGGCCTATGTCGGGCAAGAACCTGTGGCTTGGCGTGCTGCATGATTGGACCTCTGGCGAAAGTTCGATACTCAACGACAGGGTAAAATTTCCCAGCCCTCAATTGCAAGGCGCGATTGTGTGAGCGAAATTACTATTTGGTAATCTAAACGAAAAAGGCCGCCCACATGGTGGACGGCCCGAAATTCCGGCGGCTGATCACTTAGTTGGCGACCGACTGCAAATAGGCGATCAGATCGGCGCGGTCTTCGATCTTCTTCAAACCAGCAAAGCTCATCTTTGTACCCGGTACAAAGGACTTTGGGTTGGTCAGGAACTGATCCAGATTTTCTGGTGTCCAGGTGCCGCCATGCTCGGTCATTCCAGCAGAATAGCCAAATCCGGCGGCCGTTCCGACATTACGTCCAACAATCCCGAAAAGCGACGGGCCGGTTGCGTTCACGCCGCTTTCGATTTTGTGACAAGCTTTGCATTTGCCAAAGGTTTTCTCGCCTTTGCCAATATCAGCTGATGCCAACAACGTGGCGATGGACACAGTTTCTGTATCATGTGCCTCGGTTTCGGCGGCTTCGACTTCAATCACATAGGCTGCTCCGGCGTGGTCGCCATGCCCGGCCTCGGTGGAATAGATCGTGTCACCGGCCCATTTAACCAAAAGAAACACCAAAAGCGCGCCGCACAGGGCACCGCCGACTTTTGTGACAGTCATCGTATCGAACATGGCTTTCCTACCTTAGTGCGCGGCGGTAAAGCCGCTTATCCTGAAAACTGCGCCTTTCTAAACGCTTCCCCTTGTCAGTTGCAAGGTATAGTAAGCGCGACCAAACGACCAATTTCTGGAAAATGCCAATGACTGCGAAAATCAAGAAAATCTCGTTTCAAGGCGAGCCGGGGGCCTATTCCCATCAAGCCTGCCGTCAGGCGCGGCCTGACCACGTGGCAATACCCTGCGGGACGTTTGAAGATGCGATCGAGGCTTTGAGGTCTGGCGAAACCGATCTGGCGATGTTGCCGGTCGAAAATTCGACCTATGGGCGGGTTGCGGACATCCATCATCTGCTGCCTGATTCTGGTCTTCACATCATCGGCGAGGCCTTTGTTAGGGTTCACATCAACCTGTTGACTGTCCCCGGTGCCAAATTGGACGACGTCAAATCCGCAATGAGCCATACGGTACTTCTGGGCCAGTGCCGTGATTTTCTGGCGTTACACAAGATTAAACCGGTCACCGGGGCTGATACGGCCGGTTCCGCCAAACATGTCGCCGAAGTTGCCGACCCAGCCCAAGCCGCCCTTGCCAGCGAACTTGCCGGTGAAATCTATGGTTTGGACGTGGTCGCGCGCCACATTGAGGATCAGGCGAATAATACCACCCGCTTTTTGATCATGTCGCGCGATCCCGCAACCGACCGGCACGGCGATTCGCTGATGATGACCACATTTGTGTTCCGCGTGCGCAATATTCCCGCCGCCCTTTACAAGGCGATGGGCGGATTTGCCACAAATGGCGTCAACATGGTCAAACTTGAAAGCTATATGGTCGGCGGCAGTTTCGCAGCCACGCAGTTTTATGCAGATATTGAAGGCCATCCCGAGGATGCAAATGTGAAACTGGCGTTGGAAGAACTGAAATTCTTCACGTCTTACCACAAAGTTCTGGGAGTCTATCCGGCAGATACCGAGCGGCGCAAACTGGCTTGAAAACTAGGCCGTGTTCACGCGGTTTTCGATTTCAAGCGCAAACTTGTTCAGCCGTTTGCGGATTCTTTTGGTGATTGACCCCTTGGTCAGCCGGGCAGATTGCAGGATCAGACGCGCTGCCAGTGTTTTTGGTTTCAGATCAACCGTCATGGTCGCGCGGGTTTCGCGCGCCGATAGCGCGATCAACTCGACCAGAACCTCGGCATCAAAACTATCGGTTCCACCAGTGAAAATTAACTTGTTCGGCGGTTCGTAATCAGCCAGTTCAATTTCGATC
>DJBQ01000120.1:10177-13761 GCA_002430125.1 Rhodobacterales bacterium UBA5972
CTTCGGCACCCGTGCGTTTTGCGTGCCGTTCATACGCCTCAAAGTCAGCAATTGCTGCGAATGAGGCATTAAGCGGTGCGTTAATGTCGGTTTTGCTGGTAAATCTCATGCGTTTTACTGCGCCTGTTCGAACTTGTCGTAGACAATTGCCCTAACTCAGCCGGTCTGACAACCAGTTCTTTATTAAAAAATGTGCGATTGCGCCTTTTCGTGCGGCAATCAGGGTTGAACTGCGACTGGCCCACGCCTCCATAATGTCCTCGCGGGTCAGCCACATCGCATCTTCGATTTCCTTTGGGTCGATCGTGATTTCGTGGCTGGTAGCGTGCCCATAACAGCCGATCATCAACGAGGATGGAAACGGCCAGGGCTGACTGGCCAGATAGCCCACTTCGCCTACCGTAACGCCAGTTTCTTCAAAAACCTCACGCCGAACCGCAGATTCGATTGTTTCGCCGGGCTCCATGAAGCCTGCCAGCAGCGAATACATCCCCGCAGGCCAACCGGGACTGCGGCCAACCAGAACCTCATTTCCGCGTGTTATCAGCATGATAACCACAGGATCTGTCCGCGGAAAATGGTGCGTTTTGCAAACTGTGCAGGTGCGCTGCCATCCCCCCATCGAAACATCCGAAGGTTGCCCGCAGCGCGCGCAAAACCGGTGATTGCGGTGCCAGGCGAAAACCCCGACCGACATCGCCGCCAGTTCAGCATCGCGCGGGCTGAGGCGTGCCATGATCCGGCGCAGTTCCGCAAAGCGTTGATCTGCCGGCAGGTCCGGGTGCAATTGTTCGCTGTCATCGACAAAAGCGCCAATCATGGACAGGTCAGTCGAGTCAGGTTGCCACGCAGATATGTCGCGCGTGAAGTAAGCGATCCCCTGATCCAATCCCAGAAAGATCGGCTCTTTGCCTGCGGCGTTGAAAACAGCGTGGTCCGGCGACAGAAATTGCAGTCGGTTGGTATCGCTCGCAATCAATGGCTTGCCGCGCCAAACCGGCAAAACCCGCGTTTCCGCCATGCTCAGCAGCGCCTCAAATTGGCCGGTATCACCGCGAATCTGGCCAGCGCGATCAAAGCCCGAACCACCAAAAGTTACCGTTTCTGCGTCACGCATGGGCTTGGCTTTCCAGGTGGGTTGCAAGTTTCGTCAAAGATCACACCTTTCAACAACGTGTTTGGCCATACTAGACCAAGCAATCGAGCGGGGTTCAACCACAAACCTGCCTCTTGCATCACGCGGTCTGTTTGCCTAAATAACAGGCCGAGAGGTTGGCGCGGGCGAGCGCCTCGCCAACTCGGTCAGATCCGGAAGGAAGCAGCCGTAACGAGTCCCGTTTGGGTCGTCGTCCAGCCTCTCACCTTTTCGAGTGCAGCCCAAGGGAATGTCCGTCTATGACCACAGCCGCGATTTTTCTGGCCTCCCGCTTAACACCCGTCAATTTCCATTCCCAATGTCGCTAAGCCTGCCTGGTCTGGGGTGGTCGCCGCATTTCCAGTCGCAGCTATCTGTAGACGAGTTCGACACCCTGACACCGGCGCGGATTTCGCAAGTGCACCGAAACGCGGTCGAGGTCATCACGACCACGGGGCCGCATCGCATCCATTTATCGGCCGAGTTTCTGCAAATCGGTGTCGCTATCGGTGATTGGGTTTTACTGTCGCCAATGCTGGACGAAATTACCCGGCTTTTGGACCGCAAAACCCTTTTGCAACGCCGCAGCGCCGCTGAAAATGCGTCGGCCCAACTGATTGCCGCCAATGTTGACACTCTGTTGATCGTGTCCTCCTGCAACGCCGATTATAATCCTGCGCGGCTGGAACGCTATCTGGCATTGGCGCATCAGGCGGATATAGAACCGATTTTGGTGCTGACCAAAGTGGATACCTGTGATGATCCAGACGCGTTTATTGCAGGCGCGCGGCTTGATTTGCCGAACGTCCAAGTGGTTGCAATTGACGCCACCACAGCCGCAGGCATCTCGCTTTTGGTTGGGTTTTGTGGCGCGGGTAAAACACTGGCTTTGCTGGGCTCTTCGGGGGTTGGAAAATCTACCATCACCAACGCGCTGACAGATGCAGCACTTGAAACCCAAGGCATCCGGGACGATGACGCCAAAGGCAGACACACGACGACAGCGCGTTCGATGCACGCGATCAAAACCGGTGGCTGGCTGATTGATACACCCGGAATGCGCGCCCTGCGACTGCTTGATGTGGGCGAAGGTGTTGATATGGTGTTTCAGGACGTTGCCGACCTTGTGCCGCTGTGCAAATTCAATGATTGCGCGCATGAAACCGAACCGGGCTGTGCAGTTCAAAAGGCCATAAAAGACGGCACACTTGACCCCAAGCGTCTGGCGCGCTGGTTGAAGCTATCTGCCGAGGATGCCCATAATTCCCGCGATTTGGCCCAGGCACATGCCAATGCGCGTTCCACAGAAAAGAAAGTTGGCGGCGGGCGCGCCAAGGGCAAAGCAAAGCGCGGGAATTAAGACGCGCGTTGACCGACCCCGGCCGATCCCCATGCTTGCTGAGCGGCGGTTTCCACCGCCCCGGGCACGACGCCTCGAATGCTGGCAAGTGCGTCCGGTGGCGCCACACCACGCTCGACCAGCAAGCGCAGCAGAACCATCCCGGACCGGCCTTGCCCGCCATAACAATGCGCCAGAATACTGCCGCCACCATCCAAAATAGAATGCAGGTGTTTGGACAAAACAGGCCAATCGCCAACCCCATCGGGCGTACCAAAATCGTGGATCGGGAAATGCGCCCAATCGATCCCGGCTGGGGCAAGCATTCCCGCCAAATCGCCCATATTATGCCGCTCCATCTCGATCATCTCGGTCATCGACAACACCAGTGTCGGATTCCAGTGGATGATCGCGGCCACATCCTTTAGTCCGGCATCACCGCGCCCCGGCAAAGGGCTTATTCCCAGACGCGCACCGTTCGCCAGATTTATGTTTTTGATAGAAAATGCCATCTGCGCCCAATATCCCCGCCTGAAGACTCGCCTTTTTTCCAGCGTGCCATTAGATATGGGCGGACCCCGGAATAGAGGCAAGCCAAATGAGCGACAGCAAGGACGCAAAACCTTCGTATCAGGTTCTGGCACGTAAGTACCGCCCGGCAACCTTCGCCGATCTTGTCGGCCAGGAAGCGATGGTACGCACGCTGAAAAACGCGTTTGAAGCCGACCGGATTGCGCATGCTTTTGTGATGACGGGTGTGCGCGGGGTCGGCAAAACCACCACCGCGCGGATCATCGCCAAAGGCATGAATTGCATCGGGCCAGATGGAAAAGGTGGCCCGACGATAGAACCCTGCGGTGTGTGCGAACCCTGCATTGCCATCGCCGAAGGCCGCCACGTTGATGTGATGGAAATGGATGCTGCCAGCCGCACCGGGGTTGGCGATATCCGCGAGATTATCGAAAGCGTGCATTACCGCGCCGCCAGTGCGCGCTATAAGATCTATATCATCGACGAAGTGCATATGCTGACCACCAATGCCTTCAATGCCCTGCTTAAAACGCTGGAAGAACCGCCCGAGCATGTGAAATTCATCTTTGCCACCACCGA
>DJBQ01000120.1:13946-14804 GCA_002430125.1 Rhodobacterales bacterium UBA5972
ATTCGCAAAATTCCGGTGACGGTTCTGTCGCGTTGCCAGCGGTTTGACCTCAGGCGGATGGAGCCCGAAGACACTATCGCCTATCTGCGCAAGATGGCGACGTTGGAGAATGTCGAAATCGCCGACGATGCACTGGCGCTGATCACCCGCGCTGCCGAAGGCTCGATGCGCGATGCGGTTTCCCTGCTGGATCAGGCGATTGCGCATGGGGCCGGGGAAACCAGCGCCGATCAGGTGCGCGCCATGCTGGGCCTTGCCGACCGGGGCCGTGTTCTGGATCTGTTTGACATGATCATGCAGGGCGACGCCGCGGGTGCGCTGGCGGAACTGTCCGGGCAATATGCTGATGGGGCCGACCCGATGGCGGTGATGCGCGATCTGGCTGAAATCACCCATTGGACCAGTGTTATCAAGATCACCCCCGAAGCCGCTGATGACCCGACCGTCGGGCCAAGCGAACGCGAGCGCGGCAAAGACATGGCGGCCCGTCTGCCGATGCGGGTTTTGACGCGCATGTGGCAGATGTTGTTGAAATCACTGGAAGAAGTGGCGCTAGCGCCAAATTCAATGATGGCTGCAGAAATGGCGATCATTCGCTTAACGCACGTGGCCGACCTGCCCACACCCGAGGATTTGGTGCGCAAATTGCAGTCGGCACCAACGCCCAATCCCGGCGGTGGCGGTGGCGGACAAACGCAAGCCCCGAGCGGTGGTGGTGGCAGTCGCGCGCAACAATCCCAGCCCCAGCCCGACGGCGGCCGCGTTTCTGCCGTTTCCCAAGGCGGCGCAGTTGCCGCGGCAGAACCGATGGTCAATGCCGCCCTTGCCCGGTTCACCCAATTTGACCAAGTGGTCGAT
>DJBQ01000085.1:0-4730 GCA_002430125.1 Rhodobacterales bacterium UBA5972
TTTATCGACTATGCCAATTCACGCGCAACGTAACGGTGGAGTTCGGCCCACGCACAGCCTATCCTGACTGAAACCCAGCGGAGCATCTAATGACTGAAGCCGTCGAAGAATTATTGAACTTACTGGATGTTGAACGGCTGGAAGTGGACCTGTTTCGCGGCATTGGTTCAGGCGGCGAAACCAGTGTTCGCATTTTTGGCGGCCATGTTATCGCCCAAGCGCTTGCCGCAGCTTACCGGACGGTTGAAGGTCGGCTCTGCCATTCTCTGCATGCTTATTTCATCCGCCCGGGGGATCCGAAAATCCCGGTGATCTACAGCGTCGAGCGCGCCCGTGATGGCGGCAGTTTCACCACAAGACGGGTGATTGCGATTCAACACGGCAAGCAGATCCTGAACATGTCGGCGTCGTTTCAAATTGATGAAAAAGGATGGGAACATCAGCACTCGATGCCCTCGGTGGAAGGCCCCGAAGGATTTCCGTCACGCGAAGAATTGCGGGAAAAATTTGCCGATCAGATCAGTGAAAAATGGCGCGCTGATTTCCTGCGACCGCGACCGATTGATATTCGCGAAGTCAGCCCACAGGATTTTCTGAAGCCCAAACCGGCGGACGATGCCAACAGCCTGTGGTTTCGGATGCCTGGCGCCGAGGGAGCGGATGCCGTGATGCAACAATGCCTGCTGGCCTATGCGTCCGATATGAACCTGCTGGGTTCGTCGCTGCGCCCGCACGGGCTGACCTGGTTCACTGGTGGGTTTATGTCGGCCAGTCTGGATCACGCGATGTGGTTTCACGGACCAGTGCAATTTGACCAATGGCACCTTTACACGATGGACAGCCCGTTTACCGGCGGGGCGCGCGGTTTCAACCGGGGCGCGATTTATGCGCAGGACGGGCGGCTGGTGGCGAGTGTTGCCCAAGAAGGCTTGCTGCGACCTGTCAGCAAGAAGGTGAAATAGCGTGGAAAACGATCCTTTTCTGGTCGCCCGGATGGGCCTTCGACACGAATGGCTGGCGCAGGTCCAGGAAGACATCATTGATCCTGACCGCGAAATCATCGACCCACATCACCATTTTTGGAACCGGGGCGGGTACGCGTACGAGCTTGATCAATTGTGGGCAGATACGCAATCCGGCCATAATATAACCCAAACGGTCTTTATCGAATGCCGCTCGTCCTATGACGAGACTCTGCCCGAAATGATGCAGCCGGTTGGCGAAACGCGGTATGTTGCAGCGATTGCCGAACAGGCGCGTGCACATCCTGATCGCGCCCAGATTGCCGCAATTATCAGTCATGCGGATTTGCGAAACCCTGAACTGGATCAGGTTTTGGATGCGCATGAAGCGGCGGCTCAGGGCCTGTTTCGTGGGATCAGACATGCCGGTGCGTGGGATCGTGATTTGGCGGCATTAATGATCCCTGGGCGGGGATACGAAGGGCAATATTCAGACCCGGCGTTTCGTCGCGGACTGGCCCGGCTTGGGGAACGCGGGCTGACATATGATACGTGGCATTATCACCCTTTGACCGAAGATTTTGCCGAAATGGCCCGCGCGGTTCCTCAGACGACGCTGGTGCTGAATCACTTTGGCACGCCGCTTGGCGTCGGTCGTTTCAAGGGCAAGCGCCACGAGATTTTCAAAGCTTGGAAGGATCAGGTCGCCGTGCTTGCCGAGGCACCGAATGTGATTGCAAAGCTTGGTGGTCTGGCGATGCCGGATAATGGCTGGGGCTGGCATGAACGCGCGTGGCCGCCAAGTTCAGACGAATTTGTCGAAACACAGGCGGAATGGTACCACTATATGATCGCCTGTTTCGGGCCGGAACGTTGCATGTTCGAAAGCAACTTTCCAGTTGATCGGATTTCGATCAGCTATCCGGTTCTGTGGAACGGCCTGAAAAAGATCGCGGCCTCTTATGACGAGGTTGCCCAAACAGCGATGTTTAGCGGTACGGCCAAGCGGGTTTACCGGCTGTAAGCAACCTGACCTATGCCGGATCAGAGGGCATTATTTTTGGCCCCGCAGCTTCGATCGCTTCCCCTGCCGCAAGCAAAATATCCTCGCGGTATCGCGCGCCGATCAATTGCACACCTACCGGTGTTTGCCCGGCATAGCCGGTCGCGACGGTCAATCCGGGCAACCCAAGTGCTGGTAAGGCCAACTGCGTCAGCTGTGATTGCATGATCGCCTCGAACGCGGCTTCTGATTGCACATCCTGTTGTTGCGTGAACGGTAGTTCGCCTGAAACCGGACAAAGCACAACCGGATGCGAGGCAAGGAAAACCTGCCATTGGCGCACCAGCGTCGCACGATTTTTCAGCGCGTTCAGCAATCCATTAATATCGATCTCGGCTGACCGGGCCGTCATCTGTGCGAACACAAACTGCGAATCCGCTTCGTTTTCAAGCGCGACCATTTCTGCGGCGCCTGCGCGCATTTCCGCCATCCAAAGCTGCGCATTGATGTCTGCCGCTTCTTGCATTGGCGGAATTGGGATGTCCTCAACCTGCCAACCTGCGGCCTCAAGCCTGTGCGCTGCGTCCATCAAAGCGGCCTTAACTTCAGGCGCGACTTTCATGCCTTCGGGTGCCACACATAAAGCTACACGTTTTGCAAATACCGGCCCTTCCATCGGTGCAGGAACCCACCAAGGGTCACGCGGGTCTTCGGCAGCCATCACGCTCAGCGCCAGACGCAAGTCGGCGATCGAGCGCGCAATTGGCCCGGATACGGCCATAAGTTGGCCACCAATATTCCGCTCGGCCCCTGACGCGTTATATGCGGGAATGCGCCCCAGGGTCGGGCGCAGTCCATGCAGGCCGCAGGCATAGGCCGGATAGCGGATCGACCCGCCAATATCGGTGCCATGACCAATCGCGCAAATCCCACTTGCCACGGCGGCAGATGCGCCTCCAGATGAACCGCCCGGCGTCAGCGATTTGTCGCGTGGGTTCAATGTCTGACCATGCAGGTTGTTCTTGGTGAACCAACGCAGCGAAAAAGCTGGTGTATTGGTGCGCCCGACGATGACCGCGCCTGATTTGCGAATATTGGCAACCACCGGATTGTCGCTGTCAGCGATCAGGTCCTTTTGCAAAACCAATCCGTTTGTGGTGGCAAGTCCAACCTGATCGACATTGACCTTGATTGTGACCGGAACACCCGCCATCGGACCCGGATCGATGCCTTGGGCGATTTTGGCGTCAACCTCCTTGGCAGCGGCACGTGCCAGGGCTGCGCAATCCTGAACAACGGCGTTCAGTGCCGGATTGACCTGATCCAGCCGCGCCAGATGCGCCTCGGTTACGTCAACGGCCGAAAGCTGCTTTGCGTGGACGGCATTTGCGATTTCGGTGGCAGTTAGGTGCCAAAGTTCGGACATGTTCGATGCTCCTGAAGGGGGCGGGTGACATTGCGGGCTTTAGGTGCACTAAGGCCTATTTGTCCGGGCAAGTAAATCGACTGGATTGCGTTAAATATCCAAAAAGCGATCGGGAGCTATCGCTGCCAGTATATCCGCCTTTATCGATCCAGCTCGCCCTAATACCAGATCTGCGGTGATTTGGGATAAGGCGGGCGCAGTTTGAATGCCGTAACCGCCTTGCCCTGCCAGCCAGAAAAATCCTTGCGCGCGCCGGTCAAATCCGACGACCGGTGTTCGATCTGGTGCAAAAGTCCTGAGGCCCGCCCAGTTGCGTTCGACGCGGGTGACCGGCACGGTGACGGCCCGTTCATATCTGTCTATTCCCTCGGCCAAAACCATGTCTTCCGCCCATGCGTCATGTGGTTCAACCGGGTCTTCGTCCGCCGGTGAGATCATTATTCGGCCAGCGCCGGGCTTAGCGTAAAACGTTTCGGCTATATCAGCGAAAACTGGCCATTGGCCGGTATCATAGCCAGTTGGTGAGGGGATCATAACAGCAGAGCGGCGCAGCGGCGAAAGGTTCATCCGGCCTAGCCCCGCAATTACTGCCAAATTGTCGGCCCACGCACCTGCGGCATTGATAACCACGGGCGCCTGAAAGGTATCTTTAGCGGTTCTGAGGGTCCAAATTCCTTCAGTGAAACCAACACTTTCAACACCTTGGGCCAGCTCGATCTGCGCGCCGTTTGCGCGCGCAAGGCGCGCATAGCCCTGCAGCATTCTGTCAACGTCAATTTCCTGTGCGCTGTGTTCGTAAATGGATGAAGCTACGCGTTCGATGCGCAGTATAGGCACCATTTCCAAGGTTTCAGCCTGCGATAGCCACACCAACCCGTCTGAGCCATCCGCATAGGACTGCAATTTGTCGATTTCGCTGTCGTCGCCGAAAAGTAACTGGCCGCGCGGTGACAGAAGCGTGCGGTCGGATATGCCGATGGGTTCAATGAATTCCGGCTCGGCAATGACATTCAGCGCACGCAGGGTCGCGTTGCCATAGTTTCGAATGAAAATTGCCGCAGATCGCCCGGTTGAATGATATCCCAGTGAAGGTTCTCGTTCCAGAACGGTTACTGAGGCATGTGGTGACAATTTAGCAGCGGCGCTGACCCCGGCCATCCCGCCACCGATAATGATGATGTCAGATGTTTTTGTCATACCTTAACCCCGGTCAAACAGACTGCGCAGCTGGTTGAAGGCAACGTCTTCAACAAAAAATGGCCGGTCGGTGCGATTTTCGCAAAACCCTAGGCGCTCATAAAATCGCGTGGCATCGTGATTGTCTACATGAACCGCCAGC